>NZ_JANHAW010000001.1:1200000-1510094 GCF_024464595.1 Halobellus litoreus | reverse complement strand
GGAGAGAATCACCAATCATTGCGTGGTCCGTTCAGTGGTTCAGTGGACACCAGACAGGTGTCACCGAACCACCAAGGCTAACATCAGATCCCATCTGTACGGCGGACCGCAGGGGTGGAATCCTCATCTCTTGCGGACATAAGCGTACGTCGGACGGAGCCATAAAGGCTCCGATCCGGGTCGCTTGCCGACCGAAGTCGGCGTGTCCGAGTGGGCGCGGAGTTGAACCGAACCCAATCGCGGTGTGTCTTTCGCATTCATCCGAACTGGACTTGAACACTTAAGCCCATCGTATCGTTCCCGGCTCGCGTTCGAGCCGAGACGACGAGGGCGCGTTCCGAGTCCAGGTCGTCGAAGGTCCCGTCCGGGCCGTCCCGGCCGGGCTTCCGCGTATCTAAACGAATGCCGGGGTAACATAAAAGGCCGTCGAACCGTCCCCGCCTCGTTATGCGATTTCACACCCCGGGAAACGCGAAAATCATCTCGGCACACGCGAGCGGAGGGCGTCGATCGACGCCGAGCACGAAAAGCCCCCGACGTGTCCCGGATCGGCGCCGACGAAATCGAGAAATGAAACAGTCAGTATTTGGATAATTTGGCGTCGGTATCGCTATTTCCGCTCGGATCGACGGCCGAATCGGACGCGACTGCGACGGTCGGTGACCGAACGGACACAAACGGGGGTTCAGCGGACGGCGGAGATCCGTCGATGGACAACGCAGATCGCCGCAGGAAACGTGTATCGCGCGGTCGGAGGCCGACACGTCATCCCACGCGTTGGGCGTGCGGTCGAGTCGGGTGGTAACCGCGCAGTAAACAGTCGAGACGGCATCGGGAAAGCGATGTCGGATGCGGATGAGACCGACGTTCGAGAGCGTTCGGCTGCCGACGGGCGCGACCGAGAGGACAGGAGAGGCCGTGGGACCGAAGCCCAGCCCTAACGAGCGGCGTAGCTCGGGGTCGCGCGGGCGCGCTCGGAGATTACTTCTCGATGTGCTCGATCCCTTGCTTGGAGACGTTCCCTCTCGTGACTGTCGAGACCTCGTTCTGTTGCATCCACCCCGGCTTGTCGTTGGGAGCTGTGTCCCGCCACGCCCACGCGTCGTACACGTGCACGCGGTCAGTCCCCCGTTCGAGCAAGCGGATCTCGGTCGCGTCGGCCTTCGCCTCGTCCTCGGACTCGTAGGAGTCGTAGCCTTGGAGCCGGCGAGCGGCTTTGAGCGCGGCCTGTCGGGGCATCCGGCCGGTGAACTGTTTGGTCTTTTCGCCGTTCTCGAGCATCACGAAGTTCCGTTTACCGTCCTCTCGTACCATCGGTGTAAACCTCTATGTCAAGGATGCACATAGTTTGGCATAAATATATCGGCAAAATCGGCTGCGGCGCCGGGGTTCGAACCCACGGACTTTCCGACACGACGATTGCACCGGGCGCGTTCCGGCGGGCAGGAGGACAGCGGGGAGCGCGCGAGACGGTTCGTCGCGGTGCACCCGAATTCACACCGTGCTGTGGGCCGGGGAACGACTGCACCGACCGTTCGAACGAGACCGGTATCCACGCTTTGCGGCCGGATGCGGGGGAGTCGTAAACAACACTTATGTATATGCTGCGGCGAACCTTCGCCTAGACAGCTCCGATGGTTCGGAAAAAGAAGCTCAGCCCGAGTGGCGCGAAAGACGAGGACGGCGAGTACCACAACGTCCACGTGAACCTCCACGAGGACGAACTCGCCGTGGCCGGAATGGAGATCGGCGACGAGGTGTTCGTCCGAGTCCGGGACGGCAAAATCATCATCCAGAAGGCGGACCCCGACGCGGTCGAACACGACTTCTGAGACGCCGATGACCCGAGGGACCGATCGGTCGACACGAACGCACCGGGCGAACCGAACGCGACGCGTGGTGGTACTGTGATGCGCGCGGCGTACCGCGTTCTCAGACCAGCGCTCTTCTCGCTCCCCGCGGAGACCGCACACGGAGCGGTACACCGCGGTCTGCAGGCCGTACAGCATACTCCCCTGGAGGACCGCCTCCGCGAGCGACTCGCCGTCGACGACGACCGACTCGCCGTCGACGCGTTCGGCCACGCGTTCGGAAATCCGATCGGCGTCGCCGCCGGATTCGACAAGAACGCCGAACTGCCGTCGGTGCTCGGCGCGCTCGGCTTCGGCCACGTCGAGGTCGGCGGCGTCACCGCGCACGCGCAGCCCGGCAACCCCCGGCCGCGGATGTTCCGCCTCGTCGAGGACCGGGCCATCGTCAATCGGATGGGCCTCAACAACGAGGGCGCGGACGCCGTCGGCGAGCGGCTCCGGACGAGCCCCGACCCGGGAATTCCCGTCGGGGTCAACGTCGCGCTCTCAGAGGCGACCGACGCCGCCGACGCGCCCGCTGACTACCGCTACACCTACGAGCGGGTCGCCGACGTCGCCGACTACCTCGCGGTCAACGTCTCCTGTCCCAACAGCGAGGGGATGCGCGAACTCCAGAATCGCGACTCCCTGGAGGCGATCCTCGGCGAACTCGTCGATGCCGGCGCGGAACCGCTGCTCGTGAAACTCTCTCCGGACCTCCCCGAGCCCGCGATCGAGGACGCCCTCGCCGTCGTCGACGACTTCGAGCTGGACGGCGTCATCGCCACCAACACGACGACCGACCGGCCGTCGGGGCTGCAAAGCCCGAAGCGGGCAGAAAAGGGGGGGCTCTCCGGGAAGCCGATCGAGGAGGGGGCGACCGAGATGGTCCGGTTCGTCGCCGAGCGAACGGACGTTCCGGTCGTCGGCGTCGGCGGCGTCTCGGACGCCGCGGGCGCGTACGCGAAGATCCGTGCCGGGGCGAGCCTCGTGCAACTGTACACGGGGCTGGTCTACGAGGGGCCGACGCTCGCGCGCGACATCAACGAAGGCCTCCTCGAACTCCTCGAGCGTGACGGCTTCGCGGACGTCGAGGAAGCGGTCGGCGCGGACCTGTAGGACGAGAAAAAAGCTCAGTCCTCGCGGTAGACGATCACGATCGCGTCGCCGGCCTCGACCATCTCGCCGTCGCCGAGGTACTGTCGCTCCTCTTCGATCTCGAACATCTCGGGAGCCAACTCGACGCCGGCGACGTGGAGTTTGCCGTCCGCGGTCTCGTAGTCGCCCTCCGCGAGCGCGGCCTCGATGTCGGAGACCTGACTACCGAACTCCGGACCGACCAGGGAGTAGTCGAGGTCGACGCCGGTGACGACCGACTCGACCGCGGGGCGCTCGTCGAGCGTCGCCAACTCATCGACGTGCATCACGCCGGAGATGTCCGCCTCGAACCCAGAGATGTCGCCCCAGACCTCGACGCGGTCGAGTTCGGCGTTCATCGACAGCTGTTCGTCGCTCTTGTACTTCCGGAGCGCGCCGACGACCGCCATCGCGGTCTCGCCCGCCTCGAAGTCGGCGTCGACGCCGAGCGGTTCCGGCCAGCCGCTGTTGTGGACGCTCTCGTCGTCGTCGTACATATCGTGCCACAGCTCTTCGGTCGCGTGCGCGAGGATCGGCGAGAACAGTTCGAGGAACCGCCGGTGAGCGACTTCGAGCGTGTACGCTGCGGAGGCGTCGCCGTCGCCCTCGCGGACGCGCTGTTTCGCGATTTCGAGGTAGTCGTCGCAGAACGTGTGCCAGAAGAACCCGCGGAGGCCGTCGCGGGCCTTCGAGAACTCCCGGCTCTCGAAGCGATCGGTGACCCGCTCGATCTCCCGGTCCAGGGAGGCGAGCAGCCAGCGGTCGAGTTCGGTGAGGTCGTCGTGGTCGAACTCGGCGGGGGCGTCCGCGGTCAGGCTCTCGACGAGTTTCGACGCGTTCCAGAGCTTTCGGAGGAGCTTCTCGCCCGCGCGCAAGCCCTTCTCCGAGTAGGGGAGGTCGTCGCCGACGGCTGACCCCGCGGCCCAGTAGCGCGCGGCGTCGACCGGGTACTTCGAGACGACCTCGTCGGGCGCGACGATGTTCCCCTTCGATTTCGACATCTTCTCTCTGTTCTCGTCGAGCACCATCCCGTTGATCATCACGCTGTCGAACGGCACCTCGCCGGTGTGCTCGTAGCACTTCACGACCGTGTGGAACAGCCAGAAGGAGATGATATCGTGACCCTGTGGGCGGAGATCGAACTGGTAGAGTTCGGGATTCTCGAACGTGTATTCTCCCGCTTCCTCGTCCCAGTCCCACCCGGCGTTGATCAGCGGCGTGAGCGACGAGGTCGCCCAGGTGTCGAGGACGTCGTCCTCGGGGACGAACTCCCCGTGGCCGCACTCAGGACAGGCGTCGACCGGCGGGTCGTCGCTCAGCGGGTCGACCGGGAGCGACGCCTTCTCGGCGAGGACGACGTGCTCGCAGTCGGCGCAGTACCACACCGGGAACGGGATGCCCGAGGAGCGCTGCCGGGAGATGGCCCAGTCCCACTGGAGCCCCTCGATCCAGTTCCGGTACCGGGTGAACATCTTCTCGGGGTACCAGTCCATCTCCCGGCCCGCCTGCAGGTACTCGTCGGTCTTGTCGAGCAGTTCGACGTACCACTGGTCCTTGACGAGGAACTCGACGCTCGTCCCGCAGCGCTCGTGGACGTTCACCGTGTGGGTGATCGCGCGACGGTCCAGAAGCGCCCCGTCGTCGTCGAGGTCGGAAACGATCGCCTCGCGGGCCTCCTCGGAGGAGAGTCCCTCGTACTCGCCCGCGACGTCGGTCAGCGTCCCCGACTCGTCGATGGCGATCCGGAGGTCGAGGTCGTGGGCCTGGTACCACTCGATGTCGGTCTGGTCGCCGAACGTACAGCACATCACGACGCCGGATCCGGTCTCCATATCGACCCGCTCGTCCGCGATGATCGGGACTTCCTGATCGAAGAGGGGGATCCGCGCCGCCTCGCCGACGAGGTACTGGTTCTCGTCGTCGTCGGGGTGGACGAACACCGCGACGCAGGCGGGCAGGAGTTCCGGGCGAGTCGTCGAGATGGTGAACGTTTCGTCTTCGCCGACGACCTCGAAGGCGATGTCGTGAAAGTGGCTCGGCTGCTCGTCGTCCTCGGTCTCGACCTGCGAGATGGCCGTCTCACACTCCGGACACCAGATCGCCGGCGCGCGCTGGCGGTACTCGCGACCCTGCTCGTGGAGGTCGATGAAGGAGAGCTGGGAGATCCGCCGGACCTCGGGAGAGATGGTCTGGTACGTCTGGTTCCAGTCGATCGAGATCCCGAGGTTCTGCATCTTCTCGGTGAACTCCGACTCGTACTCCGCACAGACCTCCTGGGTCATCCGCTGGAACTCCCGGCGCTCGTAGTCCTGGTGGCGGACGTCGAGTTCCTCCTCCGCCAGGCGCTCGGAGGCGATGCCGTTGTCGTCGTAGCCGAACGGGAAGTAGACGTCCTTTCCTCTCATTCGGTTGAACCGAGCGACGAAGTCCTGCAGCGTGAAGCCGTAGACGTGCCCCCAGTGGAGGCTCCCGGATACCGTCGGCGGCGGCGAATCGATAGAGAAGGCGGTATCGGGGTCTTCTGCACCGCCCTCGTACGCGTAGGTCTCGTCGTCGACCCACCTGTCTTGCCACTTCTGCTCGACGGTTTCGGGGTCGTATTCTCCGCTCGGCATTCTCGGGAGAAGATACCGGCGGGCGGCGTGTTAAGTCACTCGATTACCGGGACTCGGTCGAGGCAGAGAACGGACGAGCGGACTCGAAGAGGACGGCGCGGCTACTCGCCGCCGAGGGCTGCGAGGTCGAACTCGAAGGCCGCCACCGGCAGTTCGAGGTCGTGCTCGACCAGGATTTCGGGATGCAGTTCGCCGACGACGCCGGCGGTCTCGCCGTCGATCACGACCGAGGCGACGCGGCCGTCGATGAACGAGGGGTGCTCGGTCGGCGGCGTCTCCAACGCCGCGTCGAAGTCGCGGCAGACGGCCTGCAGGCGCGCCTTCGCGTCCTCGTAGGTGGCGTCGTTGCGAGCGAGAACGCCCGCGACGTGCCGACGCTCGCGGACGCGGGTGTTCACGTCGTCGTCGCGCTCGGCCACGAGGCCGACCTCCGCGAGGTCCTGCGGGTACGCGCGGTGGGTGTTGTTCTCCAGGACCATCACCAGCGAGGGCAGCGCCCACGGTCGCAGAATCGTGTAGTCCTCGCTGTAGGGCTCGGTGATCCGGACCGGGTCGCCGCCGCCGAGGTAGTCGCCGCCGGCCGCGACGTTCATCCGGTCGTACGCCTCGGCCTCGCTCGTCATATGGAAGTTCAGCAGGTCCTCGAAGCCGAGGCCGGTCAGGGCGGTTCTGGTCGCGGCTTCGAGCCGCGAACGCTCGTGTCGGCCGCCGACCGTCCCCACGTCGGGGTAACGCGGTTCGAGTTCGTCGAAACCGTACGCGCGGCCGACGTCGTCGACGAGGTCGAGGGGATGAAGCACGTCCGTCCGGTACGGCGGGATCGACACCTCGTAGGCGGTTCCGCTGGCCGCCGTCTCCGCGTCGTCGTCGCGCTCGACGACCGCGCCGAGGCCGGAGCGCTCGAAGAGGTCGACGACTTCGTCGACGTCGAGGTCGACGCCCAGCATCGTCTCGATGCGGTCGTGGGAGACGGACTTCGTCTCGACCTCGAAGTCGGGTCGCACGAGGGTTCGCTGGCCCTCCGGCGACGACGCGCCGTACTCGACCTCGACCTCCTCGATCGTCGCGCCGCGCGCCGAGAGCGCGTAGCAGATGATGTTGCACATCCGGTCGATCGTCCACTGGTCCGTTCCGGTGAGTTCGACGAGCAGTTCGCGGGACTCGGTCGAGACCTCGGTCCGGCGACCGTTGATCACTGGCGGGAACGAGAACAGGCCGAGTTCGTCGTAGATCGCCGGGTAGCGGTCGTACTCGGAGACGATGTCGGCGTACGTCTCGCCGGTCGGGTGCTCTTCGAGCACCTCGGCGGGCGTCATCTCGCGATCGCTGTCCAGCGGGACGAACGTGTCGCCGTCGGGATCGATTCCCGTGTAGGTGATCGAGTTGCCGTCACCCTCGTCCGTGAGAGCATCGCCCTTGATCGCCACCAGGTCGTGAATCCCGATCGCGCCCTTCGCGCGCTTGCGACCCATCGTCGCGTGGAGTTTCTCCTGCAACTGGATCAAAGAGTCAAGCGCGGACTCGTCGAGATCGACGCCGCGGACGATCGCGCCCGTGACGTACGGCCGCTCGTCGGGGACGTCGCCGTCGACGACGTACGTGAAGTCGGGATCGTTCGTGCTCGGCACGTCGACGCCGCGGTCGTCGCCGTAGTGATACCGCAGCGAACGGGCGACGCCCTCGACGGAGAGCCGATCCAGGCGGTCGGGGCCGAACTCGAACTGCAGGAGGCCCTCCTCGGTCTCGCCCTCGAACTCCAACCCGAGGCCGAACAGATCGGATTTCAGTTCCTCGTCGCCCTTCTCCTCGTGGCCGGTCAGTTCCCGGAGTTCCTCGGGATCGATGTCGACGACAGGCATCAGTAGGTCACCTCCGCGCCGCGGAGGAAGTCAAGGTCGGCTAACGTCCCGTGCAGGTCGCGGATGTCCTCCGCGCCCGTCGTGAGCATCGCGAGCCGTTCCAGCGCCAGCCCCCACGCCATCACGTCGTGCTCGACGCCGAGCGGTTCCAGCACCTCGTCGCGGAACATTCCTGAATTACCTATCTCGATCAGTTCGCCCGTCGTGGGGTGGCGGCCGAACAGCTCGAACGAGGGCTCCGTGTAGGGGTTGTAGTGCGGCTTGAACTGGACGTCGGTGATGCCGAACTGCTCGTAGAACTCGACGAAGGTACCCATCAGGTCCCTGACTGAGAGGTCCTCGGCCATCACCCACCCCTCGATCTGGAAGAACTCGAGCAGATGGGTCGCGTCCAGCGTGTCGTTACGGTACACCTTCTCCACGGAGAAGTACCGCTGCGGGGGTTCGAGCTCGCCGACTTGGGTACCGGAGAGGTAGCGCATCGACAGCGACGTGGTGTGGCCGCGCAGCGCGATGGCGCGCGCGAAGTCCTCCGACCACGGCGAGTGGTAGCCGTCGCCGTCCTCGCCGACGCCCTCGCGGTGGGCGCGCTCGACGTTGTCGACGAGGTCGTCGGGGAGGTCCTCGATCGGCGGCACGTCCAGCGCGAAGCGGTCCCAGTGAGTCCGCGCCGGGTGGTCCTGCGGCATAAACAGACAGTCGTTGATCCAGAAGTCCGCGTCGGCGTGCGGGCCGTCCATCTCCTGGAAGCCCATCCCGACGAGGACGTCCTTCACGCGCTCGGCGGTCTGTCTGAGGACGTGCGTCTTGCCGCCGCGGACCTCCGGGGCGTCGGCCTCGACGTTGTACTCGGTGAACTCGACGTCCGCCCACTCGCCGGAGGTGAGCATCTCGGGAGTCAAACGGTCGACCGTCTCCGCGGCCTCGACGCCCTCCATCAGCGCGGTGACGCCCGCGTCGGTGAGCGCGACCGTCCTGACGGTCCGCTCGTGGCGCTCGAGGAGGTTTCGGGAGACGAGTTGGTCGAGGACGTCGCGCTCGACGTCGGCGAGCACGTCCGACGCGCTCGCCTCGCCCGCGCGGGCCAGATCCGCCAGCGCGGCGAGCGCGACGGTCTCGGGATCGGATTCGGTGTCGGCGTCGCCGTCGGCGGAGAGTTCGCCGCCGTCGATCTCCCCGTATCCCTTCCGCCCGAAGTTCGCCAGCGCGATATCGACTTCGGGGCCATCGAGGTCGGCCGTGCCGATGACGCGCCCCATCTCCACCGGCTCGTCGGCCGCGCCCGCGTCGACGGCGGCGCGGTACAGTCGCACCTCGGGGAGCCCCCTGTCGACGTACGTGCGGCCCTCCTCGGTCAGTTCGTACTCGATCGATTCCGTCTCCGTGACGTCGAGGAGCCCGTCGTCGCGGAGCTCGAAGACGGCCTGCGTCGCCGTCTCCGGCTTCAGGCCGGTCTCCTCGGCGAGTCGGTCGATCGACTGTTCCTCTGTCGCGCTCGCGGCGTTCAGCACCGCGACCTGTGGTTCGGGTAGTTTCATTGCTTCGTGAGTCTCGCTGCAGCGTCGGTCGTTGTCGCGTCTACCGACCGGCCGCCAGTTAGCAGTTCCGAAGACTACGGGCGGTCCCGAGTCGCAGGACCGCCGGCGAGCGTGGAACGCCTCGGGGGAGGACGACGCGTCCGCGGCCACTCCGGACCGAATCGAACGGTTTCGCCGACTGCGACGCCCCGTCGGAAAGGGAACGCGCCGAGTTCGTCGGATCCACCGCCCTCACGCGGTCCGGAAAAAGAAGTCGGACCCGTCGCTGTCGATCGATTGCGTGTCGACGCCGAGCGCCGTGGAATCGGGTCCGAAGCGCATACGTGAGAGAGACCAGTGGGCAGACAAAACAGTTGCGGAAGCGTGCGGTGTGGTCGCACGGAACGACGTCCGTCGGGGCGCGCGTTTATGAGTCGGGACAGCGTACCCAGTGGTATGCCCGAAGAGATCCTGTTCAAATCGGAGAGTCGTCAGAGCCGAGAAGAGATCGCGGCGTACCTACGATCGGTCGCCGACAAACTCGACTCCGGCGAAGCCATCACCCTCAGCGCCGGCGGCGAGTCGGTGACGATGGAGCCCCCGGCGCAGCCGACGTTCGAGGTGAAAGCCGAGCGCGAAGGGCCGACCGGCGCGCCAGGCGAACTGAGCATCGAGTTCGAACTGGAGTGGGACGAAGGCGGAGAAGACGACGCCGCCGCCGACAGCGGCCTGTCGATCGAGTAGCGAACGGAGGCGGAAACGACTCAGTCGTCGCCAGGTGCGACGCCCCGCCGCGGCGACTCCAGGGAGATGTCGAGACCTTCGAGGAGATCCTCGACCTCCGCGCGCTTCTCCTGGTGCTCTTCGAGGAACGCGCGCATCAGCTCGGCGGCCTGCTCCTTACAGCCGCCGCAGAGGCGCTCGCCGCCGACGCACTCGTCGTAGACCTCCTTGGCGAACTCGTCGTCGTCGCCCGCGAGCAGGTAGGCGTACAGTTCGTAGACCGGACACTCGTCGGCCTCGCCACCCAGTTCCCGCTGTTCTTCGGCCGTGTCGCGGCCGCCGGTCGTCGCCGCCTTCACCTTGTCGTAGCCCTCCTCGGGGTCGTCGAGCAGCGAGATGTGCGAGGCCGGGATCGACGAGGACATCTTCCCGCCTGTCAGGCCGGTCATAAAGCGGTGGTAGATCGACGACGGCGGGACGAAGCCGTAGCCGCCGTGGTCGAGTTCGACCTCCCGCGCGAGTTCCTCGGCCTCGCTCGCGTCGAGGTCGAAAGCGTCGACGTGCGCGTCGTAGCGGCGCTTCTCCCCGTCGATCGTCTCGACGAGCGCCTCGAAGGCGTCGTCGGTGGCGTTGAGATCGAGGAAGCGCACGCGGGGGCGGAGCGGCTCCATCCCGGCGTTTTCGAGCTTCTCGACGGCGGAGTCGCGGACCGCATCGTCGACGGCGACGCCGAGGGCGTCGAGGGCGTCGTCGTCGAGGCCGGCGAGCCACTCGCCCGCCTCCTCACACCGGGGACGCTCCGGCTCCTCGGCGTACGCCTCGCGCTCCTCGTAGACGGCCGCGACGAGCGCGCGCTCGGCGTCGTCGAGTTCGAAGCTCGCGTACGCCTCGGTCACCTTGAAGAAGCGCATCCGCGCCGCGAGGTCGCGGGCGAACCGGACGTGCGGGTCCTGGTCCGGCCCGACAGGGATGACGGTCGGCTTCGGCTCCTCCAACTGCGGGTAGAGGATGTCGGCCATCTGCGTGACCACCGACTGCATGTGCGAGACGTTGGTCTCGCCGTCGAAGCCGTAGATGCCCTGGAACTCCGAGAAGTTCGCCTTCGAGCCGAGTTCGAAGGCGAGGTCCTGGAGTTCGCGGTTGTCCGACTGGCGGTAGAGTTCGCCCTCCTCGGGGTCGAAACCGAGCGCGAGCAGGCTCAGGAGGTAATCGCGGGCGTGCTCGTCGATCTCCGCCCAGGTCATCCCGCGGGCGGCGTGCGCCTCCAGGTCGGCGATCAGCCCGTAGGCGTCTGCGCCCTGCTCCTGGTGCCAGATGATCTCGTCGAAGACGAGTTTGTGGCCGATGTGGGGGTCGCCAGTGGGCATAAAGCCCGAGAGGACGGCCGCCGGCTCGTCGTTCCGCAGGGCGTCGGCGACGGGAGAGTAGTCGCGGTGGCCGAAGATGACGCCGCGGCGCATCAGGTAGTGAGGGTTCGGAACGTCGGGGAGGACGTCGTCGAACTCGCCGATGCCGAACTCCTCGAAGAGCTTTCGGTAGTCGGAGACGGTCGAGGACCCCCACGGGTCGAGCGCGACGTCGTCCGCGCCGGGGGCCGAGTCGCTCTCCGTACCGCCGTCCGTCCGTGGCCGGGCGGTGTCGGGCGCTGCCGGCGCGTCGGTACGCGCGGTCTCGGTGACGTCGCCGTCGTCGGTCTCGCGGTCGTCGAGGTCTCGTGTCATGGGGTAACGCGGGCTACCGAGAGCCAGTCTATCTCGCCGTTCGCCGCGGTGAGCGCAAAAACCATTCGCTTCCGGACCCCGCCGGCCAGACGGACGTCGAGCGAGAGGTCCCGCGGGTAGAAGCTGTGCCCGGGAGCGGCCACGCGCACGAGGTCCGTCGAGTGACTCAGCGAGTCGACGTCGGTGAACTCCTCGTAGACGCGGAAGTCGGCGCCGAACTTGAAGCCGCTCTTCGGGACGACGCCGCGGTCCCGAAGAGCGGCGTAGGTCCGGAGTCGTCGGTCGAAGCGCTCGCCCTCCACGTCGCGACCGAGCGCCGCGACGGCGTCGGGGGCGACGTCGACGACGCCGCGCTGGGCGAGGTACGCGCCCTCGACGAGCGAGAGCTGAAGCGGCCCCGACTCGGCGTTGCGGCCGAACAGCCGCTGCCCGTAGAACTGTCGCTCGTAGAGGGTTTCTGCGGTCTCGTCGCAGACGACCCGGTCGCCGAGTAGGTCGGCGTCGACTTCAGTCGGGAGGTCCGCGGCGGCGCCCGCAGTCTCGCCGTCCCCCGCGTCGCCGATCGCCGGGTCGCCGTCGGTCTCGAAGTACGTCAGGTCGCCGTCCTCGTCGACGATCGCGAGGACGAGATCGCCGAGTGCCGACGCGGCGATCCGCTCGCGCTCGCCCGCGACGCGGATTCGATAGGCGACCTCGTCGTCCCACGGCCCCTTGCCGCGGGGGAAGACGACGAAGTGGATCCCGGCGTCGGATGCAGCGTCGGGTGCCGCATCGGAGCCCCCGGACGCGCTGCTGGGCGCATCGCCGGTTCCGCCCGCGACGTCGTCGACGCCGGGCCAGTCCTCCCGCGCGGGCGAGAGATAGAACCCGCGGTCCCGGAGGTCCTTGTAGACCGCGAACCGGAGCGTCGCGCCCGTTTTCACGAGGAACTCGCGGAAGTCCAGGCGGGGAGCGTCGGCCGCGTCCGAATCGGCGGCCGCGTCTCCTTCGTCGACGACGGCGTCGAGGTCGCCGCGGGAGAGGAGGTGGGCGGCCTCCACGGGCGCCAGTTCGATGCGGTTGCGGTCGAGCGGGCGGCCGTACCCGCGGGCGTCGTAGAACCGCTGTCTGGCGTCGCCGCCGACGCGGACCACGCCGTCGGCCAGTGTCCCGTCCATACTCTCTCTGGCGGCCGGCGGCGACATAGGGGCTGCGATCACTGGCAGTCGTCTCAATGCACACTTTCTGATCACTTCGTGGGAGAGGCCGAGCACGATACACCCGATCAGTCCTTTCAATATTCTCGTGTATTACAGTCCTAACGCTAATAACGGTTGACGGCATATTCTCAGTCACCGATGTCGATCGACCGGGATACATTCGAGAACGCGAGTGAGGACGAGCTCGAAGAGCTGTCCGTCCCGGATCGAGTGCTCGGCTTCCTCGGTGCCAACGAGGACCGCGCGTTCAAGGCGCACGAAATCGCCTCGCAAACCGGCCTCGACGAGGGTGCGGTCAGTACCGCACTCTCTCGGTTGAAAGACCGCGGTTTGGTCGAACACAAGGCGACGTACTGGGCGGTGACCGACGACGCGGACCGGATCTCCGGATACGCCGGCTACGAGCGGGCGACCGCGCTTTTCAACGAGCAGTTCGGTGAGGAAGACAAGGAGACGTGGCGCGAACACGCCCCTGACGAGCCACATCCGAACGCGGAGACCGAGCAGTGACCGACGAGGGACCTGCCCCCACCTTCGAGCGCGGTGACGTCGTCTACGGTGCCGATCCGTTCAAAGAGGGTGGCGCTGCTCGTCCCTGGCTCGTACTCTCGAATCACGAAGGTCGTCCGTTCCACGGCGACCAGTACATCGCACTGACGCTCACCTCGAAGTCGTGGATGGACGGCCTCCTCGACGTTCCCGAAGAGAGTTGGCTTCGTGGTGGGACGCCCGACGAGAGCCGAGTTGTTCCGTGGGGCGTCCAGTCGATCGACCGCGAAGACATCGATTTCTGGCAGGGACGTCTGGAACCGGACTTGGTCGACGAGGCGGTGGCCGCTCTCGTCGACGAACTGCGCTAGCGGTTTACACCCATTGGGGCTGAGCCCGGAGACACGATCACACCTGCGTCGCGGTCACCCCTCGAACGCGTCGCACGTGGCGTCCAGACACCGACGGCCGCGCGCGGTCTCGAAGACGGGGAGCCCGCAGGCGCAGTCGTCGACGACGACGCCGGCGGGGATCGCGAATGCGGTCTCGCAGTCGGGGTAGGCGTCGCAGCCGGCGAGCAGGCGACCGCCGCGACGGATGATGCGGAGGTCGGATCCGCAGTCCGGACACGTCCACTCGCCGTCGAACCGCTCGCGGACGGCGTCGTCGAGCGACTCACACGAGCGGTCGAGGCAGATCTCGAAGGCGTCGCCGGCCTCCGCGCGGATCTTCGGCAGGCCGCAGGACTCGCAAGTGTCGTCGAGGACGGTCGCACCCGCGGGGAGGGAGTACCGAACGTCGGAGTCGAGCCCGCGGACGTCGCCGCCCGCTCGGACGAGCGGTTCGCCCGTCTCGGGGTGGGAGCCGACCGGGACGCCGGCCTCGGTGACGGGATACTCGACCCACCCGGCGGACTCGTGGGAGACCACGCGGAGGACCTGCTCGCCCGCGCGTGCGACGAGGCCGAAGCCGCCCTCGTCGGTCTCGACCGTGAGTGAATCGGGACGGGTCAGCCACGCCACGGGCTGGTAGCCGTCGGCGTCGTGGACCAGCGTGGTCCGATCGGGCTTGACCACGACCGCGACGCGGCCGCGCTGGGTTCGGGCGCGAGCGCCCTCGAAGGTGGTCGTACAGTCGCCGGCGAAGACGCGGATCGTCTCTGACATACGGGGGGCCTGGCCCCGTTTTCGGTGATAAACGCTCTCACGAAGGTCTTTGCACGAGGGCGTGCGAGCACCCCGTATGGACGTGCCCGACGGCGCGGTGCTGTTCGATATGGACGGAGTGTTGGTCGATTCTGAGACGTACTGGCACCGCTTCGAGGACGAGTGGGTGTTCGCCGAAGCGATCGAGAGCGGGTCGCCCGCTCACGAGGAGGTCACCGGGATGCCGTACTACGAGATCTACGACTACCTCGACGCGGAGTACGGGACCGCGGTGCCCAGAGAGCGGTTTCTGGCGACGTACGAGGAGCGCGCGGAGTCGCTGTACGGCGAGCAGGTGGCGTTGACCGCGGGTGTCCGGGAGCTGTTCGACGCGATCCGGGCCGACGGCCGGACGCTGGCCATCGTCTCTTCGGCTCGGCGCTCCTGGATAAATATCGTCCGCGAACGCTTTGGTCTCGACCCACTCGACCTGGTGTTGAGCGCGGAGGAGATCGACGAGCCCGGAAAGCCGGAACCGCACGTCTACGAGCACGCCGCGGCGGAATTGGGACTCGATCCGGCCGAGTGCGTCGTCGTCGAGGACTCGGTCAACGGCATCGAGTCGGCCGTGCGCTCGGGGGCGTTCACGGTCGCCTTCCGCTCGACGCACAACGCCGACCTGGACCTCTCCCGCGCCGACGCCGAGGTCGGCAGCTTCGAGGAACTGCGGGCGTTGCTGCTCGATCGCGCGGCGTAGGCGGCTACGTCACGTCGACCGTCCGCGTCGCCCGAACGGGGTGCAGCGGCTCGTCGGGGAACGTCACCTCGACGACGAACTCCAGTTCCTCGGCGTTCGCGCCGAAGACGCCCACCGGGACCGAGAGCGAATCGGAGAGGTACGCCTCCTTCGTCGTCATCTCGACGTCGTTGACGGTCACGCGGACTCCCACGGCCGCGCCGCCGCCCGCGTTGCGGACGGTGACCTCGCACAACTCGTTCTCGCCGAGGGCGATACCGTCGGGGAACGACCCCCACGAGACCTCGATAGCGGGGAATTCACGCGCGTTCGTCACGATCCGCTCGGCGACGCCAGCGGAGAGCCCCGCGCGTTCGAGTTCGTCTGCTCCGGCGTCGACGACGTCGGCGGGGCTGTGGAGCCCACCCGTCGCGAGCGTCCGCGCCCGGGTCGGGCCGATACCGTCGACGGCCGTGAGGCCGACCGCGTCGCGCGGAACGCCGTGTTCGACGCGGGCCTCCACCCGTCGGGCGAGGTTCGCCGCCCGCGGCCCGGCGAACTCAGCGAGGAACTCGCGGAGCGCCGAGAGCAACCTGAGCGCGTTTTGGCGGATGATCCAGGCGTCCGAGCGGAGGTCCGCGGGCGTGCTGTTCTCCATCCCGGCGTGAAGGATCGCGAGCACCTTCCGCGGGCCGTCCTCCAATCCCGTCGACACGTCCGAGAGGACCGCGTCGACGGCGTCGGACTCGGACTGCCGCGCGGAGACCGAGTGGAACTCTTCCGCGCCGGCGACGGCCTCCAAGATGCCGTCCGCGGAGACGGTCTCGCGCTCGCAGAGGTCGTGGAAGCGTTCGGCGGTCTCCAATCGGAGGTAGTACTTCGAGGCGAGGCGGCCGAGCGCGGTCCCCCCGACCGAGAGGTCCTCGCCCATCTCGACGAAGCCGCGGGCGACGAGCGATTCGAGCGTCTCTCGCACGCGCCCGCGGAGGTTCTCGAAGTCGTACTCTGCCGGCTTCGACTTCGCGCGCTGGTAATAGAACGTCGTCTCCAGCCACGACATCACGTCGTCGAGGTCCCGGATCGTGCCCATCGCGATCTCGGCGTTGAGGTGCGAATCCAGGTCCTCCGCCAGCCGCGACTCGATCTCTTTGCCCTCGCGCAGCAGTTTTCGGTACTTGTCGGCGTCGGCGCGGTCGCAGACGACCCAGCCGTAGCCGACGTCGTCGTAGCCGGGCCGCCCCGCCCGGCCGAGCATCTGGAGGATGTCGAGCGGCGAGATGTCGACTTCGCCCTCCAGGGGATCGTGGTACTTCGTATCGCGGATGACGACGCAGCGCGCCGGGAGGTTCACGCCCCACGCGAGCGTCGACGTGGAGAACAGCAGTTGGATCTTGCCCTCCTTGAACCACTCCTCGACGCGGTCGCGGTCGTCCTTCGAGAGCCCGGCGTGGTGGAACGCGACGCCGTCGGGCGCGGCCTTGGCGAGTTCGTCGTCGGAGAGTTCCTTCGCGTCGGTGTGGAAGTCGAAGTCGCCGCGCGCGCCCATCGGGATGTCGCGCTTGGCGATCTCGTCCCTGGATTTTCCGGCGGCCCGCACGGCGTCCTGCCGGGAGGAGACGAACACGAGCGCCTGCCCGTCCTCGCGGATGTGCTCCTCCGCGAGGTCGAGGGCACTGTAGAGCCGGCGGTACTTGTCGGCGAAGGCGTTGTCGCCGTGGGTGTACGTCTTCACGTCCGCGTGGAGGTCGACCGGGCGGTATTCGTCGCCGAACTCGAAGGTCGTCTCCGGCGGGGCGTCCAGCCACGCGGCAACGTCCTGGATGTTCGGCATCGTCGCCGAGAGCGCGACGACGCGCGGGTCGCAGATGCGGCGGAGTCGCGAGACGGTCACTTCGAGGACCCCGCCGCGGGTGTCGGAGTCGAGCAGGTGGACCTCGTCGATGACGCAGCAGTCGACGTCGGCGATAAACGAGTACCGTGCGGAGTCGTGCTTCCGCGTCGCCGAGTCGGTCTTCTCGGGCGTCATCACGAGGATGTCCGCGCGCTCGGCGCGTCGCGGATTGAGGTCCCGTTCGCCGGTGACGACGTAGACGGAGTACCCCAGTTCCTCGAAGCGCTCCCACTCGGACTCCTTCTCGTTGGTGAGCGCGCGCAGCGGCGCGATGAAGAGCGCGGTGCCGCCGCGGTCGAGCGTCCGACAGATCGCGAGTTCCGCGAGCGCGGTCTTGCCGGAGGCGGTCGGCGCGGCGGCGACGACGTTCTCGTCGCCGTCGAGGATCGCCGGCGCGGCCTCGCGCTGCATCCGATTGAACTCCTCGAAGCCGAAGGCGTCGGCGAACTCCGGGACGACCTCGGTGACTTTCACGCGTCGGACCCCCGTGCGGACGGGTGGCGAACGGCGCTCGGCGGGCGGCACCGAACGGGTCGGGGAGGAGTAGAGATCGGAGCGAAACGAGTCATATCCGACACCGGGGGCTCCGGCGGCAAAGTCGTTTCTCCATCGGCGCGGACGCGTCGGCGACCGCGTCACTCTGACGACGACCCGCCGCGGCGGCCGGGGAGGACCTGCCCCCAGACGCGCTTGTCGAGCAGCCGGACGGTCATCGGCGCGTCGACCCGGATCTGACAGGAGAGCCGCGGGTAGCCGAACCGGCGCGCGGCGGCGTCGTGCCAGTGTGTCGGCTCCGGGGCGGGATCGACCTCGACGGTGCAGGTCGCACACAGGCCGCGGCCGCCGCAGTTGGCGTATCGGGAGACGGTGCCGTAGACCGGGAAGCCCCGTTCGAGCAGCGCGTCGCGGAGCACGACGCCGCGCTCGACCTCGACGGTCGTCTCGTCGTCGCCGTCGACGATCGTCAGCGAGACGGGATCGTCCATATCTCTGCGTCGGGCGCCTGAGGCCTCACTCTGTCGGCCGGCCGTGCCTCCGATCGGCCAGGGACGATCCCCGGATCGAACGCGGCTGCGACCCCACGGCTCATTAGCACCGGATCCGAAACTCCCGCTATGGAAATCGAGTGCGCCTTCTTCGGGCCGCTCCGCGAGCCCGTGGGGACGAAGACGGTCGTCGTCGACACGGACGCCGAAACCGTCGGTGCGCTCCTCGCGGAGCTCGAAGCCGCGTATCCGGGGCTCGACGGGCGACTGCTCGACGGGGGCGAGTTGGTCGGCGACCTCGTCGTGACGTGGAACGGCAGACACGTCCAGCACGAGGACGGCCTCGAAACCCCGCTGTCGGACGGTGACGTGATACGGATGACCCCCGCGGTGTACGGCGGGTAGCGTCGTCGGGCGGCGGAACGGTCGCGCGGGGAGCGTCAGTCGCCGTCGACTCGACCGTCCGAAGGGCGTCAGGCCGTCGACTCGACCGTCTGAAGGGCGTCAGGCCGTCGAATCGGAGAGTGACGGGGCTCAGTCGTCCGCCGGAGTCGCGGTCGTGCCGGAATCGAACCGACTCTCGGGAACGGTCCCGTCGTCGTTCCAGCCCCGCGCCGCGTAGTACTCCTCCAGCGACGAGTCCAGATCGGGAATCTCGTAGGGGAGGTCGTCGTCCGCGCGGTCGTACCCGCGTCGGTTGTTGAAGTGGCGCTCGCGCTCGACGACGCCGGCACCGACTTCCAGGAGGGTCTCGTAGTCGGCGTCGAAGAGCGCCTCGAACGCCTCGGGGTCGATGTAGTCCCCCGAGAACGCGCAGACGATCCCCGAGTCGCGGAACGCGCAGTAGTTCTCCTGTTCGACCAGCGTCTCGGCCTTGCCCGCGGTCCCCTCGGGATCGTGCACGCCGCTGTAGGCGAGGCCCATCATCTCGCCGTACATATGGTCGCCGCCGCGGTTCGCGACGGCGTACTGGAGGCCGAGGCCGTGCAGCACGCGGCCGTCGTGGGCGGCGAACTCCATCCCCTTCATCGTCATGTCGTCGACGCCCAGTTCGTCGTGGGCGCGGTGGACGCCCTCCGCCAGCAGGTCGCCGACGCCCTCGCGGCGGGCGATCAGTTCCGTCACCTCGCGGGCGAGTTCGGCGTTCCCGAACTCGTCCTCGCTCGCGAGGTAGGCGGCGACGGTGACGCCCGCGGAGATGGTGTCCAGCCCGTACAGGTCACAGAGCTCGTTGGCCTTCATCACGTCGACGATGTCGCCGACGCCCTGGCTCGAACCGAACGAGTAGACGGTCTCGAACTCCGGGCCCTCCGTCTCGATGCCGGCTTCCTCGTCGCGAGTCGGCAGTTTGCACGCGAACGCGCACTGCGAGCAGGCCGCCTTCTTGTACTTCTTCTCCTCGACAGCGTCGCCCCCGATGTCGGCGGCGTGTTCGAACTCGTACTCGGAGAAGTACCGCGTCGGCAGCGAGAAGTTGTCGTTGATGAACTCGGTGCCGCCGGTCGTCCCCTGCCGCTTCATATTGTCGTCGGCGGTGGCCGCCGCGCGGTGGATCTCGGCCGCGGCGTCGGCTGGGACCTCGACGGGCGGGCGGGCGTCGCCCTCGAACGTGAGGAGTTTGACGTTCTTCGAACCGAGGACGGCGCCCAGGCCGCCGCGACCGAACGCCCGGGAGTCGAACGTCATCACGCTGGCGAACCGGACGAGGTTCTCGCCCGCGGGCCCGATCGCGACGCAGTGCTCCGGCCCGAGGTCGTGGCGTTCCGCGGCGTAGTCGCTCACCTCGGGGACGAGCGCGCCTTCGAGCTCCGGCACCGGCTCGAAGGTCACGCCGTCGTCGCGGACGTGGACGGCGAGGAGTTCGTCGCTCTCGCCGACGAGTTCGAGGGCGCTGATGCCCGTGTCCGCGAAGTTCCGCGAGAGGTAGCCCCCGGCGTTCGTCGAGCAGAGGCCGTCGGTCAGCGGGGACAGCGACGTCATGTTCATCCGGCCGGTGAAGCTCATCCGGGAGTGCTGCAGCGGCCCCGTCGAGAGATACGCGCGGTTCTCCGGACCGAGCGGGTCGGCGTCGAACGGGATGCGGTCGTGCGCGAGATGCGTGGCGGTGGCCCGACCGCCGACCGTCGCGGCGAGCAGGTCGTCGATGTCGGTCCGGGTCGCCGTTCGCTCGGCGAGATCGACTTCGAGGAGCGGACCTTTGGCGTGAAGCATTTCTCGAACGTACGGCGTCGAAATAATAAGCATTTTTGGGGTGAGACTGGCGACGGTCGGGGACTCGACGCGGCCGACCGGCGCGGCGGTACCCGTAGGCTTTTGCTCGGGCGCCCGAACATAGGCGTATGAGCGGAAGGCGGAAGCCGGACTGGTTGAAGATGCGTCCGCCGTCGGGACGACAGTTCACGGACATCAAGGAGACGCTTCGCGACCGGGATCTCCACACCGTCTGCGAGGAGGCCAACTGCCCGAATATGGGCGAGTGCTGGAGCGGCCGCAACGGTCCGGGGACGGCGACGTTTATGCTGATGGGCGATCGGTGCTCGCGGGGCTGTAACTTCTGCGACGTCGCGACCGGGGGGATGGAAGCGCTCGATCCCGAGGAGCCGGCGAACGTCGCCGACGCCGTCGCCGAGATCGGACTGGACTACGTCGTCCTGACCTCGGTGGACCGCGACGACCTGCCGGACCAGGGCGCGGGGCACTTCGCGCGGACGATCCGCGAGATCAAGGATCGCGATCCGGGGATCCTCGTGGAGGTACTCATCCCCGACTTCCAGGGCGAACCCGAGTTGGTCCGGCAGATCATCGACGCCGGTCCGGACGTGATCGCGCACAACATCGAGACGGTCGAACGGCTCCAGTGGCCCGTGCGGGACCGCCGCGCCGACTACGAGCAGTCGCTATCGGTGCTCGAACAGGTCTCGGCGGAGTCCGACGTCTACACGAAGACCTCCATTATGCTCGGTCTCGGCGAGTACGACCACGAGATCTACCAGACGCTGTCGGACCTGCGGGAGGCCGACGTCGACGTCGTCACGCTGGGACAGTACCTCCAGCCCTCGCGGTCGCACCTGGACGTCTTCGAGTACGTCCACCCCGATTCCTTCGAGACGTGGCGGCGCGTGGCCGAGGAGGAACTCGACTTCCTCTACTGCGCGTCGGGGCCGATGGTCCGGTCGTCGTACAAGGCCGGCGAACTGTTCGTCGACGCCGTGCTGCGGGAGGGCAAGAGCGTCGCCGCCGCCAGACAACGGGCCCACACGGCCGGCGACTGACCACGGAAAGGCTCTCACGTACCAAGGGCGTACGCATCCGGAAATGGGATTCATCGCCGAATACACGATCGACTCGCCAGTGCTGAAAGAGACGCACGATCGCCTCCCGGACGCGGTCCTGGAGATGGAGGACCTCCAGATCCTTCAGGACGGACAGGCGAAGTACGTCTTCTGGATCGACAACGTCGATCCGGAGGCGTTCGAGGAAGCCCTGTTCGAGGATCCCTCCGTCGCGGAGTTCGCCGTTCTCACTACCGTCGGGGACCGATCGCTGTACCGCGTGAACTTCACGTCCGAGGCGAGACAGAAGATGACCTACCCGGAGGCATCGAACTTCGATATCGTCTTTCTCGGCGCTCATTCGACCGACGAAGGCGTCCACTTCCGGTCGCAGGTCCCGACCAGGGACGCGCTCTACTCGTTTCGGGAACGCTGTCGAGAGCTGGGGATCCCGTTCAAGCTCGACAGCATCTATCAGGAGGACAGCAGTGACGCGCTCGACCAGTACGGGCTCACCGATGCACAGCAGGAGGCGTTGGTGCTGGCGCACGAACGCGGGTACTTCGCGTCAACGCGAGAGGCCTCGTTGGAGGAGATCGCATCGGAGCTCTCGATCTCGCGGCAGGCGCTCGCCGGGCGGCTGCGTCGCGGCCACGAGCAACTCATCGAGAGCACGCTGTTGTGACCGACGTGGCGTCGATTTCGCGATCGGCTCCGAAAAGTAGTGATAAAACATTACATAGTAAATAGGTAGCGTAAGGTGTGACTCACGCCTTCAAAGATACAGACTGAGTGTGTGAGACGACCACGCTCGGCCGCACCAAAATGAGCAACTCACCGCTGACACAGATTCGCGACGGCACGAGCACCCGATCCCCGATTCCGAAAGCGATGATTCACAAACGGATCCTCAGCGTGGCAGAGAGAGACCCGAACGCGACAGTGGGGGAGTTGTCGAAGTCGGTAAGCGGCGCTCGACCCGACCTCGTAGCGCGAGTCCTCGAAGAGTACGGTGACCCAGGTGCCCGCGGGGACGGGACGGAGCGGAGCGACACCGCACAGAAAACCGCGACCGCCGAGACGGAGGAGGCCTCTGACGCCGACGCGGGGCGAACCGACACCGGAGCCGACTCGGAGACGACGGCCTCGATCGCTGAAGCGGACGCCGAACGGGAGCAGGCACTGAGCGCCGAGCAGTACGAGGTCCTCGCGGCGATCCGGGAGCACCCGAACGCGACGCAGCGTGACCTCGCCGACCTCGTCGACGTGAGCTGCGCGACGATCAACAGGCGCGTCAACTCCATCGAGGGGTTCGAGTGGGACGAGCGTGCGGCGTTCGCGACGGCGGCACTCGACGGGGAGGAGCCCGGACGACCGGACGGAACGCGAAACGGCTGGGAGCCACCGCTACCCGGAGCGGACGGGCTCTCCGAAGCGGACGGATTCTCCGGAGGAGAGTCGACCGAAACGGAGGACGATCGGTGTCCGGCGAATACCGGGGAATCCGGCGAATGTCTCTTCGGTGACGTCGAATTGACACATAAGGTCGTTCACGCGTGTATGGCGTCGGACCGGATCACCGAGGCCGAGGAGATGAAAATCCTGCGTGCGGTCATCGAGCACCGATAGGGACCGGGCGAGGGCTATCGAACTCGGCCGCTATTTGAACTCGGGGAACAGCCGGCTGTGGGGGACGTCGAGGTCGAGCAGCCGAACGGCGTTGCCGCCGAGGATGAGGTTCAGGTCGTCCTGCGGGAGATCGGTGTCCAGCGCGAACTTGAGCAGTTGCCGCTGGTTAGCCCCCCAGTAGTCGGGCTGATGCGCCGGCAGTCCCTTGCTCGAGATCTGCTCCCAGTACGTCGGCGGGTACTCGTTCGGCTGGCTGTGCTGCACCATCGACGCGCCCCAGTCGCTCCCCCAGAGGAGCTGGTCGATGGCGATGTTGGGGTCGTTGATCGGCTTCTTCATCAGTTCGCCCCAGTAGAGCCCGATCTCGAGGTACACGTCGTCGAAGGTGCCCGCCACCTGCGTCACCTTGTCGACGTAGTCCTCGCGCCATCCGGCCTGCATCCCGCCGTGATCGAACACGATCGGGACCTCCGGATACTCGGCTTTGAGCTGGGACGCGAGCGTCGGGTCCTGCCAGTCGGGGTAGAGATGAAACAGGTGGTTCCCGCCGTATCCGGACGTGTAGCCGGTGTGCCAGCGGACCGGAACGCCGTGGTCGGCGGCCACGTCGAACACGTGTCGGAGGTGTTTCTTTCGCTCCCGCCACGGCACGGGTTCGGTCCGCGTCGGGTCCCCCCGAATCCCCTCGCCGGTCATCACGAAGCCGTCTTTCGAGAGCCACTCGTCCAGTTCGTCGGCCGCGGCCTCCCAGGACCACGCTTCCTCGCCGCGGAGGGCGCGTTTCTTCGTCTGTACCGGGGCCGCCGCCGCGACGAACTTCTCCGGGTTGGCCTCGATCATCTGCCGGTTGAGCTCGTTCGTCATCCCGAACGCTGACAGGAGAACGCACATATCCACGTCGTAGGTGTCCATGTCGTACAGCAGCCGCTCCGAGTTGTCGTACACGACGACGTCCGTGTCCTCGTCGGCGTCGTCGGCCATCACCGCCGTTTTCATCGCGTCTGCGAGGTTCGCGTAGTCGCCCTCGCCCTCCCCGATCCGGACCGCGTGACGCTGCGCGTGGCAGTGAGTCTCCACCACGAATCGTCCTAGTCTCATTACGTGTGGTCAGCTACCACACACACTAATAGCTCTTTCGCGAGGGTCGTAAATTCGGTAGTTTCGAGCCCGCTACGTCCAGAATAACCGCATCGAACGCGGCGGAACAGAACCCGTAACGGAGCCGGGAGGAGCGCCCGCGTCCGCTCAGTTCCCGCCGGCGTACTCCCCGTTCTCGTCGAGGCACGGGAAGTCCTCGCCGGTGGGGTTCTCGCCCTGCGGCCACAGCGGCGAGAGGTCCGCGTCGGCGGGGTACCGGAGGTTGTCGTTACCGTCCCATCCCCATCCGTTCTCCGACAGCAACTCGCGGGCTCCCTCGACGTCGCCCTCCGGGTCGTCGGTGAACTGCCCGAGGCGGTCCGCCGGCGGCCGCCAGGGGTGACTCTCGGTGAACACGCAGGAGGAGTACTCGATCTCGCCCGCGCCGCGCCACACGATGTCGTGGATCTGCTGTCTGTTGAACGACATCCCGAGCGCCTGCCGGAACTCCCGGAACTTCACGGGGCTCTGTGGGTGCTGGGGGTAGAGGTAGAACCCGGTCGGCTCCGCCTGCTCGACGAACGCCACCGAATCGCCCATCGTGTCGCTCAACTGCTCCTGGGTGCTCGGCCCGATCTGCGACACCATATCGAGGTCGTCGTTCTGGAAGGCCTGAACGATCGATTCGTTGTCCGCGAACGCTTGGAGCAACACGTTGTGGCCGACGTCGTGGACGGGGTGTCCGTCGTGCGGAGTGAGCCGCATAAACGAACCCCGCTGGATGTCGTCCACCTGGAAGGGCCCGGAGCCGATGATCGGATCGAAGTCGAACTCTCCCGCGTTCCCCACGGCGGCGCTCCAGGTGTCGCGGTGGAGGATCCCCCACCTGCCGAACGTGTTTCGGATGAGCGGTCGGAACACCTCCGAGAGGGTGAATTCCACCGTACTCTCGTCGACGACCTCGATGCTCTCGTAGGGCGGGGAGGTCGCGGTGGGGAAGATGCCCGCGTTGTCGGAGATGAACTCGAAGGTGAACTTCACGTCCTCGGCGGTGATCGGATCGCCGTTGTGGAAGGTCGCGTCCCTGAGCGAGACGGTGAGCACGAGGCCGTCGTCGGAGGTCTCGATGCTCTCTGCGAGCATATTCTGGAGGTCGTAGTTCTCGTCGAACTCGACCAGCGTCGAGTGGACGAGGTGACTCCACGGGGCCGTCACCGTGGGGCTCGTCGACGTGGGGAAGTTCGTCGTCTCCAGCAGTTGCGGATCGACGTGCGTGCGGAGCGTGTCGCTGTTGGTCGGCGTGGATCTGAAGAAGACGTACGGGTTCACGAACGGCTTCAGCCCCGCGTCTCCGGTGCCGCCGATCTCGACGTTCGCCGGTCTGTAGGCGCCCGTCGTCACCCTGGGGTGAATCGGGATGATGTAGGCGTCCTCGGCGGCCGTCCCCAGCGCCGAATTCACCAGCTCGCGCCGTTCCTCCTCGGAGGTGGCGCGTCGTTGCGCGAAGGCGGCATCGGTGTACTCGCAGTTCGCGTAGTTCGCCGGGTTCGCACCGTCGGCCCCCGCGCGGTCCGCGGTGAACTGCGAGACGAGTTCGTCCGGATCGAGGCGGGACGGCGGCGAGGAATGCGTCCAGTACTGGAGGTGCGAGCGTCGGGCGTCCGAGAACGCGTTGCTGTTCTGGGTGGCGAAGTCCGTCGGGAGAATGTTCAGCGAGATGCCGAGCTCCTCGACGCCGTTCTGGAACTGGTTCAGCGAGTTCTCCATCAGCGTCGAACTCGTCCCGATGTTCGCCCAGTATTCGATCGCAATCTCGGGCACGCGTTCGCCGAGTTCCTGTTGGTCACCGCCACCCCCGCCGCTGTCTCCGCCATCACCCCCGCCATTACCGCCCTCGTTACATCCGGCGAGACTCGCGATCCCGACGCCACCGAGCATCTGAAGCACGCGCCGTCGCTGTACTGATCCTCGGTTTTTGTCACTCTGTGACATACACTTTGAACTCCCTGATAGTTAATGAATGTTGTGGGGCGAAACAGCGAGAAACAGGCGTTACAGGCACTCAAAACAGGATTCGGGTCGAAAGGCTACTCGTCGACACTGACGCGCGGATCGATCACGCCGTAGAGGAGGTCCACGCCGAAGTTGGCGACGATGATGAATCCGGCGACCAGGAAGAACACGAACTGGACGACCGGGAAGTCGCGCGCCAGCACCGCCTGGACCAGCGTGAACCCGATACCCGGCCAGTTGAACACCGATTCGATAAGTACGAGGCCGCCGAGTGCTCGCGTCATCGACACCGGATACAGCGTCACGACGGGCAGGATCGAGTGCTTGCCGATGTGTCGAAGCTGACGCGACTTCGGCAGTCCCGAGAGCCGGTGATAGAACGTGAACTCCTGTCCGATGGTCTCGACGACGCTCGTCCGCATAATCAGAAGCGGCAGGTAGGTGTATCTGATCACGATG
Source organism: Halobellus litoreus (assembly GCF_024464595.1). Classification (NCBI taxonomy): domain Archaea; kingdom Methanobacteriati; phylum Methanobacteriota; class Halobacteria; order Halobacteriales; family Haloferacaceae; genus Halobellus; species Halobellus litoreus. The sequence goes on along the minus strand of NZ_JANHAW010000001.1, from coordinate 1,483,776 downwards.
ACGGCGAAGGGCAGCATATAGTGCATCGCGAAGTCGCTCGTGAGATACGGCCGCCAGAAGGGAGCGTCCCTGAACTGCGTGTACGTGTCCGGCGTGATCATCCCGAACGACGGGAACCACCCGAAGTACCCCGAGAACACGACGATCGCGACGATCGCGAGGAAGAACGACGGGACCGACGCGAAGAGGATGAACGGGAGCAGTCCGTGCTTCTCCAAGGTGCTGCCGCGTTGCGTGCCGAGGATCGTTCCGTAGATCGAGCCGATCACGTACGCCGCCGTGATCGCCGGGGCGATGAGGACGAACGAGTTGAAGATCCGGATGCCGACGTGCTCGATGACCGGCGTTCGGAACTGGATCGACGTGCCGAAGTCGAAGACGACGAAGTTCCCGAGATATCGGAGGTACTGAACGTACAGCGGATCGTTCAGCCCCCACCGATCGCGGAAGGCCATAACCGCCGACTCGGACGCACCCTGCTGCAGCATAATGTCGGTGAAGCTCCCCGGCATCAGCCGGAAGAAGAAGAACAGGAACGTCAGGAGGAACCAGAGGAGGACCACGGTCTGAACCGTCCGGTACGCGAAGTATCGCTTGCGGGTCATCGGGCTGTCCCTCCGTCGTCGGTCGGCACACGGTGAGCCGGGAATGAGTGGGGTGTCATTTCTGTCCCTCGGCTATCGCTTCGCCGCGGCGTTGCTCCTCCTCGTGGTCGTAGTAGAGGTGGCAGGCGACGCGGTGGTTCTCGGCGTCCACGGAGACGTTCCGAGGCGTCCGTTCGCAGATATCCATTCGCTCGGGGCACCGGTCGCGAAAGCGACACCCCTCGCCGATGCCGACCGGATTGCCCGGGGTTCCGTCGATGGTCGTCCGCTCCCGATCGTCGTGGGGGTCCGGAATCGGGATCGCGTTCACGAGCGCTTGCGTGTAGGGGTGTTTCGGGGAGTCGAGCAGGTCGTGAGTCGGTGCCGATTCGACGACGCGACCCAGGTACATCACGTCGATCCGATCGCAGACGTACGAGACCGTCGAGAGATCGTGTGAGATGTACAAAAGCGCCACGTCGAGTTCGGCGGTCAGATCGGAGAGGAGGTTCAGGATGGACGCCTGCGTCGAGACGTCGAGCATCGAGACGGGCTCGTCCGCGAGTATTACCTTTGGTTCGAGGACGAGCGCCCGTGCGATAGAGACCCGCTGCAGTTCGCCGCCGCTCAGCTGCGTCGGGCGCCGTTCGAGGTACTTTTCCGGCGGGTTGAGTTCGGCGCGTTCGAGCGCTTCGCGGACCCGCCGATCGCGGTCGTCCATCCCGTGGATGCGCAGCGGTTCGAGCAGCGATTCGCGGACGGTCAGTTTCGGGTCGAACGAGTTGAACGGGTCCTGGAAGATGATCTGGACCTGCCGTCGGAACGCCTTCATCTCCTTCTTGGAGAACTCCGAGATCGGGTTCCCTTCGAACCGGAGTTCGCCGTCGGTCTGCTCTTGCAGCCGCGCGAGCGTCTGGAGAAGCGTCGTCTTGCCGCATCCGCTCTCGCCGATGATCCCGATCGAGTCGTTCTCATAGAGCGCGAGCGAAACCCCGTCGACCGCCTGAACCGGTTGGCTTCCCCCACCCAGGAAGGCGTCGAGAAAGCCCGTGTCCTGATCGAAGTACCGTTTGAGGTTCTCGGTTTCGAGGAGGGGGGTCTCGTCCGTCATCGCTGCGGTGCCTCCGACGTCGGGTCCACCGGTGGCGCGCCCTCCGAGCGGTACAGCTCCAGGACCTCGTCTTTGCGGAAGCACGCCGCGCGGTGGTGACCGGACGCGTCCTGCGCGACTTCTTCGAGTGGTGGGGCGGACCGGCGGCACTCTTCGACCGCCCACGGACAGCGGTCGGCGAAGGTGCACGACTCGACGTCCCCCATCGACTGCGGGGGCCGGCCTTCGATGACCGCGAGGTCGCGCTCCGGGTGGCGGATGTCCGGGAACGCTTCCTGCAGGAGAATCGAGTACGGGTGCCGGGGCGAATCGAACAGTTCCACGACGTCACCCGTCTCTGCGACCTGCCCGCCGTGCATAATCGCCATCGACTCACAGCTCTCGAAGACGACGCTGATGTCGTGGGTGATGAGGAGGAGGCTCGTCTCGGTCGCCTCCTTGATCTCGTCGAGGTACTTGAACACCATGTCCTGCATAATGACGTCGAGCGCCGTCGTCGGCTCGTCGGCGATGATGAGCGACGGGTCCAGAAACAGCGCGAGAGCGATGATGGCCCGCTGTTGCATTCCGCCGGAGAACTGGTGTGGATAGTCGTCGATGCGGTCTTTCGGCAGCCCGACGACCTCGAAGAGGTCGCGGAATTTCTCCCGAGCCGCCGCCTCGGAGAGATCCGTGTGCACCTCGGCCAGTTCCAGCGCCTGTTCGCTGACCCGCTGGAGCGGGTCCAGGCTGTTCATCGAGCTCTGTGGGATCCACGAGATCTCCTTCCATCGGAGTTTCTCGTTCATCTCCCGCTCCCCGTACTCGTGGATCTCTTCGCCGCGGTACCGAACGGATCCGGCGGTGATTTCGCCGTTGTCGTCGAGTCCTCGGAGCAACGACTTGGCGAGGGTGCTCTTCCCACACCCGGATTCGCCGACGAGGCCGAAGTACTCGCCGTCGTCGATGGTGAACGAGGCACCGGAGACGGCCGTGAGTGGACCCTGGTCCGTCCGGTATTGTATCGTAAGATCCTCGATTTCGAGGAGGGGTTCGCTCATGTGTGATGGTCTCGCATAGCTCACAGTCCTAATTAACGGTTTCGACGCTCTCAACGGCTGAAATAAACTGAAACAGGCGTTTCGCGAAATCCACGACGAACGGTACCGACGCGCGTTCCGCCCCGGCAATCGACCACGAGCGCGCCGTCGGCAGTGCCCTTATACGAGGTGCCCCTCTCAGTGGACGGAAGGATGAATCCCTCGGAGCTGCTCGAACGGCTCGTGGAAGCCGGCGTCCTCACCGCGGAGGGCGAAACGGCCGAACTGACCCCCGAATTCGTCGAGTCCCGGGCCGAACACCGGCGTGCGGTGAGTGAAATGGACGCAGTCGAGGTCGAATCGGAACTCGGTTCGATCGGCGAGGGCGCGGAGGAGCGGCACCAACGAGAGCTGTTAGCGACCAAACGAGCCATCGGAGAGCACGTCGAAGACCTCTCCGATGCGGCCCCCGAACGCCTCGCACCGGTCGTGATGCAGTTCGTCGAAACGCCGGGGCGGACCGACGGGGTCCCGGAGCCGTTCAGCCCGATCGTCGGGAGCAGTTTCACGCCGCTCCTCCGCGCCTGTGAGAGAGCAGTGGTATACGTCTGGAAAGAGGACTGTGAACCGTGTGACGACCAGCGTTCCGTGCTGGAGGAGATCTTCGAGGATCCGCCGGACGACCTGGCGTTGCTCGCGATCTACGGACCGAACGCTCTCGGTGTGATGGACGAGTACGACGTCGCCGGCGCGCCGGCGCTGCTGTTCGTCGCGGGCGGTCGGGTGGACTCCCGACTGTTCGGTGCCCAGCACGCGTCCACGATCGAAGCGGAGGTCGCGAAGATCCGCGAGACCGCCGAGATGCGGTAGATCGTACCGAGAGGCCGGCGGGGCCGATAATGCGTCCGTGAGCGGGTGCGAGAGAGTTTGGCTACGGGAGTTGCCGAGCGTTCGGCCCCGAGCGAGGGCAGGAAAGTGGCTCCAAGCGACGGCAAAAGGGCGGTTGCGACCCCGTCCGGGCCGCGAGTCGGGCAGCTGCGAAACCGAGACCGTTCGCCGCCTACGCGGTCGCGACGGCTTCGCCGTCGGTCTGGCCGACGAGTTCCTCGTAGCGGCGACCCAGCATAATCGTCGACATCACGGTGAGTGAGATGAAGATGCCGGGGGAAATCGACCACCACCACGTCGTGGTCATCTGCCCCGAGGTGTACGCGTTGCGGATCATAATGCCCCACGAGGGGACGAGGGGGTTGGAGACGCCGATGAACGCCAGCCCCGCCTGAAGCAGGATCGAGAGACCGATACCGAGCGCGAAGTACATTATCGCCATCGGCGCGACGTTCGGGAGGATGTGCTTGTAGATGATGCGCGGCGTGCTCGCCCCGGTCGCCTTCGCCGCGAGGATGAAGGGCCGCTGACGGATCTGCAGGACCTGCGACCGCAACACCCGCGCGGGCCCCCGCCAGAGGAGCAGTCCGATGACGACGACGGACATCAGGAATCCGACGCCGAACAGGGCGAGCAGGACGATCGCGAACGGAATGAGCGGCACGCCGTAGGCGATGTCCGTGATCCGCATCAGGACGTCTTCGGTGCGGCCGCCGACGTAGCCGGCGGTGATTCCGATCGCCGAACCGATCGTGATGATGATCGTCCCACCGAGCAGCCCGGTGATCACGGTCGGGCGCGCCCCGACGAGGATGCGAGAGAACACGTCGTAGCCCGACGACGTGGTGCCGAGCGGGTGAGTAACCGAGGGCGGCTCCGAGAGGAGCGGCTCCCCCCCAGCGTACATCGGCTCGTCGTAGGGGTACGGTGCGATCTCCGGTCCGATCGCCCCCAGGAGGATCACGAAGACGAGAAAGGAGAGGTAGAACAGCGTCGTCCGGTCGTTCGCGATGAGTGCAATCCCCTCACGGAGGTTTCGAACGAGCGGGTGCTGGCGCAACCCACCGTCGGGGAGTACATTCGACAGTGACATACCCTCACAAAGTCGGGTGGGTGCGCATAAGCATTCCGCCGAGAGCGGAATCAGCGGCCAGACCGTTCACTAGCGTAACGGGTCTAACAGGCTGAAACGCGGTGTTTCACGGGAGAGGATTGATAGTAGTCCGGGGTCTCCGGCCCCCTATGGAGACGAGACCACGGCGACTCGCGGGATCATATACATCTGCGGCGAACAGCCAGGCGGGTATGACCGTCCCGCGGAACGGTTCGTGACCCCGATGACGACCACAGCCAACCAACACGTCGATCTGCCGTCCCTGGTCGACGTCTGTCGGCAGAACGCGGACCGAAGTCCCGACGCGCCGGCGTTCGACGACGGGGACCGGTCAGTGACGTGGGGCGAGTTCGACCGCGAAACGGACCGGGCGGCGGACTCGTTTCTCGACTACGTTTCGCGGGGCGACCGCGTCGCGTTCCTGTGTGAGTCCTCGGTGACGCAGACCGTGCTCCTCTTCGGAGCGATGAAGGCCGGCTGTGTGGTGACGAACGTCCACCTCAAGTCCGCCTCGGACGTGATGAAACGGAGTGTTGCGGAGACCCGACCCGCAGTGGTCGTCGTGGACGAGCACGTCGCCGACCGGGTCCGAAGCGAACTCGACGAGGACGCGATGCGGTCCGTGTCGACGGTGGTCGTCGTCGGGGACGACGCCGACGAGGGCGAACAGACCCACGGCTCGTTTCTGGAGGGCGCAGCGGCCCGGTCACCGGACGTGCTCATCAACGAGGAGGACCTGGCGACGATCTGGTGGACGTCGGGGAGCACGGGACGCCCGAAGGGCTGGTGTCACACGCACCGCGGAATGTATCTCAAGGCGATGAAGGGCGCGGCCAGGTACGGCGTCGACCGATCCGGACGGACGCTCGTCGTGTTCTCGCCGTCGTTCGGGGCCTGGTACAACCCGGTCGTGAAGGCGATGATGGGGTGTGAGAGCGTCCGGTTCTTGCGGGGGTGGGACGCGGCGGAGTTCGTCGACATCGTGGAACGGGAGGACATCACGCACACCGGACTGGTCGCCACGATGTGGCGTGAAGTCCTCCAGCGGGGCGTCGCGGACCGCGATTTCAGTTCGCTCGAAGTCGTCTATTCGACCGGCGAGAAGATGGACAGCGGAACGCTCGATCGACTTCGGGACCACGTCTGCCGGAACGTCACCCAGTCGTACGGATCCACCGAGATGTACGGGACAGTCCTGTACAACGAGGAAATGACCGGCGATCGGATCGACAGCGTCGGGAAGGCCCAGACGGGCACGGAGGTTCGTATCGTCGAGGAGGGCGGCGCTCCCGACGACGTCCGCGAGCCGGGGGCACTGGGTGAGATCATCATCCGAGGCCCCGACGTGCCCGCGTGGGCCTGGCGGAACACCGCAAAGACCACCGACGGGTTCCGAGACGGCTGGTGGTATTCCGGTGATTTGGGCTACCGTGACGAGGGGGGGTACCTCTATCTCGAAGGCAGAGTCGACAACCAGATCAAATCGCGCGGCGTGAAGATCATCCCCGAGCGGGTCGAGGAGGCCCTGAACGATCACCCGGACGTGACACGGTCGGCAGTCGTCGGCGTCGACGACGAGGAGTACGGGCAGCGAGTCACGGCGATCGTCGTGCCCGCGGCCGAAAGCCTCACGAGCGAGGAACTGGACGAGTGGTGCCTCGAGAGCGACCTCGTGGCGGACCACGAACGGCCGCGGGCCTATCACTTCGTGGATGAACTCGAAAAGACGTCGAGCGGGAAACTCGACCGGAACGCGGTGAAAGAGCGGCTGGGACTCTGAACGCGCCGCGGGCGCGGTTCACTCGTCGTCGATCGCGGTGACCACCGGTCGATCGGCGTCCAGGAGGACGCTCTGGGTGACGCTTCCGAAGACCGCTTTCCCGACCGGCGAACGCTTTTTGCCGCCGATGACGAGGTATCTCGCGTCCCGGTCTCTCGCGAGCGAGAGGATCGCTTCGGTCGGAGATCCCACTCGCCCGACCGACGTGACAGAGGCCTCGTGCGCTCCGAGCGTCTCGTCGACGACGTCGTCGACGAGGCGTTCGGCGCTCTGTTCTTCCTGCGTGAACGAGTAATCGGCCGACCCGTCCAACCGAGTGATCTCTCGGCGGTGTTCTTCGAACTCGTCTTCGGGAACGACGTGGAGGACGACCAACTCCTCGCCGTACGCCTCCGCGAGGTCGGCCCCGACCGAGACGACGGGATCCGTCTGCTTGCGTCCGTCGATCGCTGCCACGATGGTCATACCCAGTACACTCGCAGGTGTGAAGTAAGCGTTTGGGAGACTGCAACCCGGTACGACAGTCCGTATCAAAGAATATCCATCCTGCTTCTCATATCGAGACGTTATGTCCAACACGCGTGACGGCAGAGACTCGACAGCGACGCGGTCTCAGCGGGGCGGCGGATGAGTCCAGTCGGGTTACAGACGACCGCGAGACCGGACAGTTATCTCAGCGAACTGCTCGCGAGCGTCGGGCTCCCGACGCAGCTCGCGAACGCGGTCGCCTCGGCGCTCGTGTTTCTCGTAGTGTTCGTCGGAGTCTACGTCGTCAGCAAACTCGTGGTCGTGCCGCTGGTCGCCAGGCTGCTCGACAGGCGCGGCGTCGAGGAGCACGTTCGAAAGCCCCTCACCCTCGTCGTCTACGGCCTCCTGTTGTTCGTCGCCGTCGGCCTCGCCTTCTCCTTCGCCGGCTTCGGGAACATCCTGGTGGCGCTCTCGACGGTGACGGCCGCCGCGACCCTCGCCGTCGGGTTCGCGATGCAGGACGTGCTGAAGAACTTCGTCGCCGGGGTGTTCATCTACACTGACGAACCGTTCCGGACGGGCGATTGGATCGAGTGGGAGGGCAACTCCGGCTACATCGAGGACATCAGCCTGCGGGTGAGTCGGGTGCGAACCTTCGACAACGAGCACCTCACGGTCCCGAACTCTCAGCTCACCGACGGCGTGATCAAGAACTACGACAAGAACGGCACGCTGCGATTGAAGTTCACGTTCCGGATCGGCTTCGACGACGACATCGACGAGGCGATGGACATCATCGTCGAGGAGGCGCGGGCACGGGACGGGATCCTGAGCGATCCGGAGCCGTCCGTGCGCCTCGTGGAAATAAACGAGGCGTCCTTCGGACTGCAGAGCCGCATCTGGATCGAAGACCCCGGAAACTCGGATTTCCTCGGGATCCGCGGTCGGTTCGTCCAATCGGTCACCGAGCGCTTCGAGGCGGCGGGGATCACCATCCCCTATCCGCACCGGACCGTGGACGGATCACTGGAGCGGACGGGACCGAGCCCGAGCGGGCGGGTGTCCGACGACTAGCGGGAGAAAAGCGGCGTCGGAAGCGGCGCGCGAGCGGCCGCGGAGCCGCCCGTTTCGGGAGCGATCGGTCCCACGGGCGTTTTTGTGTCCCGGGCCGGGACCTGCAGCTATGATCTCGACGGGCGTCGCGCTGGCGATCGCCGCGTTGGTACTGTTCGGCGGCTGGGCCGTGACCGCGGGGCTGGCGACGCGGTCGGTGTCGGCCGTCAACGCCGTCTTCCTGTCCTACGTGGCGAGCATCGCCATCGCGGGTGCCTACGTCCTTCTCGCGAAGCGGCCGATCACTGGGACGCGGACGGACGTCGCCTTCGCGCTCGTTTCGGGTGCATTTCTCGCGGCGGGGAGCATCAGTTTCTACGCGGCGCTCACGCGGGGGAATATGGCGATCGTCTCCGCGATCGCAGCCCTGTATTTCGTCGTCCCGGCGTTCGTCGGCGTCGTCTATCTCGACGTCGCACTCAGTGCCGCGAACGTGGCCGGCCTGACGCTCGCCGTCGTCGCCGTGGTCTTGATCGCGCTGTGAACCGCGGTCGGGACCGCGGCATTCCCCATACGGCTTTGACCCCGGAGGCCGCAGTCCGGGGTATGCCTGGAATGGACGCGGAGACGGCCGAACTGATCCAGTCAGTACGGAGCGACCCGCAGCGGAAGGCAGTTCTCTCGCATCTCGCAGACGGCCCGAAGACCGTGAAGAACGGGTACGAAACCGCCGCCAACGCAGACGCCGAGACGGTGCTCGCGGCACTGACGGACGACGGGATCGTCGAGCGCGACGGCGAGAGGTACGTTCTCACCGACTTCGGCGAACGGGTCCACGAGTACGCGACGCGCGAGTGGAACCCCTCGAACGAGGGGACGAAGCGCGCGGCGACGTTCGAGACGCTCGCCGACTGCGAGTGGCACTGCTCAGCGTGTGAACTCCCCAGTTCCCAGCCCGCGAAAGACATCCAGATGCTCCGCAAGGAGGGTTTCGAGTTCGTGCAGAACACCGGCCAGGGCCAGGGCGATTACCGGCACTGCGAGAACTGCGAGGACACGACCTTCCACAGAAAGCTCAAATATCCGTTTCCGACCCAGAAATCGATCACGCGACAGGATATGCCCGCCTCGTTCAAGCGTCGGGTCCGCGACCGCTACGACCACCGCGACGCGTTCGACGGTTCCTCGCCGAGCACGACCCTGGAGGTCGACCACCGCGTGCCGGAGGTGCGCTGGGAGGAATCGGAGAGCTTCGACTACGAATCGATGAGCGGCGAGGAGATCGAGGAGCACTTCCAGCTCCTCTCGCGGAAGCACAACCTCCTGAAGAGCCGGAAGTGCGAGGCCTGCGTCGAGAGCGGGAAGCACCCGCCGTTCATGCAGATCGAGTACTACTACGAAGGCGGCGAGGAGTACGAGGAAGACGTCGGTTGCGTGGGATGTGGCTGGTATAACCCCCAGGAGTGGCGGGCGGCGTTGCAGGCGGAACTCGACGGGTAGTTCGGAGTTTTTCGAAACAGTCGGAGCCGAGCCGTCGGCGTCGGTCGAGAGCAGTCCGCCGTCGGCGTCGATCCAGAGCGGCCGGCCGTTAGGGCCGTAAGCCCGGACGCCTCAGAGACGCTCCGCGTCGGGAGCGACGTCGTGGCCGTCGACGATCCCGTTCGCTTCGAGGAGGTAGTAGAGCGCGACGTGGGCGACGAACGCGGCGACGAGTCCGTTCAGCGCCGCCCCGACGGGACCGGGGATCACCTGCGGTGCCGCCAGTCCCGGAACGACCTGCCCGGCCGTGAGCACCGCGACGACGGCCCCGACGACGTAGGCGAGGACGCCCGTCCACCGGACGCCCGCGAACCGGACGTCCTCCATCTTCGGGACGCGCATCCGCCAGCACAGCAGGAAGTCGGCGATGACGACGCCGCCGAGCGGCGGGACGTACTGGCCGAGCGTCGACAGCCACGGAATGAGGAGGCTGTCGGCGCCGACCAGCGCGAGAAGAATACCGATCGCGCCGCCGACCAGGATGAACGGCCGCTTGCGGTCGAACTCGAAGGCCTCGCTGCCGGCGACGCCGAAGGCGTAGGCGGCGTTGTCGTTCGTCGTCCAGATGTTGAGAATCAGCGCGAGGAGGCCGACCGCCGCGAGTCCCTGCGCCGCGAGCACCTCGTAGAGGTCGCCGGCGGGGGTGACGTCGTAGACCGATCCGCCGACAGCGCCCGACAGAAAGAGGAAGCCGTTCCCGACGAGGAAGGCGATGAGCCCCGCCCAGAAGCCGACGCGGGTGCTGCTGGCGAACCGCGCCCAGTTCGGGGCCTGTGTGCCGCCGCTGATGAACGTCCCCACGACGATGGTGACGGCGGCGGCGAATCCCATCTCGCTGCCGGACGCACCGCCGAACAGGCCCGAGAGGCCGCCGACGTCCCCCACGGCGATGAAGATCGAGAGGAGGCCGACGATGACGAGAATCGGAACGGCCACGAGCGACAGCCGCTCCATTCCCTCGTAGCCGAAGTACGCGGTCGCGAGGTGCAGGATCCCCCAGATCAGGATGAGGGCGGCCGTGAACGTCGGCGTGTCGAGGCCGAAGAACGTCGCCGTCGGGATCGCGACCATCGGAATCGTGACGCCGAACCAGCCGACCTGCGTGCCGCCGAGGATCAGGTCGGCGAACTTCGCGCCCCAACTACCGAAGCTGTACCGCGCGAGGAGCACCGTCGTCAACCCGGCCTTCGCGGCGATGCCGCAGAGCGTCGCGACGTAGACGCCCAAGATCGCGTACCCGGCGGCCATCGCCGTCAGCATCGGTCCGAATCCCATCGCTGCGCCGACCTCGGCACCGGCCCAGAGCGTGCCAGCGAAGAACACGAAGCCGAGAAGGACGGCAGAGATGCTCACCAAGCCCTTCCGTTCGTCGCCGGGGACGTGATCGAGCGGATAGTCGGGGTCGGGGAGGTTCTCGTCGCCGAACACGAACCGTCGCCACGCGGGCGTGTCGTCTTCCGTTGCCATTGGGTCCGGAATTCGTCCTATTTTTATAAAATTGGGGATTGGGACCAGATTTGTTGTTACAGTTCGGCGATCAGCGGAGAGATAGCGGAAATGATTAACCGTACGTGTCCGTCTCTCCCGGATATGTCCGAGTACATCGTCACGAGCGGCCGGACGCTGGCCGGCGACGCCGTCGACATCGAGATCCGCGCGGGAGCGATCGATCGGATCGTCCCCGCCGGTGACGGCAATCCCGAGGCGTTTCCCGCCGAGCGCCGCTACGACGCCGACGGTCGACTGGTGACCCCGCCCCTCATCGAGCCCCACGTCCACCTCGACGCGACCGGGACGGCCGGCGATCCCTCCTGGAACGACAGCGGCACGCTCGCGGAGGGCATCGAGGTCTGGGCGGAGTACAAAACGGACATCACCGTCGACGACATCGTCGAACGGGCGACGAAGACCGTCGAGTGGTACGCGTCCCACGGCGTGACGCGGATCCGGACGCACGCCGACACGACCGAGCCGTCGCTGACGACCGTCGAGGCCCTAGTGGAGTTGAAATCGCGGGTGTCAGACCTCGTCGACCTGCAGGTCGTCGCGTTCCCGCAGGACGGGGTCCTCACCGACGAGTCTCACGAGGATCTGCTCCGGGACGCGGTGGAGATGGGTGTGGACCTGGTGGGCGGGATCCCGCACAACGAGTACACCCGCGAGGACGGGGTCAAGAGCGTCGAGATCGCGTGCGACCTGGCGGAGCGACACGACCTGCCGCTGGACCTCCACATCGACGAGACGGACGACCCGAGCTCGCGGTTCACGGAAGTCCTCGCCAGCGAGGCGATAAAACGAGGGATCGGCGACCGCGTCACCGCGAGTCACACGACGGCGACGCACTCGTACAACAACGCCTACGCCGACAAACTCATCTCGATGCTCGCCGAGAGCGGCGTCTCCGTGGTGACGAACCCGCCGGACAACTCGGTTCTCCAGGGTGCGTACGACGACTACCCGCGTCGGCGCGGCCACACCCGGATCGACGAACTCCGTGAGGCCGGCGTCACGGTCGGGATCGGACACGACTCCGTCCTCGATCCGTGGTACCACTACGGCGTCGCCGACCCCCTGGACGCGGCGTTCATCCTCGCACACTACGCCCACATGGCGGGCCGCGGCGACGTCGAGGTGCTCTGGGAGATGCTGACCGACGCCAACGCCGAGATCTTCGGCGCGGACGAGTACGGCCTCAGCGAGGGCACCGAGGGCTCGCTGGTCGTCTACGACAGCCCCGACGCGTTCAACGCGCTCCGGCGACGAGCGCCGCGAACGCTGGTGCTCCGAGAGGGGAAACCGATCGCGGAGACCGAACCGAGCGCGACGACGGTGCACCGATCGGACGAGGCGGTCGACGTCGACTACAAGCGGTAGTCGGACTGTAGCGGGCCCCGAAAGCAGACCCCCGCCCGCCGGCCGCGACACCCCGCGGTCTTTAAATACGATCGCGAACGAGAACCGGACAGATTCCGAATGCCGAACTCCGACTTCGATCGCTCCTCGATCACGGTGCTCGATCTGTTCTGCGGCGGCGGCGGCCTCTCGGAGGGCTTCCTGCAGGCCGGCTACGACGTCGTCGCCGGCGTCGACGTCGACGAGGACTTCCTCGCGACGTACGAGCACAACCACGAGGACGCGCTCGCGATCCAGGCAGACCTCTCGGAAGTCGATCCCGAGGCGTTCTTCGCGGAGCACCCGATCGACCAGGAGGAGATCGACGTCGTGATCGGCGGCCCGCCCTGCAAGGGGTTCAGCATCGCGGGCCACCGCGACCCCGACGACGAGCGGAACTACCTCGTCGGCAACTTCATCGACTTCGTCGAGTACGTCGGGCCCGCGGCGTTCGTGATGGAGAACGTCCCGGGGATCAAGTCGATGGAAGAGGGCGACACCCTGCGGGCGATCCTGGAGGGCTTCGAGCGCGCCGGCTACGAGAAGCCGGCGTACGAGACGCTGAACGCCGCCGACTACGGCGTCCCGCAGAACCGCCGCCGGGTGATCTTCCAGGGGCGGCGCGACGGGTCGATCCCGACGTATCCCGAGCGGACCCACGGCCCCTCGAAACAGGCGACGCTCACGGGGAAGCGGTTAGAGCCGTACGTGACCGTCGAGGAGGCGCTCTTGGAGCGGGGCGCGGACGGGGACGGGACAGCCGTCGAACGCCTGCCGAACCACGAGAAGACGAACCACTCCGAGGAGATGGTCGAGCGGATTTCGGAGGTCGACCCCGGCGAGAGCCTCTACGAGAGCTACGGCGACAGCTGGCGGCGACTCCCCCGCGACGAGCCCTCGATCACGATCAAGGAGAACCACAACGCGCCGTTCGTCCACCCCGTCGAGGACCGCGTCGGGACCGTCCGCGAATGTGCGATCCTGCAGTCGTTCCCCGACGATTACGTGTTCCAGGGCCCCAAGAGCACGCAGTTGAAGGTCGTCGGCAACGCCGTCCCGCCGGGGCTCTCGAAGGCCATCGCGGAGGCGCTGGCCGAGGACCTGGCGGCGATGGAGCGGAGTCGCGCCGCCGGCGCGGAGTGAGAGTCGGGTCGCAGTAGTCGCCTCGGACTTCGTTACTCGTCTTCCCGCCGAACCACGTTGTACCCTTCCAGCACCTTCCCGAGTCGATGCATAGACGCGACGACGACGTCGCAGGAGGGGCGGACGGCGTCCTTGGGAAGGTAGCCGATGGACAGCCCCGCGACCTCCAGCATCGGCAGGTCGTTCGCGCCGTCGCCGACCGCGATGGTTCGGGAGAGCGGCACGTCGAGGTCGGCGGCGAGCGACTCCAGGGCGTCGTCCTTCGTCCCGGTGATGAGCGGCCCCTCGACCTCGCCCGTCAAGCGGCCCCCCTCGATCGGGAGTCGGTTGGCGACGACGGTGTCGACCTCGACGCCCTCGCGTTCGAGGGCGCGCTCGACACCGCGCTCGAATCCGCCGGTCAGGATCGCGACGTGGTGACCGGCCTCGCGGAGGCGGGCGATGAGTTCCGCCGCGCCCGGGCGGAGTCGAACCTCGCCGAAGGCGTCCTCAGCGTCCTCCTCTGAGAGCCCGTCGAGCAGCGACGCGCGCTCCCTGAGGCTCTCCGCGTAGGAGAGTTCGTCGTTCATCGCCCGGTCGGTGATGTCCTGCATTCGCTCGGCAACGCCCTCGCGCTCGCCGAGCAGCACGGTCATCTCGGAGTCCGAGAGCGTTCCGTCGAAATCGAAGGCCACGAGTCGCATACGCGGGAATCGTCGGCGGAGGCTTTCAAATCACCTATCGCGACCTGAGGACGGACGTTCACACGGATCGCGACTCCGGGAGCGGGCGTTCATATGGGGCTCCGAAGAGTAGTCTTATCGAGGTCTTGAACCGAGCTGTCACGCTATCCACGGGGGACGGTAACAGGCAACAGATCGCCTGTGAGACCGATGAAGAAACGTTTAACCGGGAACCAGGGATGGGTTAGGATATGAAGGTCCTTATTACGGACCCGATCGACGACGCCGGTCTGGAACGCCTCAGAGAGGCGGGCCACGACGTCGAGACGGCCTACGACGTAGACGGTGAGGCGCTTCTGGATGCAGTCGCGGACGCCAACGCGCTCGTCGTCCGGTCCGGAACGGAGGTGACCGAGGCGGTCTTCGAGGCCGCGTCGGATCTCGTCATCGTCGGTCGCGCCGGCATCGGGGTCGACAACATCGACATCGACGCCGCGACCGAACACGGCGTCATCGTCGCGAACGCGCCCGAGGGGAACGTCCGCGCGGCCGCCGAGCACACGGTCGCGATGTCGTTCGCCGCGGCGCGGTCGATCCCGCAGGCCCACGCCCGACTCAAGATGGGTGAGTGGGCCAAGAGCGACTACCTCGGCACGGAACTCAACGGCAAGACGCTCGGCATCGTCGGCCTCGGCCGCGTCGGCCAGGAGGTCGCGAAGCGTCTCGACGGTCTCGGGATGAACCTCGTCGCCTACGACCCCTACATCAGCGAGGAGCGCGCCGATCGACTGGGCGCCGAACTCGTCGAGTTCGAGGCGTGTCTCGAACAGGCCGACTTCCTGACCGTCCACACGCCGCTGACGCCCGAGACCGAGGGGATGATTTCGACTGGAGAGTTGGAACTGATGGGCGGCGGCTACCTCGTCAACTGCGCTCGCGGCGGCGTCGTCGACGAGGACGCGCTCGCCGCGGCGGTCGACGACGGCGTCCTCGACGGCGCGGCGATCGACGTGTTCGCCGAGGAGCCCGTCTCGCCGGACAGCCCGCTGCTCGACGTCGACGACATCATCGTCACCCCGCACCTCGGGGCGTCGACCGAGGCGGCGCAGGAGAACGTCGCGACCTCGATCGCCGACCAGATCGACGCGGCGTTCGCGGGCGAACCGGTGATGAACGCGCTGAACGCGCCGTCGGTCGACGAGAGCGTCTTCCCGCGCATCCGGCCGTACATCGGCCTCGCCGAGACCGCCGGAAAGGTCGCCGCACAGCTGCTCGACGGCCGGATCTCGTCGGTCGAAGTCGCCTACGAGGGCGACATCGCCGAGGAGGACGTCGAACTCGTCACGGCGTCGGCGCTGAAGGGCGTCTTCGAGCCCCTGGAGTGGCAGGTCAACGCCGTCAACGCGCCGCAGATCGCCGAGGAACGCGGTATCGACGTGAAAGAGTCGAAGCGGCTCCAGTCCGAGGACTTCCAGAGTCTCGTGACGGTCACCGTCGGCAACGAGGAGGACTCCCTCGGCGTCTGTGGAACCCTCTTCGCCGGTGACGACCCGCGGATCGTCCGCATCGACGGTTACCGCGTCGACGCGATTCCCCACGGGAAGATGCTCGTCGCGCGCAACGCCGACAAACCGGGCGTCATCGGGTTCATCGGCTCGGTGCTCGGCGATTACGACATCAACATCGCGGGGATGTTCAACGCCCGCCGCGACGAGGAGGGCGGCGAGGCGCTCACCGTCTACAACCTCGACGACCCCGTTCCCACCGAAGTCGTCGAGAAGATCCTCGCCGACGACCGGATGATCGACGTGAAGTACCTCACGCTCAACGGCGCGGACGACGAGGAGTAGTCGGCCGCGAGAGGCGGTCGACGGACCCCACCGCGGGGGGATTGGCCGTCGGGGCGCAGGGGAGCCACCCGGAAAGCTACCGTCGTCGGAAGCCCGGAACTAGTTGGGTCACCCGAGACACGAGCGCGTCGACGAGGCGGCCGGGGCGCGTCTCCGCACCCGAATCTTCCTTCTCCTGTTCTAACTCCTGATTGGCGTCTCTGAGACGATGTTCGTAGTGATCGAGAACGTACTGGCGCTCCCGGCCGCGACGTTCGAGTTTTTGCGCCAGTCGCGAGTTTTCTTCTTCGAGCCGTCGGACCGTCTCGCGTAACTGCTCGTTGTCGCGTTGAAGTTCGACGACGAGATCCAGGAGCGTCGACGCCTGGAGGGCGGGGTCGACGCTATCGCGGTCCACTCGTTGGTCCGAAACGGATCCACGTTCGTCGGTATCGGAGGGTGCCGCACCGCTCGGTCCGGACTCTCGTGGGCCGAGATCGTCACTCTGTACGCCGCAGACGGTTCCGCGCTCGTGGGAATCTGTGGCCGATCCGTCGCCGCAGACCGGGGGGTCAGAGAACTCCGCAGACATATATGTGAATTGGCACCACACGACTAAGAAGACCCGTCAGACACAGGGCGAACGGACGTCAGTCAGCGGCTTCAGAGCCCCGAAAACGACGGATACGCGAATTCGTTTCTCTCGCAAACGGGGGCGACCCTTTGTCGCGCCGAGGGCGGATCGTGCGCATATCCGCCGTTATGTCTGACGATACGGATCTTTGAACGGACTTATTTCGGGAGGGGAAAATTTTGAGCGATCTTACCCCGAGCGAGGGAGCGCATAACAATCTCCGGATGAGGTGAGGGAGAGTCCGTCGGGAACGACCCCGACACAACTATGACGAAGCCAACAGACCCAGATGCGCGCGCAGCGGAGATCGCCGCCTCGGTGAAGGACAGACTGAGTTCCGAAGAGCGTTCTCGGCGGAGTTTCCTGACTCGTTCCGCGATCGCCGGCGGGAGCTTGCTGGCGCTCGGTGGAGCGACGGGATCCGTCCTCGGACAGGAAGACGACGACTCGGCGGAGGGAGCCGCAGCCTTCGACGACGTCGAGGGGACGGACGTCGACGTCCTGAACTACGCGTTGTCCCTCGAACACGTCGAGAACGCGTTCTATCGCGAGGGACTGGCGAGGTTCAGCGTGGACGAATTCGTCGGTGCCCCGTCCCTGGAGTCCTACGACGGGGACCGCCAGACCCAGGTGTTCGACCGAATCGGGGCGATCGCCGAGCAGGAAGCCACCCACGTCGACGTGCTCACGCAGGCGATCGAACTGCTCGGCGGGACGCCCGTCGAGGAGGACTCGTACGACTTCGGCGTCGAGAGCGTCGGCGACTTCCTCGAACTCGCGCAGGTCCTCGAGAACACCGGCGTCGCCGCCTACGCGGGCGCAGCCCCGTTCGTCGAGAGTCCGGATCTGCTGTCTACCGCGCTCTCTATCCACAGCGTCGAAGCCCGCCACGCGGCGGTGTTGAACGAGGTCAATGGTGAGTCGCCGTTCGCGAACGCGTTCGATCCGGCCCAGTCACAGCAGGAGGTGCTCGACGCCATCGAGGGGCTCATCGAGTCCGACGACGGAGACGATGGCGACGGCGGAGACGATGACGACGGGAGCGGCGACGACGACGGAAGCGGCGGAGACGACCAAACGACGACGCCAGGCGACGGTACTGCCACCCCCGGGGACGAAACGGCGACTCCCGAAAACGGGTCGACGACCACGCCAGGAGACGAGACGACTACGACACCGGGGACCGAGACGCCCTCCACCCCGGGCACCGAGACGACGGTCGGGGACGCGACGGAGTAGGCGTCCCGAAGTAGAAGAAACGGGCATCGACCGGCGCGATCCACCGCACGTGCGTCCGTCAGTTCGCGCCGATGTGATCGAGGATCGCGTCCAGATCGTTCGGCACGGGTTCGGGCTTTCCGCCCGCCTCGAACGCGGCGTCGGGATCTTTCAGCAGGTGACCGGTCGTGAGGCAGACGACGTCCTCGCCGGCGTCGACGACGCCGCGGTCGCGGAGCTTCCTGAGTCCGGCCACCGACGCTGCAGAGGCGGGTTCGACGCCGATTCCCTCGCGGGCCAGGTCGCGCTGAGCCTCGGTGATCGCCTCGTCGGAGACGGCGACCGCGGTGCCGCCGGTGCCGCGGATCCCCGGCAGCGCCTTCGGCGCGTTGACCGGGTTGCCGATGCGGATCGCCGTCGCGCGAGTCTCGACCTCCTCCCAGCGCTGGGTGTCCGCCCAGCCGTTCTCGATCGCCTCGACCATCGGCGCGGCCCCCTCGGCCTGGACGCCGGTGAGTTTCGGCACCTCAGCGGGGTCGAGCGCGCCCGACTGGACGAGTTCGCGGAAGGCCTTGTACAGCGCAGAGGTGTTGCCCGCGTTGCCGACGGGCAGGACGATGCGGTCGGGGAAGCGGCCGTAGTCGTCGCGGAACTCCTCTAAGATCTCCAGACCGATCGTCTTCTGGCCCTCCAGACGGAAGGGGTTCAGCGAGTTGAGCAGGTACACCTCGCCGCGGGCGGCGAGTTCCTGCACCAGGTCGAGACAGGCGTCGAAGTTGCCGTCGACTTCGAGGATACGCGCGTCGTGGAGCGCGGCCTGGGCGATCTTGCCGGCCGCGACCTTTCCGGACGGGAGGAGGACGAGCGTCTCCATCCCGCCGCGAGCGCCGTAGGCGGCGAGCGCGGCGGAGGTGTTCCCGGTCGACGCACAGGCCAGGCGACCGACGCCGAGTTCCTTCGCGACGCGGACGCCGACGGTCATCCCGCGGTCCTTGAACGATCCGGTCGGGTTCATCCCCTCGTGTTTGATCCGGAGCGTCTCGACGCCCACGTCCTCGCGGAGTCGCGGGGCCTCGTGCAGCGGCGTGTCGCCCTCGGGGAGCGTGACGCCCTCCTCGAACGGGAGCGCGGCGCGGTAGCGCCAGACGCCGCGACCCTGGCCCTGAAAGTCCTCGAAGGTCGGCGGCTCGGCGTAGCGCACTTCGAGCAGGTTTCCGCCCTCGCCGGTGTATCGGATCTCGTCGAAGGGAGCGTACGTCTCGCCCGTCTCGATGTCCGCGAGCCAGACGCCGTCCTCGGCGACGTCGGGAGCGTCCGGCGCGGGAGCAGTGAGTTCGAGGCTCATTGTGGAATCCCTCGCGTTCGGCGGTGAAAAGGGGGGCGGTTCACTCCTCCGCAGCGCCGTACTCGTCGATGCTCCGGTGGACGCGCTCGGCCCACTCGTCGAGGGCCTCGTGAAGCATCTCTTTGGCCTCCGGCAACTCCGTCCCCGTGTACTGATAGATGTAGCCGCCGGAGTCGAGCAGCCGCCGCTCGCGCTGCGCGAGCCCCTTCTCCATCAGCGTCGTCAGCGACCGGTTGACGTTACTCCGGTCCCGATCGAGGATGTCAGCGAGTTCGGCGACCGTACTCCCCGGGTTCTCCAGAAGCGTGAGATACGTTCGGCTCTCGTGGCGCTGAATTCCGAAGACGCAGGCGAGCACCTGCTGGAACCCCGGATCTTCGGTTTCCAGAAGGTCGCTCATCTCTGGCACGTCGCTCATACCATCCCATTCGCCACCGCCACGACTAAAGTCCCGCGTCGCCGGCAGTTCAGGTCGTTCGCTGCGCCCCAGTCAACTCACTCGATGCGGCCGTAGCCCATCTTCTCGATGCAGGTGAGCATTCCCTCCTCGTCTTCGTGTTTGTGGAGCGTCGTCGGCGTGTCACAGTAGTACGTCTCCCCGTCGTGGCGGAGTGAGAGCTGATGGGTCCCGCCGAGGAGTTCCGCTTCGACGACGACCCGGCGGCCGCTCTGGAGCGCATCGAGGATCTCCCTGCCGGTCAACTCGCCGGATTCGATGCGGAGTGGTTCGGACATACGCTAGCATTCGAGGCCGAGGATATGACTGTTGTCCGTCGAGTCGGGAATTCGGTACGTTCGACGGACGAGAGAGAACGGCGATGAGAACGCCGGTCGCAGAGCGGACAGTCAGTTCGTCGTCGACCGGGACCGGTTCTCCGATTCCGGTGGCTCGACTCCCTCGACGGCCTCGGCGGTCTCGGTTTCCTTTTCGGTGTCGACGTGCCAGCGCGTCACCTCGTCGTCGAACTCGCCGAGGCGTTCGCTCACCTGCTGTTTCAGGTCGTCGTCGTTGACGTTCACCTCGAAGATGAACGAGACGTCCTCGCCGCGCGTCGATTTCTGGATGTTGGCGCTGACGAGTTCGTTGTCGAAGTAGTACGGAGCCAGTTGCGTCATCACCCGCTGATAGACGGTGTTCTCGACGCGCCGGAGCGCCCGACGACCCGCGGAGTCGGCCGCGCGCGCCACGTAGCCGAGCGACTCCGACCAGCGCTCGACGGCCTCGTCGTTGTCGCCGTTCTCGACGTGTTCGTAGGATTCCGAAAGCCGCTCCCCGGCGGTCTGGAGGTCTTCGTCCGGGTCCTTCCCGGCTTTTTCGCCCTCGCCCTCCGCGACGCTCGCCTGGTCTGCGGTCTTCTCGCTCACGTCCTCGCCGAGTCGCTCGTGCGACTTCGGCCGCCACTCGTCCCACTCCTCGAAGGCGTCGCTATCGACGCCCGCGTCCCGGAGTGCTCGTGTGATGCGTTCGCCGTGTTCGACGACGTCGCCCCAAGTCCCCCGGACTTTGAATCCGGAGACGCTCTCTTCCATCGTCTCGCGAAAGGTACGTTCGTCAAGGTATAAAACTCTACTCCGAAGGTTGCGAGCGCGTCTCACGCTACCTCGATCTGGGCAGGACATCGCTGCGCCGACCCGAGAGGCTTTTGTGCCGAACCGAGATGTATCGCGTATGGGATACACCGTAGTGAGCCAGTCGGCGGTGAGTCCGGCCGAGGGGCGGCCGTGCGAACTACGCCGACTCTCCGAGGCCGCGGAGATGTCGAACCTCGCGATCAACCGATTCCGCGCGGAGCCGGGCGAACAGATCCCGCTCGCGTATCACTACCACGACGAACAGGAGGAGGCGTTCTACGTCCTCTCGGGGACGCTGCACGTCGAGACGCCGGACGGGACGTATCAGGTCGAGCCGGAGTCGCTGTTCACCGCGACGCCGGGATCGCCGCACAGAGCCTATAATCCGACCGACGCGGACGAGGCCGTCGAAGTGCTGGCCGTGGGCGCTCCCGCAGTCGAGGGCGACGCCAACGAGTACGACCCGGACTCCGAGGAGACCGACGGGGGGGTCGACACGGCGTCCGAGGAAGCCGATGCCGAATCGGAAGCCGGGGGTGTCTGAGATGGCTATCGAAGACCGCGACGACGCATACCTGATCACACACGCGCTCGCGAAAGACACCCTCTCGCGGCTTCGCGACGTCGAAACCGAACAGGTCGCGTTCCGGAAGGGCCTCGTCAAACTCGGGCGGATCTGCGGCTACGAGATCATCGACGGAGCGATGGAGACCGAGTACGTCTCCGTGCAGACGCCGCTGACGGAGACGACGGGCGAGCGAGTCAAAGGGCTCGACGACGTCGTGATCGTCAACGTCCTCCGGGCGGCGACGCCGTTCGTCGAGGGCCTATTGAAAGCGTTCCCCCGGGCGAAGCAGGGCGTCATCAGCGCCGGCCGCGACGAGAGCGCCGGGATGGACGAGGAGGGAAGCTTCCCGATCACCATCGACTACGTGAAGCTGCCGGAGATCACCGAGGACGACACGGTCATCGTCGCCGATCCGATGCTCGCGACCGGGTCGACGATGTGCGCCGTGCTCGATCACGTGCTCGAATCTACGGCGGCCGATCCGGCCGATCTGTTCGTCCTCTCGGCCGTCTCCGCGCCGGACGGCCTCCTGCGCGTCGACGAGGAGTTCCCCCAGACAGATCTCCTGACCGTCGCGATCGACGACCGCCTCGACGACGACGGGTACATCGTTCCCGGTCTCGGCGACGCCGGTGACCGGGCGTTCAGAACGACCTAGCCCGGAAGATCGAAACGACGCGGCGGCCGGACGGAATCGGGAGGTGACGCCCCCGGCGACGTGAACAACTTTACCCGCGGGCTTCCCAGAGGGACCTATGACCGGGAGCGAACCCTGCGATGCCTGCGGTGAACCGATCGAGGAGGCGCTCGCACGGACGGTGCAACTGAACGTCGATCGCTCGGAGGTCGACAGTCAGCGACTGTGTCCCGCCTGCTTCGCGGACTGGATCGAGCGCTATCGAACCGAGATGCAACCGCGAGCGAGCGAGAGCCTCCCCGACAGCGACGCCGACATCATCGTGGATTGAGCCCCCCGGCCGACACCGTCTCAGACTGAGCGTCGAGCGCGGGGGTTTCAGACCGCGTACCGACGCGGACCGTCGGTGTCACTCTGGAAGACGGCGATGTAGGGATCGCCCGTCTCGTCGTCCGGACAGGCGGCGGTTCGCTCGACCGGGAACGACTCGCCGGTCGTGTTCGCGGCGTCGAGATACAGCGTCACCGGATACGTCTTCGAGCCGAAGCCCCAGACGTGTTCGTTGTAGCCGTCCTGGACGTTCAGATGGGCCCGCACCGGCGGTCGCTCCTCGCGCTCGGGTTCGCTCGGACGTCTGTATTCGCTCCAGTCGCCGGCGACGCAGACGCCGTAGTTCGGCGTCTCGACGCGCTCCGGAAGCGGCGTCGGGTTGTTCACGACGACGGAGGCGACCCGGACGTCGCCGCGGGGCGACTGCGTGATCTCGATCCGACTCTCGGGCTGGAGTTCGTACGCGAGACCGCCGGTGACGACGTCGACGACGAGGACGAGCGCGACGAGCGCGGCGACGACGCCGAAGAGGGACGTCGCCTGCCTGCCCGTCAGCAGTCGGTTCCCGCCGTCGAATCGCGTTCGGAGGACGAACAGCGCGGCCGCGAGAAGCAGCAGCCCCAGTACGGTCGCCTCGTTGCCGAGGTCGAACGTGTTCACGAAGTCGAAGAAGATGCCCACCACCGAGACGACGACGACGCCGTACCCGAGGAGGGTCAGCTGTCGGTCCGTCGTCCGTTGGGAGATAGCGAAGACGCCGGCGAGGAATCCCAGCGCGAGCAGCGTCTTCGAGACTGGCGAGAGGCCGAGGTCGACGCTGAAGACGAAAAAGAGGACGGCCACCGTCGTGAGCGCCGCCGCCGCGGCGTTGAACAGCGTCTCGGAGTCGATGTCGACCATACCGACCGCTTCGAAACGGAACACCAATACCGCACCGGTGGCACAAACGGTCGTTTCAGTCTCGCGCGATCCGCGCGGACCGTGTCCGGCGGATCAAGAGTGCGGAGCGAGCGGGTCGACGACGGCTCCGACGAACCCCCTTCTTTCGTCTCGAACCCCATCGCAGTGTGGCGAAATCACTTCGAAAAGAAGCGAAGGAAACGGACCCCCGTACTCTCCGGAGCAGACATATGAGGGACGTTCCCACGGGTCGGGTGAATCGATCCGGCTCCGCGGGACGAACGGTGACGACACTCGCGAGCCGCTCGTGAGCGTCCCCGGTGGCGATCACGCGTCGATGTCGGCGCGGCCGCTCGTCGCGCTCCGGATCCGGTCGCGGAGCGTCGCGGCCGCGTCGACGGGAGCGCGGACCTCGAAGGCGACGTCGGCCTCGTAGGTGCCCTCGAACTCTACCCCCGAGCTTTCGAGAAGTCCGCGGACCGTGCCCGAGTCGTCGTACTCGACGGTGACGACGAAGCGTTCGTGCGGCACGGTCTCGACGACGCCCGCGTCGTCGACCGCGTCCTTGACCGCGCGCGAGTACGCTCTGGCCAGGCCGCCGACCCCGAGGTTCGTTCCGCCGTAGTACCGAGTGACGACGGTCGCGACGTTCCTGATGTCGCGCTGGACGAGGACGTTCAGTGCCGGTTTGCCGGACGATCCGCTCGGTTCGCCGTCGTCGGACTGGTACTCCCGAAGCATCGGCCCCGTTCCGAACCCGGTTCCCGTTCCGGACGCGGTTTCGGGGCCGGATCCCGTTTCAGCCTCGTTTCCAGGTCCCTCAGTCCCGGCTCCAGACCCGGATTCCGGCCCGACCGCATCTCCCGGCCCGGTGGTCGGATCCGCGTCACTCCCCGTCGAATCCGCGTCACTCCCCGTCGAACCCGGGTCACTTCCCACCGAATCCGCGTCGCTCGGCCTCGACGGTGATCCCGCGCTCGCAGGAACGCGGTATGCGGGGACGTTGTGCGTGGCGTCCGGATGCCGTTCGCGGACCCGTTCGATGAACGATTCCGCCTCCTCGACCGTGTTTGCAGGCGAAGCGTACCCGATGAACTCGGAGCCTTTCACCTCGAAACTGGCCTCGCCGGGACCGGCTACCGTACGGAACGATTCCGGGTGGCTCTCCGAGTCGTCGGATCGATCGGTCACGGCCGAGAGTAGCGCCGCCATCGGTCAAAAGGGTTCGCGTCGCACGGAGAGAGACGTGTTGGCGCGAGCGATGTCAAACGATTCGTCTCAAGTGATCTTGAGCGATTCGTCTCGAGTGACGTTGGACGATTCGTCTCAAGCGGTGCCGACCGCATCGTCTCAAGCGATGCTGATCCGGTGGACGAAATCGAGGTCTGCGAGTTCGTTCAGTAGGTCACCGGGGATCGGCTCGTCGGTGACGACGTAGAGTTTCGGATCGTCGGTGAACTCCGGGTCCTCGCTGATCGTCTGTCGGATCGAGATGTCGCGGTCGGCGAGACGGGTCGTGATCTCCGCGACGATCCCGGGCCGTTCGGCGTCGTTGACCTCCACGGTCAACACCGACAGGTCGAGCACCGGGGCGAGGTCCATCAGGCTTGGAATCGACGAGATGTTCTGAAAGATGCGTCTGAGTTCCTCGTCGTCCAGGATCGCCGTCGTCGTCGAGTCGACGACGCGGCGGTCGACGTCGATTTCGCGGGCGATGCCCGTGTTCGGGATCTCGATGCCGCCGGAGACGACGCGCCCGTCGTCGTTCACCGAGAACCCGCGTTCGAGGAGCAGGCGAATGACCGCCTGTTGGCTCGGGCTTCCCTCGAACTTCTGCATAATCTCGTCGAACATCCGTCAGAAGGGTGCACGGCCAGCGCTATTATAGTAGCGTTTGGGCGCCCGCCGAGGTCGTCGCGGTTGGACGCTCGTCGAGTCGGCGGGAGAGCGCGACGTTCCGGAGTATCGATCAGTTGTCGAAGCGCGCCTGAACGAACGGCTGGGCGTTCTCGATGTCACCGAGTCGGGAGTCCGAGAGCAGCACCGCCTCGGTTTCGTCGATCGGAACCGACAGCGAGATTTCCTTCGTCCGGCCGTACCGCCCCTTCGAGACCACGACGGCGTTGACGATGCCGAGCATATCGAGTTCGGAGATGAGATCGGTCACGCGACGCTGCGTGAGGACGTCGGCGTCGATCTCCTCGCAGAGGCGCTTGTAGATGTTGAACACCTCGCCGGTGTTGACGTTGCGGACGCCGTTCTTTTCGAGCAGGATCGTCGCGAAGAGGACGATCTTCGATTGGGTCGGCAGCGTCCGGACGACCTCGACGACGCGGTCCAGTTCGATCTTGTCCTGGGCCTGGCGGACGTGCGCCTCCTCGACGGTGTCGGCCTGTCCCCGCTCGGCGAGTTCGCCGGCGGTCCGAAGGAGATCCAGCGCGCGACGGGCGTCGCCGTGCTCCTGCGCGGCGAACGCCGCACACAGCGGGATGACGTCGTCGGTGAGCGCGTCGTCCTTGAACGCCACGTTCGCGCGGTGTTGGAGGATGTCGCGGAGTTGGTTGGCGTCGTACGGCGGAAAGACTATCTCCTCCTCGCCCAGGCTGGATTTCACCCGCGGATCGAGGAAGTCGGTGAACTTCAGGTCGTTCGAGATCCCCATAATCGAGATCCGTGAGTTATCCAGTTCCGAGTTCATCCGCGAGAGGTTATACAGCGTGTCGTCCCCGGACTTCTCGACGAGTTTGTCGATCTCGTCGAGCATAATCACGACCACGCGTTCCCGGTAGTCGACGGCGTCGAAGAACGTCGAGTACACGCGGTCCGTCGGCCACCCCGTCATCGGAACCGGTTCCATCTCGTCGCGGTCGTCCTCCAGTTCCTCGATCCGGTCTCGGACCGCGTCGGCGGTCTCGTACGTCGAACCGGAGAGTGCCGTCGGGTCGTCGACCGCCTGTGGGTGGAGTTCGTTCAGATCGTCGAGTTCCGATTCGATCACGTCCTGGTTCTTCTCGATGAACTTGTTCGCGAGCTGGGCGAGTACGCGATACTGCGTGTCCGTTACCTCACAGTTGATGTACTCGACTTCACAGGGGACGTCGTACTTTTTCGAGGTGGATTCGAGTTCCTGACTGACGAACTTCGCGCTCGCGGTCTTCCCGGTGCCCGTCTTCCCGTAAATCAAGATGTTGGAGGGCGTTTCGCCCCGAAGTGCGGACACGAGGATGGTCGCCATCTGGTTGATCTGTTCGGTCCGGTGGGGGAGTTCCCGCGGCGTGTAGGAGGGCCGGAGGACTTCCTTGTTCTCGAAGATGGGCTCACCGGAGAGCAGGTCGTCGAACAGCCCCTGACTATCGCCGTCGTCGTCCAACACGACTTCGTCGAGGCTGACGTCCGTCGTTCCGGTACTGCCGTCACCGACCCGGACGGAGTCGGGATCCTCGGGGCCGATGCTCTCTTCGATGTCGATATCTTCGGCCGTCACCGGGTCCCCGCTCGCGGAACCCTCGTTCGTCGATTCCGAAGCGTCTTCGTCGAGCGTGTCCGCGCTTTCTGCGCCGGACGCGTCGTCGGCGTTCTCCGAGTCGGAAACGCGATCCGCGCTGTCCGAATTCCCACGAGACCCCGTGCCCGCCGTCGGCCCCGGGTTCGGGTCCGTGTTTCGCTCGGTTGTGTCGGCCGACTGTGAATCTGAGGCGACCGATTCTTCGCTATCCGCGTTCTCGCCGGAATCCGCCTCCCGCGAATCTGACTTGCCTGAATCCGCCGGTCCGTTAGTGTCGTCGGATTGTGTTTCTTTGTCCATCCGTGTACCCCCCAATTTCGACTGGAAATTATGCCGGTATAGCCGGTAAAGCGTACAATCCAGCGGAGTAAAACGATTCTGCGTCGTTTCTCCGTCGGTGACGTGTCCAGTTGATGCAGACGAAGCAGAGGAACACGTGCTACAAAAAGCTTGTCTCTTCCCACGTCACTTTTCTACTTGTTCCGCTGCGAGCAACCGGGGGCTGTCACTCCGGCTATCGAGTTCGAAGAGTCGTTTATCGAGCGCCGCTCACGTTTTCCAGTTCCTGGCATTCTCTTCCGATTGGGTTGCCTCCTCGAATCGTGACGTGAGTTCACGAATTCGAGTGCAGTGAGTCGCCGAGGGTGAGATTAGCGTGGAATTTCCTCTCGACATTCGATGTTCTCGTTCGTCCCGTCGTGAGACCGCGACGTGAGATCCCTGTATACCGCTCTCGGTGTTGGCTCTCAGGGGACTGTCTCCTCCAATCTCACCCGCCCCCCACCCCTTCGTTTCGTGTGGAACTCGAAATAGAGGGGGAGGGGGTGATGACGGAGGCTATGATATAGCGGTAGTTTTATATTCTGAAATGTTTAACGATACCCGTACCGCAGTAAGATAATTAATTTAGCAGCTTTATATATTTAATTTTATTACTATTTCTTTATACGTGACCACGAGTTCCCGTCCTTCTACAGTCTCCAGTTGAAACGAAGGGGTGGGGGAGGGGGAGAACGACTCACCCGGAGAACGGCTGGAACGATCCACTCGAAAGAATACCCACCGAATAACGGCCGACACAGCCATTGAGTTACCTCGGGCCGCGAACGGCGGTGTCCAGTTGCGGCACTACCACAGACGAGACTGTCACAGACGGCACTGCTACAGACGGCACTGTCACTGAGAACATTTCTCCAGTCTTCCCACTCGCCGACGTATCTGACGGAAGAGGTGGGACATCACTTCGATATCGGGGTCTGTCTGACGCAGTGTTTAAGTGAACACGGAAATGTGGTTCCTCCATACGCCCCTCCACGACACGCATCGGGAGGCGCGGGAGGCCAGGATGGGACTGTTCACAGACCTCAGAGACAGCATCTCACGGGCCGTCGACCGGATGTTTTCGGACTCCGAACCGAAACGAATCGGCATTTACGGACCGCCGAACGCCGGGAAGACGACCCTCGCAAACCGAATCGCACGTGACTGGACGGGTGACGCCGTCGGCCCGGAGAGCCACATCCCGCACGAGACACGACGCGCGCGCAGAAAGGAGAACGTCGAGATCGAACGCAACGGGAAGACCGTCAACATCGACATCGTCGACACGCCGGGCGTTACGACGAAAGTCGACTACAAGGAGTTCCTCGAACACGATATGGAGAAAGACGACGCCGTCCGGCGCTCTCGCGAGGCGACCGAGGGCGTCGCGGAGGCGATGCACTGGCTCCGCGAGGACGTCGACGGCGTCATCTACGTCCTCGACAGCACGGAGGACCCGTTCACGCAGGTCAACACGATGCTCATCGGGATCATCGAGAGCCAGGACCTGCCCGTGCTCATCTTCGCGAACAAGACCGACCTCGACGACTCGAACGTCCAGCGCATCGCGAACGCGTTCCCGCAGCACGAGACGGTTCCGCTGTCGGCGCTCGAGGGGAACAACATGGACGAAGTCTACGGGAAGATCGCGGAGTACTTCGGGTGAGCACGATGCCGGAAGTTACACCAGGCGAAACCGGAAACGGCGTCCAGATCGACCTCATCAGCGGCGCCCGGATGGAGGGGTTGACGAGTATGGAGAAGATTCGGCTCATCCTTGACGGGGTGCGCGACGGCAACATCGTCGTCCTCGAAGAGGGGCTCTCGCCCGACGAGGAGTCGAAACTCATCGAGGTCACGATGACCGAGATCAGCCCCGACGAGTTCAACGGCATCGAGATCGAAACCTATCCCCAGTCCGGCGGCGGAAGCAAGGGCTTCCTCGGCCGATTGATGGGCAAGGAGTCGAACAAGAAACTCACCGTCATCGGCCCGGCAAATCAGATCGAGACGCTGCACAAAGACGAGAACCTCATCAGCGCGCTCGTCTCTCGGAAGTGATGAAATTTTACTCAACCGACCGCTGGAATCCGGAGTGTATCAACGCCGCGCTCGCGGTGTTCGATCGGTCTCGGAGTCTCCACACGAAACAAAGGGCACACCTGAACCACCGGACCCACCTGAACCACCGGGCTCACCGGGCCCACCTGAACCATACGAACCGCTCCCGAGAGGGAAAACGCCCGCTGCACTCGATCCCCTCACTGCACACGAAACGGACGCCCTCCCGCTAATTCAACACGATGCCTCACGAATGTACAACCTGTGGACGAGTGTTCGACGACGGGTCGAAGGAGATGCTGTCGGGGTGTCCGAACTGTGGCGGAAACAAGTTCCAGTTCCGGCCGTCGTCGGCGACTGACTCGTCCGACTCGACCGAGTCGCCGTCGAAACCGTCGTCACCGACCGGTGAGGCGGATCCCGATCGCCAGTCACGTCCAGCGGAGCAGACGGAACCGAAATCGAGTTCGACGGCGTGGAGCGAGGCCGCCGAGCGCGCTGTCGGGGACGAAGGCGACCTGGATTCAAGTCCGGATTCGAAGCCGAGTTCGGGTTCAGAGCCAAGTCCGGATTCGGAGTCGACGTCTCGGCGGGTTTCCTCGTCCTCGCGGGAGTGGCCGAATCAACGCCAGGAGTCCACGCAGGGGTCCGCTTCGACTCCGGACGATCACAGAGACTCGGCTGAAGACGCTCCGACTCGGACAGATTCACGACCGTCCGACTCGCCGGAACCGAGCGGACCCGGCGACACTGCACCGGACTCGGACGACGGCGTCGACATCGACGCCGACGGAACTGCGTCGTCGACGGACGACGACTCCATCGAAGACACCGCACAGGCGAGCGCTCGCAGTGAGGTCGTCTCGCCCGACGAACTCGCCGCCGCGAGTCGGAGTGAGGCCGTAGACGACGAGCCAGTGAGTCCGGACGCGCCCGCAGGCGACGCGGCCGGCCCCCAAGCGTCGGCGGACCGTCCGAGCGACTCCGAGGGCCGGGTCATCGAACCGTCGAGCGACGACCGTCCCGACCTCGAAGACCTCCGAGCCGAACTCAACGAACAGTTCGAGAGCATCCGCATCGTCGCACCGGGCGAGTACGAATTGAACCTTATGGAACTGTACGACCGGACGGAGTACATCATCTCGCTGCAGGAGGACGGCCGGTACGTCATCGAAGTCCCGGACACGTGGGACACGACTCCCGGCGGGCCCGAGGACACGTAGCCGCACGTCGTGATCGGACTTCTATTCCGTATTTCACCTTCCGGACGACTCACAGCGTCAGATTGAAGCTTTTAAGCGCTCCCGTCGAGAGAGTCTCACTATGAGTCAAGCGACCAAGATCGTCCTCGGTACCGTGGGTGTGTCGGCCGTCCTCGCCATCGCGATCATTTTCGCGCTCGCTTTCGGATAACTCGCCTCCGGGTAACTCGCTTCGAATCACCGGAGCGGTCCGTGTGCAGACCTCGACCGTTCTCCTGATACCCTCCCGTCCCCAACGAACGCTATGTTCGACCAACGGCATCTCTCCGACGACGTCGCTGCCGTACGCGACGCCCACGCGCCCGACGCGCTCGTGCTCGACGTTGCGGCCGACTTCGAGACGATACCGCCCGCCGCGGCCGAGGATCTCGGCCTCCTCGTCGACGCGCTCGACCCCGCGACGTACCCCTCGGCGTGGCTCCCAGACGACGCTCCGAGCGCCCTCGTCGCGTACGCGAGTTCGGATTTCACCGTCGGGATGCCGGGCGACGGAACCGTCGCGTGGACCCGCCAGACGTCGCCGCCGACGGTCCTCGTGAAGAAACGCGCCGAGGGGACGCCCGAGGAGTTCCTCGAATACCTCCTCGCGGAGGCGTTCGTCCAGATCGGAACCGACGCCCCCGAACACTTTCTCCCGTTCTTCGGACCGCAGTACCGCGATCTCGACGCCGCCGTGCCGTTAGGTCCCGCCGACGTCTATCAGATCGCGGCCGCCCTCTACGACGCCTGGCTCGGCCTCCAGACCAGGGACGTCTTCGCCGCTTGGGAAGACACGCAACCGCGGCTGTTCGACGCGTGGAAGGACGCCGGAAACCGACTGGAAGGTCGACTCTCGACGCTCCCGCGTGCTGTCGCACGCGGGGAGACCTCCTTCGCAGAGGCGACCGAGTACGCCTGTTCTGCGATCAAACACGAGTTAGACCTTCCTGCGCCCTTCGCCGCGCTCGACACGCAGGCCTTCGTCGAGTACGGTCCCGAGTACGGCGTCAGGTGGGCGACCAAGACGTTCGAGAAACTCGAAGACGACGCCGACGAGAACGCCTGATTCGGAACTCGATATTACCTTTGATCGAACGCTGGGTTCAGAACTCAGCGGCGACGTCGCCGTCCACGTCGAGTTCGACGACGGCGTCGAAGAGGTCGCGGAACCGCCCGATCGTCGCCTCGTCGTGGACCTCGTTCGAGAGGTGGAACAGCCCGACTGCGTCGTGTGCGTCGAGGAGTTCGAGAAGCCGTTCGGTCGCGTCGTACGCGCCGTCGACGTCGGCGTAGTACGCCATCTCGGTCACCGAGTCGACGGTGATCCGGACTTTCCCGTCGTGAGACTCCAGGAACTCCCGCGTCTTCTCGACGATCCCGTCGAGGTCGTCGGGGGCGGAGACGTAGTGGACGTTGTCCGACCTGCGGCGGGAGTATCCGCGCTCGACCGACAGGGTGTCGAGAACCTCCGCCTTCGACTCGTCGACGTCGTAGTATTCGAGTTTCTGTTCTACCTCTCGGGCAGTCGTTCGAGTCGAAATGACGAGGAAGTGGTCGGTGTCGGTCTTCAGAAAGTCGGTGTCGATGCGGTCGGTCGCGCCGATACTCGGGTGCAGAAGCAGGACACCTGTGCCGCCGGGGATCGAATCCGGTGCGTTCTCGATCGCGAGCGCGTAATCCATACCCGTAGGTGCGACCCCGACGACTTAACCGTGCGGGAGTTTCCGTCGTCGGCTGTCACCGCTCGGCACGTCCGATCTAGTCCGGCCGCCAAGTAGACCGATTCTGGCCGTCCAGTAGATCGAGTCCGGCCGTCCAGTAGATCGAGTCCGGCCGTCCAGTAGATCGAGTCCGGCCACCCAGTAGATCGAGTCTGGCCGTCCAGTAGATTGATTCCAGTCGCTCAATATAGCGAGTCGGCGGTCGCGGCCCCGATGACGCTGAACACCGCCCCGATGCTGATCGCTTTGAGCGTCACCCCGATCAGCGGGAGGTCGACCCGCAGTCCCAGTGGCTTCCACGCCGACGTTTCCGACGCTCCGACGAACGTCCCCGGGGCGTCGAACGCGATGGCGAGAATGAGCACGGAGAGATACGAGACGGAAATGAGCGAAATGAACCGGAGGGGGACTCCGCCCACTTCGCTCTCCCGGTCGGGGTTCCGATCGTCGGCCTTGTAGAGGGCCCCGTATCCGATTGCGAAGACGATGACAACGGTGAGGAGCGCCTGAATCGGTGCCATACTCCGTGCGAGTACCCACACTTCTTCGGTGACGACGAACGGGCCGGCCAGCAGGAACCCGCCGACGATCTGCTGGACGGTGTCCGAAAGCGCGAACCGCCGGCGACGTCCGACCATACGTCCCGTTCGACTTTCAGTACTTATATAGCGTCGCATCCGGCGGGCCGCTTCGGTCGGTCCGATCCTGACGGGTCTCGACCTGCGATCCCAACAGTTCTTGGTCCGTCCCCGTCACGCACGCGTATGAGCGTCAGAGCGGAATTCGACGCCTGGGCGGCGGACGGGCGCGACAAGGGGATGGAAGAGCGCCACTGGCACACCGCGAAGCACGCACTCGCACGGATGCCGGTCGAACACGGAGACACGATCCTGGATCTCGGATGCGGCAGCGGGTACGCCGGCCGGGCGCTTCGAGAGACGAACGACGCCGGCCGCGTCTACGGTCTCGACGGCGCGCCGGAGATGGTGAAAAACGCGCGGTCCTATACGGACGACCCGAACGTCAGCTACGTCGTCGGCGACTTCGACGCGCTGCCCTTCGCCGACGATAGCGTCGATCACGTCTGGAGTATGGAGGCGTTCTACTACGCCTCGGACCCGATCCACACGCTCGAAGAGGTGGCTCGCGTTCTTCGCCCCGGTGGCACGTTCTACTGCGCCGTGAACTACTACGAGGAGAACGTCCACTCCCACGAGTGGCAGGAGCGGATCGACGTCGAGATGACGCGGTGGTCCGCCAACGAGTACCGGCAGGCGTTCCGTCAGGCGGGCCTGGCCGTGGCCGAACAGGACTTCATCCCGGATAGAGAGATCGACATCCCGCCCGCGGAGGCGTTCCCCACCGAGGACTGGGGGTCCCGCGAGGCGATGGTCGAGCGCTACCGGACCTTCGGAACGCTTCTCACTGTCGGCGTCAGCCGCTGAGACGCGTCGATCGACGGTCGAGCGGCTCGACGGCTTCGACTTGGGAGTCGATAACTCAGCTGTCGACTCGGCGGCCGTAGTCCGTGGGCCGATCGATCACTCAGTCGTCGACTCGGCGGCCGCAGTCCGTGGGCCGATCGATCACTCAGTCGTCGACTCGGTCCACGACGTGTGCCGAAGCGCAGTCGAAACCGACCCGCACGTCGCCGGTGGGTGGATCCGTCGACTGCACCGTCAGTCCTCGATCGTTCCAGCGGAGATACGTCCGGGTCGCGTCGCCGAGGAACTCGGCCCCCGTTACCGTCGCGTCGAGGATGTTGGTTTCGCTCCGAGAGGTTCCACTCGACTTCTCGAACCCGCCGGTCTCGCTCTCGGACGTTCCATTCGACTTCTCGATTCCGGCGGTTTCGCCCCTGGAACTTTCCGTTCCGAGCAGGCGCATCGCTTCGGGTCGGACACAGAACACGATCCGATCTCCGCCCGACAGGGCTACCCGAGTCGATATCACGACCCGAACCCCGTCAACGTCGACATCGACCTTCCATACCCGCTCTCCTCTGTCGTCCGTTGTCTCGGCACCGACGACATCGCTCCGAACCCCCTTCGTTTCAACTGGAGATTCACCGGATTCGCGGGCCGACGCGGACTGTTTTCCATCGTCCCGCTCGTGGGCGGAACAGGCCTCGTCCCTCCCGCGAACGGAGACGACCTCGCCCTCGAAGACGTTGTTGTCGCCGACGAACTCCGCGACGAAACGGGTCGCCGGGCGGCGGTAGACCGCCTGCGGCGTCCCGACCTGTTCGACCGCGCCGTCGTTCATCACGGCCACGCGGTCCGAAATCGCGAGCGCCTCCTCCTGGTCGTGGGTGACGTACAGGGTCGTGATCCCCAGCGTCGACTGGATCTCCTTGATCTGCATCCGAAGCCGCTCGCGGAGGCGCGCGTCGAGGGCGCTCATCGGTTCGTCGAGCAGGAGGAGGTCCGGACCGGGCGCGAGCGCCCGAGCGAGCGCGATGCGCTGCTGTTGGCCACCCGAAAGCTCCGTCGGGTCCCGGTCGCCCGCCTCCGGCAGGTCGACGAGTTCCAGGAGGTCGGCGACTCGTTCGTCCCGGCTCACCCCGCCCGGCGGGTCCGAGAACCGGAGGCCGTAGGCGACGTTCTCCGCGACCGAGAGGTGGGGAAAGAGCGCGTAGTTCTGGAAGACGACGCCCACGCTCCGCGATTCGGGCGGTACTCCGCGCATCTCCCGGCCGTCGAACCGAATCGATCCGCCCGTCGGCGGTTCGAACCCGGCCACGAGGCGGAGCGTCGTCGTCTTCCCGCACCCCGAGGGCCCGACGAGTGTGAAGAACTCACCGTCGTCGATCTCGAAGCTGATCCCCCGACCATCGCCCTCCCGATCTTCGCCCTCTCGACCGAGCGCGACCGTCTCGCCGTACGCCTTTCGAACGTTTTCGAGCGTCAGTTGCATCGTCAGAACCCTCCCCGTCCGCCGTACCGACCGCCGAACCGTTCGATGATCACGAAGCTCAGACTCGTCACCGCGAGCAGGACACAGCCCATCGCGGTCGCCGGACCGAGCCGCCGTCCGAGATACCGCTCGACTGCGACGGGCATCGTGTAGCTGGTCGACCCCTCCGCGAGGACGACCGTCGAGTCGAACTCGCCGATCGAGATGGCAAAGGCGAACGCCGCGCCGGCGACGACGCCGGCGGCCACGAGCGGCAACTCCACGTCGACGAGCGCCCGAACCCGAGTCGCGCCGAGACTCCGCGCGGACTCCACCAGTCGCGGATCGAGATTCCCCAGCAGCGGCGCGACGTTTCTCGTGACGAACGGGTACGCCCCGACCGCGTGCGCGGCCACGACGGCGAGGGCGCCGGTCACCTGTACCCGCGTCCCGAAAGCCTCGACGCCGAAGACGAGGCCCCGGAGCAGCCCAAGTCCGACGACGATCCCGGAGACCGCCAGCGGTGCCATCGCCAGCGCGTCGACGGCGGCCCGACCGGGGAACTCCCGCGTCGTCAACACCGCGACAGCGACGCCCATCGGCACCGCGACGAGCAGCGTCCCGATCCCGAACCGCAGCGAGTTCGTGATCGCCGGGAGCGGCCGCACCTGGTAAGACGCGCCCGTCTGCTGGCGTTCGAGGAGGAACAGGTAGTGTTCGAGCGTCAGCCCACCCTCCGGACCCGTCAGACTCGCGAGAACCATCGACGCGATCGGGCCGACGAACACCGCGAGCACGACGACGCCGTACGCGCCGATGCCGATGCGCACGCCGAGCGCGCTCGGCGTCCACGCCTCTGGCCACAGCGACCGCCGGGGTTGCGGCCGCGCGCCCTGCCCCGAGCCCCGATTCCGACCCTCGTAGCGGAGGTACCAGTACGTCAGGCCGATGGAGATCGCGGTCTCGACGACGGCGAGGGCGGCCGCCTCGGCGTACGCGAGGTTCTGGATCCGCGAGTAGATGAACACCTCGACGGTCGCCAGCTGGAACCCGCCGAGCGCGAGCACGATCGGGAACGACGCGAACGTGAAGACGAAGGTCAGCGTCGCACCGATCGCGACCGCCGGGAGCAACTGCGGCAGCACCACGTCGCGGAACGCCCGCGTCGGCGACGCGCCGAGACTTCGGGCGGTCTCCACGGCGGAGGCGTCGACGCTCTCCCAGGCCGCCGTCGTCACCCGCGCGACGAGCGGAGCGTTGTAAAACGCGTGCGCGATCACGATCGCCTCGATCGTGAACAGCAACTCGACCGGAGGCAGTCCGATCGCCCGCAAAACCGCGTTCAGCGTTCCGGTCCGTCCGAAGGTGGCGACGAACCCGATCGCGACCATAATCGAGGGCATCACGAACGGGAGGATCGTCAGCGAGCGCAGCGTCTCCCGACCGGGGAACTCGAACCGCGCGAGGACCCACGCGCCCGGGAGCCCCAGCAAGACGGACGCGATCGTCGACAACAGGGCCTGATAGGCGGTGAACCCGAAAATATCGACGAGGTAAAACCGCGACGTGAGAACCGAGACGATCGGCTCGACGGTCGGTCGACCGTCGACGAAGACCGCGTCGGCGAACACCGTCGCGACCGGATAGTAGAAGACGACGAGGAGGATCAGCGACGTCGCGACGGCGGCCAGCGCGAGTGCACGCGCTTCGATGCGACGCCCGAACGAACGCGCCGACGCTCGCACCCCGGCCAGCCGACTCCACACCGTCGACGCGGCGTCGCGGAGGGCCGCGCTCACGGTTCCGGAGTCGTCGCCGACGTTCGCCTTTTTGACGTCGCTCTCGCCGACGTTCGCTCCGTCGGCGTCGCCCTCATCGACGTCCGCTTTGTCGGCGCCGCCTTCGCCCACGTTCGGGACTCCCGACCCGTCGCTGTCGGCGTCGCCGTCACTTGCTCGCGAACTGTCGCTCCCACGCCTGGGTCCACTCACTCACGTTGTCTCGAAGTTCGTCGTACGTGAAAGTGACTGCTTCCGGCGGTGCCTGCGCGTACTCGGCGAAATCCCCCGGCAGTTCCGCAGTCGTCGTCGCCGGGAAGGCGACGTTCCGCTGGGCGATCTCGCCTTGGACGTCCGGACGCAGCATAAATTCGAGGAACTCACGGGCCAGTTCGGGGCGATCGGTCCCCTCGAAGATCGACATTCCCTCCGGGTAGGCGTAGCCCTCGTCGTTCAGGAATCGGATCTGGTGTTTCGCGAGGTCCTGGCCCTCGCGGTTGGCGTACACTTGGTCGGTCGAGTAGGAGACGACCATCGGCGCTTCCTCCTCTAAGAACGCGTTGTACGACGTCGACCAGTCCGAGAGGACGCGAACGTCGTTTGCCTGGAGGTCTTCCCAGTAGTCGAGGTACCCGTCGGGACCCTTCGCGTCGACCGTGTGCAGCAGGAACGACTTCCCGGTCGCGCTCCCCGTCGGATTCTGGGTGAGGAGGTCGCCCTCGAACTCGGGTTCGAGCAGTTCTTCGAAGGTCTCCGGGGCGACGAAGTCGCCGTCCTCGCTCATCGTCTCGTTGTAGACGATGCTGACGTAACTCGTGTCGTAGGGAACGATTCGGCCCTCGGGATCGAAGTTCAGCCCCTCTTTCACGTCGCCACGGCCGCCGATGTCGTCGACGGCGGTGAACAGCCCGTCGTCGAGCCGCTCGTCGATCCGGATGAGCATATCCACGTTGAGGCCGACGTAGACGTCCGACTCGATGTCGACGCCCTGGAGCGCCCGTTCGATGTAGTAGTTGATCTCGCTGTCGGGCGTCGCGAACGTCACCGTGGCGTCGAACTCCGACTCGAAGGTCTCCTTGAGCCACGGTCCGGGACTCGTCGACGGCGCGTCGACGAACGCGCCGTACGTCGAGACGACCAGCTCGGGCGGTTCCGACCCCGGCGTTCCCGTCGTCGTTCCGGTCGCGTCGCCGTCGGCTTCGGTGGCCGTATCGGCGGTTGACCCACTATCGCCATCGCCGCCGCCCCCGCCGACGCACCCGGCGAGTCCGACAATGCCGCCCGCACCGACCGTTCGTACGAACGTTCTCCGTTTCATTACCAGGTAGTTTCACCGAGTGGTACTTAATCGTGATGCATCGCCTCGGCCGACGCCGACGTATCCGGCGATCCTCACTGGTTCCGTTCGACGACGGTTCTCACCACTCCTTCTCACCACTTCCTTCTCACCACTTTCTTCCGCGACGGTCCTCACTGGTTCCTTGGGCGACGATCCACACCGCTTCCTTGGGTCGACCGCGGAGCAACGCTCTTGGCAGTCGGCCGTGAGTCGTATCCGTGACTCGGACCCGACGGTACGCGCTGGGGGCGGTGTTCGTCCTCGCCGGTCTCACGGCGGCGGTTCTCTTACAGTCGGTCCTCGGGACCGTCTTCTTCGCCGTCACCGTCGCGTACCTGCTGTGGCCCGTCCGACGGACACTCGTCGCCCGCGGCTTCTCCCGACGGGTCGCAAGCGGCGGTGCGACCCTCGGCGCGCTGCTGATGACGGTGCTCGTGTTGGTTCCGCTCGCCGTCGTCGTCTACCTCCGATTCGATTCCTTCGTTGCGCTGGTCGGACTGCTCCCGGACGAACTGATTCTCGACGCGTTCGGGTTCCAGTACGCGATGACGCTCGAGTCGCTCACGTCCGTCGTCGTCGACATCGTCGAACGCACTGCCCGACGCGCCGCCACCGCGGCACCGGTCCTCGTCCTGAAAGCGACGCTGTTCGTCTTCCTGGTGTACTCGCTCCTGTTCTACGGCACGGACGCTCGACAGGCGGTGCTGGCGCTCGTCCCGCCGGGCTACGGCGACGCCGCGGCGGCGCTGAACCGACGCACCCGCGAGACGCTCTTCGCCATCTACGTCCTGCAGGCGGCGACCGCGCTCGGCACCTTCGCCCTCGCGCTTCCGGTGTTCTTCCTCCTCGGATACGACTCGGTCGTGACGCTTGCGACTATCTCCGCGGTCCTCCAGTTCGTGCCCGTCGTCGGCCCGAGCGTCCTGCTCGCCGGACTCGCTGTCTACCACGTCGCGGTCGGCGAACTGCTCCGCGCGGTGCTCGTCTTTCTCGTCGGCGGGCTCGTCATCGCGTTGCTCCCCGACGTTCTCATCCGCCCGCGACTCGCGCGCGAGACGGCCGATATTCCGGGAAGCCTCTACTTCGTCGGCTTCTTCGGCGGCGTGCTCACGCTCGGTCCGATCGGCGTCGTGGCGGGGCCGCTCGCGGTCGGCCTGTTCGTCGAGTCGGCGGCGCTCCTCTCGGCGGAGTTGCATCCCGAGGGCCGCGAGACACCCACGGATCGAACCGCGGACGCAGACGATGAAAACAGCGATGAAGCGTCCTGAGGGCGCAGGTGGTGAAGGCAGCGGCGGAACGGACTGAGGACAGAGAGCCGGCGACAGCGGCCACGGACTGGGAAGCGGTAGAGACGAGCATATGACGACGACAGACTCAGTCGGCGCCGATCCCCCTGCGCAAAGTCCGGATGTAACGTCATAACTTCGCGGAAGACGGCCCCTGATTATCGAATTCGATACTTTTGTCGCCAAGTTTTATATGATGCGATTTTTACGGGGCTGTATGTCAAAAGCAGGTGACTTCCGACGCGGCTCCCTCGATTCCTGGTCCGTCATCACGCGCGATACCTGGGAAGACGAAGGCGAGTTGTTGGTCCGACTCTCCGACGCGCTCGGCAGCCTCGACGAGACGGACGACGACGTGTCCCTCTACGATCACGTCGAAATCGAGGCCGTGACTCGGGCGCTGCTGCCCGACGCCGAATCGCGGGCCGTCTCGGAGATCCGATTCGACTACCAGGGGTACGAGATCCGCGTCACACGCGATGGCGTCATCGCCGCCAGTCCGTCCTCCGCCGGATCCCGACAGTTCCCCCGATAGTATCGTCCATCGGTACCGTCGGCCATAGATATTGCCGCCGGAACGAGCGACCCGCCGCGCCTGTCTACTCGTAGTCGCTTCCCACGACCTCGCGGATCCGCTCGGCCGTCACCTCGCCGATCCCGCCGACCTCGCGGAGGTCGTCTTTCCGCGCGGTCATCACCTGCTCTACCGTTCCGAACTCCTGAAGGAGCGACTGCGCCGTCACGGGACCGATGTCCGCGATCGAGGAGACGACGTACTCCTGCTGTTCGGCGAGCGTCTTCGCGCTCTTTTCGCCGTGCACGCTCACCGTTCGGTCCCGCTCCGTCTGTTCACGTTCGGCGATGGTGAGAAGCAACTCCGCGGTGTCGTCCTCGTCGCGCGTCTGGAGGACGCTCACGTCGAAATCGACCGCCAGCGAGGCCAGCGCCCCTCGAATCGCCCCCGGATGAACGTTCCGCTCCTCGTATAGCCCGTCGCCCTCGACGATCAGCACCGGGCGGGCGTACGCCCGCGACAGATCGCCGATCTGCTCGAAGATGGAGCGCTCCTCGCCGAGGAGCGTGTCCAGGAAGTCCGCGACCGACTTGCGCTCGACGGCGACCCGGTCCGAAAGGACGTAGTCGCCGACGGCCAACGTCTCCAGTCGCGTGCGGACGCCCTCGCGCTTCGAGAGGTCCTTCGCGATGGCCGCGTCGAGTTCCCGCTGGTCGACGACGATTTCGGTCTCCTCGTCGCCCTCGGCGGTGGCGACGATCCCGTCCGCGTCGTCGCCGTCGTCCGCCTCGCCATCGTCGGCATCGGCGCTCTCCTCCGTACTCCCCTCCACCGCCTCACGCCCGTCGCCTTCGGCCCGTTCGATCTCCTCGTCCGTCGGGCCGAAGTCCGTGAGTCCCGCCTGACCGTCCGCCTGCGCCGCCGTCTCCGGCTCCGTCGTCCCGCTGTCCCGTTCCTCGCCGTCACCGCTCCGTTCATCCTCACTGCTCCGTTCCTCGCCGTCACCGCTCTGTTCGTCTCCGCTCCGCTCGTCGCCGTCACTGCTCCGTTCCTCGCCGCCCCTCCCGTCTTCGCTTTCTCCACTTCGGCCGTCTCCGTTTCCACGAGTCGCCTCTTCGTACGCCTCTAGCGCCTCCTGTGGCGGGTTCAGCTCGGATTCGATGTCGCCGACGACGCTCTTCAGCTCGCGCAGTTCCGACTCCATCTCCTTCTCGCGACGGCGAGAGATCCAGAAGTACGCCTCGTCGCGGGTGTCCTCCGCGAGGAGGACGACGACGCGCCCCTCCGCCTGTCGGCCGGTCCGGCCCTTCCGCTGGATCGAGCGGATCGCCGTCGGCACGGGCTCGAAGAAGAGCACCAAGTCGACCTCCGGGACGTCTAGGCCTTCCTCGGCGACCGAGGTCGAGACGAGCACCTCGAACTCCCCGTTTCGGAAGTCGTCGAGCGTCTCCTGTTGCTCTTTCTGGGTCATCCCCTCGGAGCTCTCCTTGTCGCCCTGTCCGACGAATCGGCGGACGTCGAACGACGCCGAGAGGAATTCGGTCAACGCCTCGGCGGTGTCGCGCGATTCCGTGAAGACGATGACGCGCTCGCCCTCCTCGATGCCGAGCGTCTGTGCGAGGAGGATCCGCGCGCGGGAGAACTTCGGGTGCGTGCCGTCGAAGCTCTCGGCCAGGCGCATCGCCTCCCTGACCTTCGGCTCGGAGACGAGCCGCTGGCTCGCCTTCGACGCCCCCGAGGAGCGCGCGGCGTTGCGCTGACGCTCGAAGTACCGCCGAACGGACTCGACGGACTGGGTCTCGACCAGTTCGACCGCCCGCCGGAGTTTCATCACCTCCGCGTGCGTCGACATCCCCTTGTACCCCTCCGACTTGTCGGCGTTCATCAGCTCTTGGAGCTTTCCGCGCATCCGATTCAGCTGCTTCTGGGAGACGTCGGGCTGGGTCGTGTTCGTCACCCCCAGCGACTTCAGCTTCTGCAACCGATCTTTGATCACTTCGTTGAGCGCGTCGCGGATCCGCAGGATCTCGTCGGGCAACTGGATCCGCTCCCACTCGACGGAGGTGTCGTGGGTGTACTCGTCGACGTCGGCGTCGTCCTCCGTCATCACCTCGACCTCGGCGATCCCGAGGTTCTGGCAGACGTTCAGGATCGCTTCCTTGTCACCACCGGGAGAGGCGCTCATCCCGGTCACGAGCGGATCCGTCGCGTCCGCGTGGTAGCGCTCGGCGATGTAGACGTACGCGTAGTCGCCGCTCGCGCGGTGACACTCGTCGAAGGTGAGGTGAGTCACGTCCGCGAGGGAGATCCGAGACCCCACGAGGTCGTTCTCGACGACCTGGGGCGTCGCGATCACGATCCGCGCGTCGCCCCAGGCGTCGGCCCGATCCTCGGGGCGGATCTCACCCGTGAAGACGACGATCTCTTCGTCGGGGATCGAGAGCGCCTCTCGGTAGAACTCGGCGTGCTGTTGCACGAGCGGTTTCGTCGGCGCGAGAAAGAGCACCGTGCCCCCTACCTCGTGCAGCCGATGGGCCGTCACGAGCAGGCTCACGGTCGTCTTCCCCAGTCCGGTCGGGAGGCAGACGAGCGTGTGCCCGTCACGTGCCGTACTCGCGAGTTGGACCTGATAGAGCCGACGCTCGATGAAGTCCGGGGTCAAGAGCGGGTGGTCAACGTAACCGGGCTCGTCGGTGGCCGCCATCACGCGGGATTGGGCGTCACCGCTGTTAAGGGTTCGCCGAGGAGGGTGGAAGTGAAACCGGAGGTGTCGGCCCCGATCTCACCGGTTTCCGTCCGCGTCGACGCCGAACTCAGAACCGAACCCGTCACGACGGCCCTCGCGCCCGTAGGCGTCGGCTGTCGGTCCGCCGTCCTCGCGGTCCTCGACGGAGTCCGGCAGCGACGCCCCGATCAGGTCTGCCCACTCCGAGAGGTTCTGCTTCTGGTTTCGGTGGCTCATACTCGTCCCTCGGGCGTTAAAATCTCCGCCAACGTATATAATGATTGTGCTGCGCGGCTGTTCGGGTATTCTGGGCCCTTGCGGGCGTGCTGGCCCACCTTGCGGGCGTATTGGCCAACTCTCCGGGTGCACCGGCCCGCCGTTCGGGCGTGGCGGTCGTCGATCCGCCTCAGATCACTTGCTCGCCGTCATCGTCGTACAGTTCGATGGCGTCGACGGGGCAGGCCCGCGCGGCGAACTCGGCGTCGAGTTCCGCACCGTCGGGAACCTCGAGTTCGAAGACGTCCTCCTCGACTTCCGTCGCGCCCGTTAACTCCGCCTTCCCCGCGTCCATATTCTTCTGGAAGGCGTCCCACTCGTCGACGCACTGGAACATCCCGATGCAGGTCTCTCGATCGTAGCGGATCTTCATACGCGACGTTCGGTGACGGGACACATAGCGGTGACGACGCTCCCCGACGAACGGCTCCCGACAGGAGTAGACCGCTGCGGCCGACGACGTGAACGCCCCGGTTTGCGGTACGGCGATCAGCGATGGCGTCGGGCGCGTCTCCGAACTCCCCGCCGGTGCGTATGTTCGACTTCGAACCCAATCGACTGCGGCCTCCTGTCTGTGTACCGCGCGGTCGGCCGTAACATCGCGCCACTCCATCCAGGCTGCGACCACGGCGGCCGCACTTTCTGCGGAAAATATATTTATCACTCATCCAACCAAACCGTATGAAACGACGCGGTGCTCTCGCTTTACTCGGTGCTGGGCTCACAGGGACTGGCGGCTGCCTCCGGCTGGTGGACGGCGGGGACTCGACGCCGCCGGAATCCGAGACGCCGCAGGATCTGTCGACTGCGACCCCGTCGGACGGGACTCCGACGAGCGACGGGTCCAACGAGGTAACGCTGACCGAGACGTGGACCGACGAGAACGGCGTCGACAACATCTGGACGAGGGAGGGGACGTTCTACTACAACGATTACAACTACGCCGCCGAGGCGTCCCACGGTGACGGTGTGCGGTGGTCGGCGGACACGACTCACGACGGTGTGGACGAGAACTTGGGTGCCGATGCGTTCGCGGCCGACGGCAGGTACGCGATCTTCGGCTACACTCCGGAAGGGGAGCACGAGGATGCGGGCGCCCATTTCCACGCCTACCGGCGGTACGACGGCGAGGAGGCGTGGGTCGTCGCCGCGCCGTCGGACGGCACACACAACCTGGCTGTCGGTGCGACGGTGGTTGGCAGCACGGCGGTTCTCGCAGTCTCGGACTACGGCGGGGGCGAGGAGCGGGCACCGCTCGTCTACGGCGTCGACATCGAGACGGGCGAGGTGCGGTGGCAGGGTGACGAATCGGTGCTTTCACCCTCGTACATCAGATACCTCGACAGCTACGACGGTGACGTGTACGTCGGGCTGCCGGACACCGTCCAGGTACTCGCGGCTGACACCGGGGATCCGA
Organism: Halobellus litoreus; assembly: GCF_024464595.1. Lineage (NCBI taxonomy): Archaea > Methanobacteriati > Methanobacteriota > Halobacteria > Halobacteriales > Haloferacaceae > Halobellus > Halobellus litoreus. The sequence goes on along the minus strand of NZ_JANHAW010000001.1, from coordinate 1,439,411 downwards.
TCGAGGCGTACAACTGGCTCGCCGGTACGAGCAGGCTCGAATCCGTAGCCCGGATACACGGGGAGACACTGTTTACGGCGTGGCCAGGAGGGTTTGACGCGCACCCGATCGGGGACAACGGCGTCTCCTGGTCGAAGACCGACCTCGGTCGTGTGTACACGACCCCCGTGATCGACAACTCGCTGACCGTGGTCGGAACGCGAGACGGAACCGTGTACGCGTTCGAGCGCGGGTCCGGTGAGACACGGTGGGAGGCCAGCATCACGAATGCCGTCGCCGCGATAGCGACCACCGGCTCACACGTCTGGGTCGGGGACACGGACATCGGACTCACGGCCTACGATCGGGCAGACGGATCGGTGGTGCATCGGTCGGCGAAGCCCGTCAACGGCGACGACATCGCCGTCGCGGACGACGTGTTACTGCTCGGTGGGGACACCGCGACGGCGTACACGATCGACTGACTCAGCCGTTTCCCGTGTCGGGTGACTCCCCACGCGACCACGACCGCCGCTCACCGAACCACGATCGGACCTCGTCTCCGATCGTTTAAATCCGGGGACGACGTACCCGCACACAATGCAACCGGAGGAGGTGCCCGAACTGCCCGAGGGGGTCGCCGCCCACCTGCGCGGGGAGGGAATCGAGGAGCTCTACCCCCCGCAGGCCGCCGCCGTCGAGGCCGGCGTCACCCGCGGGGAGAGCGTCGTCGCGTCGGTGCCGACCGCCTCGGGGAAGACGCTCGTCGCGGAACTCGCGATGCTTTCCAGTGTCGCCCGGGGCGGAAAGGCGCTCTACATCGTGCCGCTGCGGGCGCTCGCCTCCGAGAAGAAGACCGAGTTCGAACGCTGGGAGGCGTACGGCTTCGACGTCGGTGTCTCAACCGGCAACTACGAGTCCGACGGCGAGTGGCTGGCCTCCCGCGACATCGTCGTCGCCACCTCCGAGAAGGTCGACTCGCTCGTCCGCAACGGCGCGGCTTGGATCGACGAGCTGACCTGTGTCGTCGCCGACGAGGTCCACCTGGTCGACGACTCACACCGCGGGCCCACGCTCGAAGTCACCCTCGGGAAGTTGCGGACGCTCAATCCCGGCCTCCAGGTCGTCGCGCTGTCGGCGACTGTCGGCAACGCCGACGTCGTCGCCGAGTGGCTCGACGCCGAACTCGTCCAGTCCGACTGGCGACCGATCGACCTCCGGATGGGCGTCCACTACGGAAACGCCATCTCCTTCGACGACGGCACCCAGCGCGAGGTCCCGGTCGGATCCGGCGGGCGGCCGACCGCCGCGCTCGTCGACGACGCCCTCGACGGCGACAGCGGCGGTGACGACAAAACTGACGACCAGGGCTCCTCGCTGGTCTTCGTGAACTCCCGACGGAACGCCGAGGCGTCGGCCAAGCGCCTGCGAGACGTGACCGAGCCCCACCTCACCGACGACGAGCGGGGGCGACTCGCCGAACTGGCCGCGGAGATCAGAGAGGTCTCGGACACGGACACCAGCGACACGCTCGCGTCCTGCGTCGCGAAGGGCGCGGCCTTTCACCACGCCGGCCTCGCCTCGGAGCACCGCTCGCTCGTCGAGGACGCCTTCCGCGACCGACTCGTCAAGTGCATCTCGGCGACGCCGACGCTCGCGGCCGGCGTCAACACGCCCAGCCGTCGGGTGATCGTCCGCGATTGGCGGCGCTACGACGGCGAGTTCGGCGGGATGAAGCCGCTGGACGTGCTCGAAATCCACCAGATGATGGGGCGGGCCGGTCGTCCCGGACTCGACCCCTACGGCGAGGCCGTCCTGCTCGCGAAGGACTCCGAGACGCGAGACGAGTTGTTCGAGCGGTACATCTGGGCCGATCCGGAGCCGGTCCGCTCGAAGCTCGCCGCCGAACCGGCGCTGCGGACGCACGTCCTCGCGACGGTCGCCTCCGGGTTCGCGCACACCCGCTCGGAGCTGCTTGAGTTCCTGGACCAGACGCTGTATGCCACCCAAACCGACGAATCCGGTCGGCTGGAACGCGTCACCGACGACGTGCTCGCGTACCTGGAGCGCAACGAGTTCATCGAGCGCGAGGACGATTCGCTGACTGCGACGAGCGTCGGACACACCGTCTCGCGGCTGTATCTGGACCCGATGACGGCCGCCGAGATCATCGACGGGCTGGAGTGGGCCGACGCGAACCGCGGAGAGATGACTCGCGCGCTCTCGGGTGCGGGTTCGACTTCGGACCCCGCCACGACGAGAGCGTCGGACGCCACCTCGACGCCGGCCGGTGCCGCCACCGATCCGGCGGACGCGGGGTTCCAGCGCGCCAGCGAGCTGACGTCAGATGCATCCGGTAATGACGCAGCCGACGATGATGCAGCCGACGATGACGCAGCAGACGCCGAGGCGGACGCAGACGCGGCTGCTTCCGCCGATGCGCCCACGTACCCGACGGCGCTCGGCCTCTTCCACCTCGTTTCGCGAACGCCGGATATGTACCAGCTGTACCTCAAGTCCGGCGACAGAGAGACCTACACCGAAATCTGCTACGAGCGAGAGGCCGAACTGCTCGGTCGCACGCCCTCGGAGTACGAGGACGTCCGCTTCGAGGAGTGGCTCTCGGCGCTGAAGACCGCCCGGCTCCTCGAAGACTGGGCGGACGAGGTCGACGAGGACCGGATCACCGAGCGTTACGGCGTCGGTCCGGGCGACATCCGCGGGAAGGTCGAGACCGCCGAGTGGCTGCTCGGCGCCGCCGAACGGCTCGCCGGCGAACTCGACCTGCCGGTCGTCCCGGTCCGCGAGGCGAAAAAGCGCGTCGAGTACGGCGTCCGCGACGAACTGCTGACGCTCGCGGGCGTCCGCGGCGTCGGCCGAAAGCGCGCCAGACGGCTCTACGAGGTCGGCATCGAGACGCGCGCCGACCTCCGGGAGGCCGACAAGTCCGTGGTCCTGCGGGCGCTTCGCGGGCGGCGAAAGACCGCCGAAGGCATCCTCGAGAACGTCGGTCGGCAGGACCCGTCGATGGAGGGCGTCTCGAAGGCCGACTCCGCGGCGACGAGTCGGCCGGCAGACGATTCGGACGCACGGGACGGAACGTCACAGCCGACGTCGACTCGGGCCGACGACGATCCCGAAGAACAGGCCAGCCTGGGTGATTTCGGATGATCGCCGCCGGAGGGATCCGATGAAACTCGTCGAGGGAACGGTCGCCGTCGACGACGTCGACGCGTTCGTCGCCGAGATCGACGAGGTCGCCGCCGCGACCGGCGCGACGGTCCAGGTGTTCGACGCGCGATACGTCGTGAGCGAGCGCCACCTCGAACGCGCCGTCGAGTTGGCCGACCGGGCGTTCGATCGAGGGGAGAACGTCGCCCGCGAGCGCGCGGTCGAGATCCTCCTGTACGCCGCCGGCCGCCGGCAGATCACTGACGCCCTCGAACTCGGCGTTTCCGCCGGCGAGAACCGCGTCGTCGTCCTCGTCGACGCGGCCGAAACGCCGTCGACGTCCGAGGAGCGCGCGGCGGCGTCGATCCGCGACCGCGTGCTCGACGACGTCGAGGCGACGCTCGGCGACTACGACACCGAACGGGTTCGGGAGTACTTCGACGTCGGGGACGCCGAACTCGACGTCGTGGACGGCGACCTCGAAGCGCTCGTGCTCGAACGCGTTGCGCTGCTCGTCGTCGAGAAGTGAGGAGCCGCGTCGGTGGCCCGTGCCGCGACAGCGAACCCGAGTCCGCAGTGATCGCGTCGAACGGGACGATGAATCCGAATTCCGATTCGGTAGGACAGCCATAGCTATGCTCGATCCCGCCGTCCCAGCGGGTATGGACACACTCCTACCGGCCTTCATCGGCATCCCAGGCGGTCCGGAACTGCTCGTAATCCTCCTCCTCGTCGTCCTGCTGTTCGGCGCGGACAAGCTCCCGAAACTCGCCCGCTCGTCCGGGCAGGCGATGGGAGAGTTCAAACGGGGGCGCGATCAGATCGAGGACGAACTCAGAGAGGCCGCGGAATCGACGCCGGCCCGCCCCGAAGGAGAACCGGCCGAACGGGCCTGATACGTCCCCGGTGACTGTGCGGCTCAGATAGATTCTCGATAGGCGTGTACGACTCCGACAGACCTTCGGTGCGCGTACGGCTCAGATAGACCTCCGACGCGCGTATGACTCCGATAGCTGTCCGAGCGATTTGTCCGCCGGACACGAGTCACGGTCCCCCGACAGCGGCCGCTCTCGGACGTGTTTCACGACCGCGAGGAGCGGCAGCAAAGCTAGGCTTCTTCGGTAATCTCTCGTGGCGGTTCGACGTCCGGCGGCGTCGCGGTGGTTCCGATGAGCGACCGGCGGTCGCGGATCGTGTGAACGCAGCCAGCGACCGTGAACGCCGCGGCGACGAACAGGGCGTAGCCGAACCCGCCCACGTACGAGAACGGTGGGAATCCGAGCGCGCCGACCACGACGAGGGCCGACAGGACGCTTCCCAGCACGAGGTAGAACTGGCTCCACGGGATGTCGTCTCGCGGCACGACGTCGAGGTAGATATCGAACGCCCGAACGTGATCCGTCATCGTGATCGTGCCCCGATCCTTGTCGTACTCGACGACGCCGAGTCGGTCCATCGTCGGGAGGTGCGTCTGGTGGAGCGCGGTGTACACCCGTTTTCGCTGTTTCGGTGTCACCGCCTGCCGCTCGATACGGTTCTCCCACGCCGCGATCTGTTCGGAGAGATCGCGAATCGTCACCGGACCGTCTACCTGGGTCAGATAATGCAGTGTGTACCGACGCCGTCGGCTACTCAGCGTCTCGAACACCGTCTCAGTAGACAGTTCACGATCGTTCGAGGCGCCCGGCTTGCCGGCGTCTTGTCTCGTTTTTGTTATCTGTGCCCCACCTTTCATACAGTTCTATTGACTGATGAGAATATGAATCTACCTATCATGGGATACGATGTCATTAACTCCGTTCCGTTCGTCGTAGCGCACGGCTGATAGTCGAGACGTACCGCTATCCTCGTGGGGACAAACAGACGGCCTCGCGGTCGATAAGCCGATCATACCTATACATTTTGATGACCTTATCCGAGAGAGAGTTATGAATCGACAATCGTCGCCGTCGTTCCTGACACGGATCCGACGTCCGGAATACACCGGTGACAACCGGTGTCTGCCGTGCACCGTCGTCAACCTCGGTCTCGCTGCTGGGCTTACCGGCGTGGCGGCGCTCGTTTCCCTCCCCGCGGCCGCCGCCGTCGCGGTCGGCTCGCTCGCGAGCATCTATCTCCGCGGCTATCTCGTTCCCGGCACGCCGGAACTGACGGCGCGATATCTCCCCGACCGAGTGCTCGCCTGGTTCGAGAAGGCCGACCCGTCCGGGCCGACCGAGGACGCGGACTTCGACGTCGTGGCGTTCCTCGACCGCGCGGGCGTCATCGTCGACGACGGCGACGATGCCGCGCTCGCACCGGGGTTCCAGCGCCGCGTCGAGGCGGCCGCGCTCGACCTCGACACCGACGCGGCGATGACCGCGGCGACGGCGGATCTGCTCGGCGTCGACGGCGATCGAGTGGCGTTCGTCGACGGCGGGTCGTCGTGGCGGGTCTCTGTCGACGGGTCGATACGCGGCCAGTGGGAGTCGCGAGCGGCGTTCGTCGCCGACCTCGCCGCTCACCGCACGCTCTCGGCGTGGACCGACGAGTGGGCGTCGGTGCCGGGGGCCGCCCGCGGCCGGACGCTCTCGGCGGTCCGCGCCTGCCTCGAAACGTGCCCCGTCTGTGCGGGCCACATCCGACTCGGAACCGAATCGGTGCGCTCCTGCTGCCGCGAGTACGAAGTCGTCGCCGCCACCTGTACCGACTGCGACGCCCGACTCTTCGAGACCGACGCGCGGGCCGTCGTGAGTGCGGAGTGATTATCGCCGAAACCGGGGAGTGACTACCGTCGTGACCGCGGGCTGGTCACTCTCGAACGACGAGTGGAACCCGCGGTTCACGATCGCGGACCGAACCCCCTCTGACTCTCTCTCGCAAAAGAACGTGTTTCGACGGGAGTTGTCCGAGGGGACAGTGATTTTTACGGCGGGCCGATCTTGCTTCACGCTTGTCGATTCGAATCTCCCGCAGTGGCCGATTCGGATCCACAACCGTTGCTGTGATTGTTTGACTCCAAAACTGTGGTCTTCCGGACCCGCGGCTGTGAATTGATTCGAGCCCTCTGCTCCTTCGATCGGACGGTCGCCGCGCCGCGAGTTCAGAACAATCGAGCGCGGAGCCGTGCGAGCCGACCTCGCGCGCCGAGTCGCGCGGCAACGAGTTGATAGGCCGTCGAGACGGCGAAGAAGACGAGGAAGGCGGTCGCAGGGACGAGTGGATCGACGGCCGAGAATCCGGGTACCGAGGCGAGCGACGCGACGGTGGCGAACAGACCGACGACGCCGAGCGCGCGGTAGTACTCTCCCCACGTCACCCCCGCTCGCGTCGTCACGTCCATATACCGCCCCAGGTGACCCGCCTGCGCGCACACGCGAACCAGCTTCCGGTCGGGATCGTACTCGACCAGTCCGAGTTCGTCCATCTTCGGGAGGTGCGTCTGATGGAGCGCGTTGTACACGCTCTCGCGGAGCGCCCGCGGAGCGGGGCTCTGCCCGGACTCGGTCGCCGCAACACGTTCGGATAGCTCTCGCAGCGACAGCGCCTCCGGCTGGGTCCACAGCTCCGCGAGCGCCTCTCTGCGGCGCGCGTTGCTCAGTACGTGGTACACTTCCACCTCCGGGAGCGCGGATCGCTGGAACATCAGGCTTCGAGAGGAGCTTGCCGGGTATAGCCATGAATCGACTATCTCTCGACCCCGGAACGGAACGCTCGCCGTACGAAATCGGGATCGACCGTCGCTGACCCGGTATACCAGGTGGACTGACCGGTACGACCGCCGGACCGACCGGTACGGGCCCCGGACTCGACCGGTAGGTTGCTCGGACGGATCCGGTACGGCGGCTATACGGGGCGGTAGAGCCGACGTATCCGACCCCCGAAATGCTGCAACGAGTCCCTGAAAATGGCCTCTTCAGCGGCTAAAACCGTTGAACCGGCGCATAGGTAATACCACATAGGCTGTGGGGTAATTCGTCCCGAAACGACCGGTGACGGTCTCACGGTCCGACGGGCGGACAAACCGATGACGCAAGACAACCAACCCCAACTGTACAGCCTCTCACGCCGAAAAATGCTCGCCGGTCTCGGTGCCGTCGGCCTCGCCTCCGCGGGCGCCGGTCTGGGAACCTCCGCGTATTTCAGCGACGAGGAGAGCTTCGAGAACAACACGCTGACAGCCGGGACGCTCGACCTGCGCGTCCGCTATGAGGCCTCCTACGACAGCGACGGCGCGGTCGAGAATATGGCCGACTCCGCGATGGGGACTCAGGACGGCGACCCCGCGGGGATGTTCTACGACCTCGACGACGTGAAACCGGGCGACTCCGGGCACGTCGAGTTCTGTTTCGACATCGTGGACAACCCCGCCTACATGTGGGCGTGCGGTGACCTCTCCCAGGCCGAAAACGGAATGAACGAGCCCGAGATGGCGGTCGACGACACGCCCGACATCGGGGAGCTCGGCGACAGCATCGTGGCGCGACTCTCCTACTGCGACGAAGTCGACGGCGCGTTCGTCGAGGGCGAGGAGATCGTCTCCGGCTCGCTCGTCGACGTGATCGCGGCCATCTCCTCGGGTGCGGCGCTCGACGGCGACGGCGTCGCCGGCCTCGTGCCCGGCGAGCAGTCCCCGTACGACGAGGAAGTCGTCGTCGACGAAGAAGAGTACATCACCGGCGCGTGCATCTGCCTGTTCTGGGAGATCCCCTACGAGGTCGGCAACGAGATCCAGTCGGACTCGCTGACGATGTCCTTCGAGTTCCACGCGCTGCAGGCCCGCCACAACGACGGCACCACGAACCCGTGCGCGCCGTCGATCACCACCCGGACGGGCGAGGGCTTCGCCAAGCAACAGGAGTTCGCCACCGAGCAGGAGACCTCCTTCGCCCGCGGCCGCTTCGGTGACAACGGCCCCTCGGGGTCCTGGGAAGTCGCCGTCGGCCCCGACGTCGGCAGCGCCGACACGGCCAACTACGTCTGGACGCCCGGTAACACGGTCCCGTTCAGCTACATCTACGACGGGAGCGGCAACGCCTCGTTCACCCTCGACGGCGTGAACGTCGGCAGCGGGATCCCCGCGCCGAGCGGGAAGCTCGCGATCACGACGAAGGCCGACGAGGCAACCGTCAGCGTCGCGAACCTCGCGCTCGACCTCGACGGCGTCCCGGTCACCCTCAGCGGCCCCGACGCGATCTCGGCCAGCAACGACGGCCCCGACCGCGAGGTGACCTACCTCGTCTTCGACACCGACGCCGCGGACGTCGCGAACGCGTTCACGATCTCCGGCGACGTCACCGTCGACGTCCAGGGCGACTACTCCGGCAGCGACGAGGGCGTCGCCTTCGACATCAGCGTCGAGTGAACGACCTCTGAAACCCTCCGCGACCGGTCTGCGGAGGTGAGACACGACCCAAGACACCACCCCGAAATCACCCACCACACGGACCACAACCAATGACCAACGATCCCAAACTGTACACGCTATCGCGCCGCAAGATGCTCGCCGGAATCGGCGTCGTCGGGCTCGCCTCCGCGGGCACCGGCCTCGGAACGAGCGCGTTCTTCTCCGACGAGGAGGAGTTCGTCGACAACTCGCTCGTCGCGGGCGAACTCGACCTGCTCGTCGACTGGCAGCAGACCTACGACTTCGGCGACGGCCACCAGTTCGTCAGCGCCCACCCCGACCACGACGGCGACGGCGAACAGTCCATCGCGGCCGACAACGACGCCGGGCAGATCCGCTACAGCGACTTCCCGGACGAGGAGGACGAGGACAGCAACGGCGCTAACATCCCGGTGCTGAACTGTGAGAACATCCCCCCGCTCTCGGAGGCGGACTTCGGCGTCGACCCCATCACCGGCGAGGAGATGGAGACGCTCGTCCAGTTCACCGACGTGAAACCCGGCGACTCCGGCGAGATCACCTTCTCGCTGCACCTCTGTGACAACCCCGGCTACCTCTGGATGCAGGCCGACAACGTCTCCGAGTCCGGCGGCGTCCACGCCGAGCCCGAGATGGCGGTCGATCCGGACAACCTCGGCGACCTCGCCGGCGCGATCCAGGCGACGCTCTGGTACGACGAGGACTGCGACAACGTCTACGACGGCGCCGACCCGGTCGACATTATGCTGACGCTCGACTTCTCCGGGTCGATGCTGTACGACCAGTACGGCGGCGTCGTCAGCGGCGACGAGATCACGATCAACGGGACCACACACCCGGAGACGACGAAGATCGACCTCGTCGAACTCGGGACCCGGCAGTTCGTCGACTACCTGCAGTCGCAGAACGCCGACGCCAACGTCGGCGTCGCGTACTTCGACGGCGAGGGCAGCGACGACACCGAACCTCGAACCGGCATCCTCCAGGCGATGACGACGGACCTTTCGGTCGTCGACAGCGCGCTCTCCGGACTGCGCCAGAAACTCGCGAACGTCGTCAGCGGCGGTCCCGGCTCGACGCCGTTCGACGGCGACGGCGACCCGGACCCGTTCTCGAACGCGAGCTCGATCGCGACGGGGACGTACATCGGCGAGGGCGTCGACGACGCGCAGGACGAACTCGCGTCCAACGGCCGCAGCGGCGCCGAAAAGCGGAACATCGTCCTCTCGGACGGCGAGTCCTTCAACGGCGGCGGGAGCACGTCCTTCGCGTCGCCCGAGGACGCCGCCGACGACGCCCGCGCGGCCTCGCCGTCGCCGGCGACGGACGTCTACACCATCTCCGTGGGCAGCGCGAACGATGGCGTGCTCCAGGCGATGGCCGGCCCCGCCGGGGGCGCGGGCGGCGACCCGGCGTTCTTCAACGACGTCGACGACCCGCTCAACGTCCCGAGCGTGTTCGGGAACCTCGCGGCCCAGACGGTCGCGGAGAAGGTCATTATGCAGGACACGCTCGACAACGTCCTGGCCGCGCTGGCCGACGGGAACGGCGTCCCGCTCGACGGCAACCGCGCGACGATCTACGACGAGCTGAACGACGATCCGACCGACCCGGACCGCGAGGCGTTCCGCGGGGACGGCGTGATGCACTGCGTCGCCCTGTCCTGGGAACTCCCGTTCGAGGTCGGCAACGAGATCCAGGGCGACACGCTCGGCTTCGACCTCGGCTTCTACACCGAGCAGGAGCGGCACAACGACGGCTCCGGACCGGAACTCGCCGCCTGATCCGTGAACACGACCCACAGCGGCGGCAACGGGGGTTCGACTCCCTCGGTGGGTTCTCTCCCTCCAGCTGGACGGGAGGAAAGCATCGGTCGCGGACCACGCGCCGATACACCGTACCAATGACACAAGACAACGAACTACCGCTGTACAACCTCTCTCGGCGCCGCGTTCTCGCGGGCTTGGGCGCGGTCGGGCTCGCCTCCGCCGGAACCGGACTCGGGACCAGTGCGTTCTTCTCCGACGAGGAGGAGTTCACGGACAACACGCTGCAGGCCGGGACGCTCGACCTGAAACTCGACTACAAGGCGACCTACCTCGGCGGCACGGGGCGGCTCGACGCCGTCAGGGCGATGGGGTACCCGGACGCTGAGGAGATCGTCGACGACGACGAGGCGACCGGTCGCTACCTGCTCGCGCAAGCGCCCTCGCCCGCGGATATGCAGGAGTGGGAGGACCTCGTCCAGGGCGAACAGTTCGACTTCTGCAGCCCCGAGGCCGACCAGTACCTCGAGAACGGCGACGGCATCCCGATGTTCACCCTTTCGGACGTGAAACCGGGGGACTCCGGCGAGGTGACCGTGAGCATCCACATCTGTGACAACCCCGGCTACCTCCGAATGATCGGCGATATCACGGAGAACTCCGAGAACGGCCAGAACGAACCGGAGCTGTCGGCGGAGGGTGAAGACGCCGACGGCCTCGGCGAACTCGCCGACGCCATCGAGGTCTGCGTCTGGTACGACGAGGACTGCGACAACGTCTACGAGCCGACCGGCACCGGCCAGCAACAGGAGCTGGAAGTCGCGCTCGTCTCCGACGTCTCGGGCTCGATGGGCGGCGCGCCGCTGGCGGCGCTGAAGACCGCGGCGACGAGCTTCGTCGACAACCTCTCCTCCCCGGACGAGGCCGCCGCGATCTCCTTCAGCAGCAGCGCCCAGACCGACCAGGAGCTGACGACCGATTACCAGGCCGTCAAGGACGCTATCGACGCCTACACCTCGGGTGGCGGCACGTCGATCGCCGCCGGCATCAACGAGGGTGCCGACGAATTGCTCAACGGCACCAACGCGACCGCGGGCGCATCGAAGGTGATGATCCTGCTCAGCGACGGCAACTCGAGCGCCTCGGCCGCCACCACGGCGGCGAACGCGGCCAAGACCGCGGGGATCCGCATCTTCACGATCGCACTCGGCAGCGCGAACACGTCGCTGCTCCAGTCGCTGGCGAGCTCGCCGGACGACGCCTTCGTCGCTCCCGACCCCGCGGACCTCGACACCGTCTACGCCGAGATCGCGCAGATCGTCCTCGGTGGCGAACAGAAGATCGCAGAGGGAACGATGGCGGAAGTCTTCGCCCAGCTCTCGGAGGGCATCGTTCTCGATGGCGACCGCCAGGAAGAAGGCCTCCAGCCGTACCCGGGTGCGACGACCCAGTGCATCGGGTTCGAGTGGACGCTCCCGTACGAGACCGGCAACGAGATCCAGTCGGACTCCGTCACCTTCGACTTCGGCTTCGAGGTCGAGCAGTCGCGCCACAACGACACCCCGTTCGCGACGCCCGAACCCGCGCCGACGAACTCGACTGACGCCGGAAACTGACGCCGACACCGGCGGCTGTCGTCGCCGATGTCGCGTGACGTCTCGTCGCGCGGCCGAGGCGTTCGACCGGGTGCCCCGGTAACGACGCCATGCCACGGAGTACGGGCGTCGTATCGGTCGCGAAGCCGCTCCATACCTATGCTATCCGGTGCTGTATCGCTATCAGAACGCGGACCGGGAGATCGGTCCACCAACCGACCCGGCGTATCCGGGACCAACGACAATGACACTCACACGTCGGGAACTGTTGACGGGAATCGGCGGGGGAGCGCTCGCCATCGGCGGGTTCTCCCTCCGCCGGGACTCGCCCCGCTTCTCGCAGTATACGTACGCGGCACCGGAAGACGACACGGACGACCGACGGCTCCGTATCGCCTGGTACGAACGATACAACGGCGGCTTCGTCGCGAACCACGCCGGAACGAACGACGGCCTCGAAGCGACGCTCGACCCGGACAGCGGGCCTGCGTACGTCGACGAGGCGACGTTCGTGACCGACACGGCCGGCCCGGTCATCTCCGTGGGAAACGTCCTCCCCGGAGACGCGGGCACGCTCGTCGTCGGGCTCGAAGTGGTCGACGGCAGCGGCGCGGAGCCACTCGACGTGTGGTTCCGCGCATCGATGACCGAGAACGCCGAAAACGGCGTGAACGGTCCCGAGCGGAACGCCGGCGACACGACGGACGACGAGGGCGAACTCGACGATGAGGTCCTCGTGGAGATGTGGCGCGACGGCTCGCCACTGGGGAGCTGCAACGGTGTGAAGGAGTTCGACGAGACGCTCGAATCGCCGCTCGTCGCTCCCGCTTCCTTCGCCGACGCGTTCGCTCCGACGGCGGACGCCGGCGACGCCGAAGGACTGCTCGCGTTCGACTGCCTCCCACCGGGAGCGTTGCGGTGCGTCGCGCTCCGCTGGGAGTTTCCGGAAACGGCCGGGAACCGCGCGCAGGGGGATTCCCTGGGCTTCGACTTCTCGTTCGTCGGCGGCGCCTGCGACGGCGACAGTCCGTTCCTCGTCGGAGGTGCGCAATGATACTGAGTCGCCGCCGCGTGCTGGCGGCGCTGGCCGCCGCCGGCGGTGCCGGCGCGCTCACGGGGACCGGAACGGCCGCGATGCTCCGGGACGCCGAGCGGTTCGACGCGTCGATCACGACCGGCACCGTCGACCTCGTCGTCGAGTACGACCTGCTTACCGGCCCCGGTTCGGGAGGTCCCGACGGGAGCGGCACCGTCGACGGCCCGCGGATTCGCATCCCCGTCGATTCCCTCGGCGCGGACGGCGACGCGGGGAGTATGCTCCTCACGTTCGCGCTCCCGCAGGAGGGCGACGCGGTCAACAACCCCGCGGCGCTGTGGCTCGCGACCGACTGTCCCGCGCCCGCCTCGACGGCCCTGGCCGAAGCCATCCGGCTGACGCTGTCGTACGCCGACTGCGACTCCGGCACTCCGATCGAGCGGATCGTCAGCGGGTCGCTCCGGGAGGTCGCCGACGGCCTCCGCGAGGGACACCGCGTCGACGGCGATCCGACGACCGACGAGGTCGACTGTCTGACCGACGAGGTCTGCCTGCTCGTCGAGTACGAGCTCGCCGGGTACGTCGGCACGGAGACGGTCGACGTGCCCCTGTGGTTCTCGGCGGTCCAGTGCCGACACACGACCCCGGAGAACCCCTTCGCGGACCGGGACACGGAACCGTGTCCCGCCGCCGACCCCTGCCCGTGCTGCCGGACGCTCGGCAAACTGGAGTTCGAGGGCGGCACCCAACCCGGCCTCGACGACAGCTTCGCCGAACCCGGCACGTACGCGTTCACCGAGGGCGACGCCGACTACGGCCTGGAAATCTACGATACGGTGGATAAAGACGGCGAGCGCGAGACAGTCGGGGTCGCCTTCCGACTGGTGAATCTCGCCGACAGCGACGCCGCCGTTCCCAGCCTCTGCACTGTCGCGGTCAAGGGCGGTCCCGGGTTCGAGCAGTACGACCGGGACGACGGGACCGCAGCCGACACCGCGGGCCTCCCCGGCAGCGACGCCGACGGTCTCGTCTACGCGCCCGACGGGAAGGGAATCAGCCACGTCACCGTCTGCATCTGCACCACCGAATCGGCGGCGGACTGCCCAGGGTGCACCGACCCCTCGCTCACGAACGGCGGTCGCGGCGGGACTGGAAACGGCGGCCGAGCCGGGAATCCCGTCAAGAACTCGAACGGAGGTGGCCGATGACCCAGATTCCGAAGCCGACGATGCCCAGCGCCGCCGCACTACTCGCGACGCTCGTTCTCGTCGCGGCGGTCTCGCCCTTCGTCGTCTTCGCCGTCCCGCAGGTCGTCGGGGCCGACGAGGGGTTCGTCGTCCTCTCCGGCAGTATGGAGCCCGAACTGTCGCCCGGGGACGTGGTGATCGTCGACGCCGCCGCGCCCGTGCGGGTCGGTGACGTCATCACCTACCGGACCGGCGGCGATACCGTGCCGACGACTCACCGCGTCGTCGGCGAACGCGACGGCGGCTACGAGACGAAAGGCGACGCCAACGAGAACGTCGACGCGGGCCTGGTCGGCCCCGAGGCGATCATCGGACGGGTCGTCCTCACTATCCCCGTCGTCGGCCACGTGATCCTCTGGGCGAACACGCCCGTCGGATACGTCGCCCTCGTCGTCACCCCGCTGGTGCTGCTCGGCCTCAGCGAACTCCGCGCGTGGGCCCGCCGAGAGCCCGGAGCCGAGGCGGCCGCGGCGGCGACGGCCGATCCTGAATCGGACCGCGGCCGGCCGGCCGCGGACGCCGATGCGCCCGAGACGGGCAACAACGCGGCCGGGATGGACGTCGAGACGTCCGCGTCCGACGCCAGCGGGCCCGCTTCGGACGTCGGATCCGTCGACGGAAACGCCGACGGGGCCACCGCGCAGCGGTCGGCGGGAACCGTCGCGGTCGCCGCCGTCGACCTGAAGCTCACGCTCCTGGCGATGACGACGCTGTTCGCCTACGCGGGGTGGAACGTGTACCGCGAGTTCGCCGCCACCGCGGCCCCGAACCCCGTCTCCGTCGGTGCGCTCACCGGCGGGCTGCTCGGCCTGCTGTTCGCCGGGTCGGTGACGCTAGCTGCCTGGCGGGCCGCACGAGCGGCCGCTCGGCGCCCCTCGACCCCGGCTCTCACTGACGGGAGCGGGGACGTGGAGGTGGGCGATGAGTAAGACGCTCGCGGTCGCCTGTGCGCTGCTCGTCCTGTTCGCCTCGGCGACCGTGGGGTTCGCGGGCGGACTGTCCGTCGCCCTGCTGTCGGACGAGGAGTCGGTTTCGGTCGGCTTCAGTGCCGACGTGCCGAGCCCCGAGGCGGTCACGATAGACGACGCTCCGGCGGAGCCCGTCGGCCTCTCGGCGTCCGGATTCGCGATCGATGCGAACGCGACTTCCTCGGACGAGGAGGGCTCCTCCGAGGTCGGTGACGACACCACTGGCCGAATCGGGAGCACCGCGGCAAACGTGACCGCGAGCGGGAACGATTCGACCGCGGGCATCGGCTCGACCGGCGGAAACGGCGCGACCGATACGAACGGCTCGGCCGTCGACAACGAGACCGCCTCGGCTCCGACCCCCGCTGGCGAGGACGCCCCCGACGCCGATCCCGCGGCCCCGGTGAACGACACGGCTCCCGACGAGGAGTCGGCGGACGAACCGGATCCCGAGGATCCACTCGGTCCCGAGTCTGCAACCTCGCCCGAGTCGGATGACGATCGAAGCCCCGAGACCGACGAGCCTCGACCGTCCGGTGACGACGATCGGACGTCCAACGACGGAACTCAGGCGCCAGACGAGGAGAACGCGCCCCAACCGGACGGTGAGGGGACGCCCCAATCGGACGGTGAGAGCACGCCCGATTCGAGCGGCACCGACGCCGAGCAGTCGTCCGACTCCGACGCGGAGACCGCCGCGGGATCGGATCAGCCAGATCCCGACGACGGCGAGTCGGAGTCGGATTCCGGGAGTGAGAGCACGACGGGCGCCGGGGAATCGGGCGAAAGCCCCGATGAACCGGACGGTGACGCGGACGGGAGTGTGACCTCCATCGGGAACGGACCGGCGTCGGGATCGGTCCTCGGCTGATGCCCCTGCGGGTTCGATGGCTGCCGGGTCGCCTCCCGGGAACCGCCCCCGATGCACCGCGGCGGAACACGCTCGTGATTCTCGGGTACCTCCTCGGGGGGATCCTGTTCGCCGGAATTCTGTACGCACTCGTTTGAGTGGTCCCCGTGGTGAAGCGGCCGGATCACTGGTTACGAGAGCGCGGTCTCCCCGCCGACAGAACGGCCCTCCCGCGACGGTTCAGTGTCTGTAGAGCCACTGTCCCGCGTACGATTCTGCTTCTCGAAACGCACCGCTCTCGGTGTACACGCAGTGGTACCCAGTGACTCGACGTATCGGAGAAGTAGTCCCACCAGGATTCGAACCTGGGTCGAAGCCCCCAGAAGGCTTCAGGATTGGCCACTACCCTATGGGACTGCATCGTCGACGCCGTTCGTCGACTGCGTATCCCCTCGTAGCCCGTGGCTCCATATGAGTGTTGCGAAGTCCCTCCTTTCCGGATCTCGGTGGTCGTCGATCGGGGCCGGACTCGTGCTGATCGCTGCGCCCGACACTCGTCGAGTACGCTCTCCTCATTCACCCCCTCTCGTCGACTACGCTTTCCTTACTCGTCCCGCCTCCCGCTGGATTCGGAGGGCCTCCGGTCAGTGCATCGCGACCCAGCGACGGTGCCCCGACGACGACGACCAGTCCGGTCGCGAGGGCGAAGGCGACAACTCCAGCCAGTCCCACGGAATTCGCGACGAGTTCGCCGAGGATCGGATCGCTCGTCGCCGTGTAGACCAAGATCGTTCCGCCGGCGGCGTTGAACACCCCGTGGAACAGCCCCGCGGCGAGGACCGAGCGGGCACGGAGGACGAAGTACGTGTACAGCGGCGAGAACGCGACCGTCGCGGCCGTCATCGCGGCGACGCCGACGAGCGGAAACGACGGGTAGTTGTAGCCGTCGAGGATCACCGGCGCGTGCCAGAGTCCCCACAGGACGCCGATCAGCCCGCTCGCCCGCCAGAACCCGAGCGGCGCGAGTTCCCACAGGAGGTAGCCCCGCCAGCCGAGTTCCTCGCCGAGCGCGAAGACGGCGTTGACCGTCACGCCGGCGCCGACCGTCAGGGCCAGGAGCGCGAGTACGCCGAGCGCGCCCGACGGGAGGGGGAGCCCCGGCGTGGGATCGGCGCTGCCGTCGAAGGAGATTCCGGGCACTGCGAGCGCGATCCCGAGCGCGACGGCGACGAGTGCGAGGACGGTGACGACGGCGGCGACGTGCCAGCGGAGCCGACCGATCCGAACCCCGACTTCCCGTCTCGACACCCCCGTCGTGAACACTGTCACTGCGGCGGCCACCGAGGGCGTGAACATATACAGCGGTGCCAGCGCCACCATCCGGACGTTCGCCAGCCGAACGGCGGCGACGAACCCGAGCGCGAGCAGGACGAGCGTCCCGAGAAACTGACGCAACCGCGGCGCGTCCACGTCGCCGTCCCGATCGGCGACCGTCGCCGACGGTCGTCCGTCGGAGTCGGTGGCAGCTGCCGTCCGTGCGTCCGCAGCGGATGAGTCGGTGGCGTCTCTCGAGGGGACCATCTCGATCCCATCCATCGTAATGTAGGAAAAAGAACGTTTCCACGCGCTCGCTGTCGACGCCGACGAGGACGGCTTCGGCGGGACCGATGCAGATACGCCGGTGAAGACGACGCCGAGGGGAGACGATCGGCGGACACGCGGGCGACGACTGACCGCGGTATCGAAGGGGGGAACGCCGGACGACCCGGCCGTTCGTGCACAATCCACTATCTATTTATTCCGCTCTTGGCCACGTTCGCGTATGTACATCGGACGGTTCGTCATCGTCGCGCCCGACTTCGGCGCGTACCGCGTCTCCTCCCGCTCGTTCCCCAACCGGCAGATCGTCGACCGCGACGGGACGCTGACCGTCGGGCCGACGCCCGACGCGCCCGCGAACGACAACCCCTACGTCTCCTACAACTGCGTCCGCGAGGGCGGCGAGAGCGTCGTCGTCGGCAACGGCTCCCACGTCGATCCGATCGCCGAGAAACTCGACCTCGGCTACCCCGCGCGGGACGCGCTCGCCTCGGCGCTCCTCGCGCTCGACTACGAGAAGGACGACTACGACACCCCGCGGGTCGCGGGCGTCGTCGGCGCGGAGTCGTACGTCGGCATCGTCCGCCGGGATGCCCTCCTCGTCGAGACCGTCGACGAACCGACCCTCGTCGCCACCTACGAGGAGGACGCCCCGACGCCGATAGAGTTCGCGGGCGACGCGTCGACGGACCCCGACGACCTGGCTCGGCGCGCGTACGACCTCGACTACGAACACGCCGTCTGCGCCGCGGGCGTCACCGCCGCCGACGGCGACGTCGACGTCGGGTTCTACAACGGGGAGTAGCCCCGGACCTGCCGCGCGGTGCCGGGACGGTGACTTTTGTCCCCCAGACGCCTACGTCCCGCTATGCAGGTCGCCGTCCTCTCCGACATCCACTCGAACAGGGTCGCGCTCGACGCCGTCCTCGACGATCTCGCCGACGACGAATCGGACCCGGACGCGCTGGTCTGTGCCGGCGACGTCGTCGGCTACAACCCCTGGCCGGCCGAGTGCGTCGCCGCCGTTCGCGAGCGGGAGATCCCGACGGTGATGGGCAATCACGACCGCGCGGTCACCTCCGGAACCGCGTTCCGATTCAACTCGATGGCGGCCGCGGGCGTCGAACACGCCCGCGAGGAACTCGACGACGACGCCCTCGGGTGGCTCGCCGATCTCCCGGACGGCCGGACCGTCCTCGACGGCCGGGTGAAACTGGTCCACGGTCACCCCGACGACCCCGATCGGTACACCTACCCCGAGGAGTTCTCGCCGTCGATGCTCGGCGACGAGGACGTTCTCGTGACCGGTCACACCCACGTCCAGGGGCATCGGGTGTTCGACGAGGGAATCGTGATGAACCCCGGCAGCGTCGGCCAGCCCCGCGACAGCGACCCCCGGGCGGCGTACGCGCTGGTCGACCTCGACGACCTCACGGTCGACGAGCGACGCGTCGCCTACGACATCGACGCGGTCGTCGAGGCAGTCGCGGACGCCGGGCTGCCCGACCGCATCGGGAAACGGCTCTACGACGGTCGATGAGCGCCCCTCAAAGGCCGCTCAGAACTCGTTCTGAACGATCCTGAGCGTCTCCTCGCGGTCGTCCCACGCGACGAAGATGGCCACGGAGGTCGCGGAGGTGATGACGTCGTGGATGTTGATTCCGGCTTCCGAGATCGGCTGGACGATGTCGAGGATGACGCCGGGACGGTTCGGCAGTTCGCCGCCGGTGACGCGGATGACCGCGACGTCGTCGTCGACGGTGACCGAGGAGAGCGTCTGGTCGTCGACGACTTTCTCGTGCAGCAGGTTCTCGGCCTCCTCGGCGCGGTCCTCGTTCACGTAGAACGTCACCGAGTCCATCCCGGAGGCGACGGCGTCGATGTTGATGCCCGCCTCGCGCAGCGCCTGTGAGAGGTCCGCGAGAATGCCGGGGCTGTTCCGGATCGATCGCCCGGCTACCGTGATGCACGCCAGCGAGTCCTCCTGCATATCGATGAGGTTCTCGAACTCGCCCTCGATGAGGGTCCCGCCGGTTAGCAGGTCCCCGTGCTGGTAGTGGACGACGCGCACGTCGAGGTCGTCGTCCTTGTAGGACAGCGCCGAGGGCGCGACCACCTCCGCGCCGCGGAACGAGAGGTTTCGGAGTTCGTCGACGGTGATCCGACCGACGTTGCGCGCGCCCTCGACGACGCGCGGATCGCCCGTCATCACGCCTTCGACGTCGGTGACGATGACGACCTCGTCGGCGTTCATATACCGGCCGAGCATCACGGCCGTCGTGTCCGATCCGCCGCGGCCGAGGGTCGTGATCTCCCCGTCGTGGTTCTGCGCGAGGAACCCGGTGATCACCGGAACGACGCCGTCGAGATCGGCGGCCAGGGCCGCCGCGCGGCGTTTCGTCTCCTCGACGTCGACCTCGCCGAGGTCGTTCGCGATGACCGGCCAGTCATCCCCGCCCGGTTCGACGAACATCGCGTTCACGCCGCGCGCGGCGAGTGCGGCCTTGAGCATCCGGACGCTCGTCCGTTCGCCCATCGAGACGATCTCCGCGCGGTCGCGGTCCTCGGCCTCGAACTCGATCTCTTCGAGGAGTTCGTCGGTCGTGTTCCCCATCGCGCTCGCGACGACGGCGATCTCGTGGCCCTCCTCGACGGCCGCGGCGATGGAGTCGGCGGCGCGGTTGATCCGATCGCCGCTGCCAAGCGACGTTCCGCCGAACTTCGCGACTACGCGCACGATCGACCCTCCTGTCGACAAACGAGACAGAACTGCGAGTGGTGCTCTGACATAGCCGATGATTGCCGGGGGGAGTGTAAAATCTTGTCTCCCGGCCCAACCGTTGCCGAATCACCGCACTGGCTGCACTTGCCCCGGGTTTCGTCCGGATCGCGACCGCCGAGGGAGGTCCGGCGTCAGTTTAACCTCCCCGCGCCCGAACGTGGTCGTATGGACGTAGACGTCCGCGACGCCGTTGAGGCGGACGCCGAGACGATCGGAGCGATCGTCGACCTCCCCGCGGACGCGCTGCGGAACGTCGTGCACGACCGGACGGTGCGGATCGCGGTCGAACCGCCGTCGGACCCGGGACCGAACGCGGACGTCGAACCCGAGGCGGACGACGCCGCCGGCGCGGCCGACGAGTCCGTACTCGGCTTCGTCGCGTTCGACGTGCGGGAGGGAACGGTTCACGTGACACAACTGGCGGGCGACGCCGAGGTGGCCGAACATCTCCTCGCGGAACCGGTTCGGTTCGCCGTCAACGAGGGGTTCGACGTCTCGTTCGTCGTTCCGACTTCGGACGCCGACGCGGAGGCGGCCGCGCAGGCCGCCGGGTTCGAGGCCGTCGGCCCGGGGCCGCGCTTCGACGGCGCGGGAACGACCCGGTACCGGTTCCATCCCGAGCGGTGACCGAGCGGCGCGACGCTCTCTCCGCGAACGACTGACGGCCGGCCGCGGCGCTTCCGGAGCGGCGGCTCACCGGTCTCCTGATCTCTCCGTTACACGAATTTCCGGACGGTCATATCGAGCGTGTCGAGGTCGAGGATCGGCGCGTAGCCGACGTCGGGATCGATGTTGACGGACTTCTGGAAGTCGGTCTGGGCCTGCCAGCAGCCCGAGTTGACCGCGAGCACGTCGTGGTACTTTCCCCAGCCGAGTTTGTGGACGTGGCCGGTGTGGAACACGTCCGGCACCTCTTCCATCACGAGGTAGTCCTTCTCCTCGGGTGCGAGGCGCGTCTTCCCGCCGAACTGCGGGGCGACGTGGCGCTTCTTCAGGAGCTGGTACATCGCCTTGTGCGGGTCGTCGTAACTGGCCTTCCCCTCGGGCAATTCGGCGATGACCTCGTCGAGGGAGACGCCGTGGTACATCAGGATCTTCACGCCCTCGACCGTCACGAGCGACGGGTTGCCCGTGATGCGGGCGTCGTGCGCCGACATGATCTCTCTGAGGTTCTCGTCGAACCCCGGTTGCGGCTCCGCGAGGCGGACCGCGTCGTGGTTGCCCGGGATCATCAGAATCTCCATATCGCCGGGCACGTCCTTGAGGTGCTCGGAGAACGCCTCGTACTGCTCGTAGATGTCGACGATGTCGAGTTCCTCGTCCTGGTCGGGGTAGACGCCGACGCCCTCGACCATATCGCCCGCGATGAGCAGGTACTCCACCCGCTCGGCCTCCTCGGTGTGGAGCCAGTCGGCGAACCGGGTCCAGGCGTCGGCCTCGAACTCCTGGCTGCCGACGTGGACGTCGGAGACGAGCGCCGCCTGCACGTGTCTGTCCGCGGTGTTCGGCGAGTACGTCCGCGGCACGTCCGGGAAGTGCATCGAGTCGACGAACATTATCCCCGCGTCGTCCGAGAGCGTCCCTTCGACGGCGATGCACTCGTCGAGCAGCAACTCGTCGACGAGCTCGGCGAACCCGCGGTCCTTCATCACCAGACAGGGGAACGTCCCCGTCGTGTCCTCCAACTCGACCAGCCAGTGGCCGCTCTTCGTCGACCTGATGTCGTTCACGAGGCCGATCATCGCCGCGTCGTTCCCCCCGCTCATCGACTGGATGGCGGTCGCCGGGCGGTGGTTCACGCGGCCCCGAAGCTGTTTGGAGAGCTTCTCGTAGCGGTCTCTGAACACCTTCACGAAGTCGCCGTACTCGCCCGTGCCGGTGCTCTGCCCGGTCACGTCGCCGGCGACCTCCAGCGAGCGGAGCGACGGGTCGACCGTCCGCGACGCGGGCGCGTCCCCAGCGGACCGACGGCGGTCGCCGTCTCCCCGGTCGCGCTCGGCGTCGGATCGACCCTGCGCGCCGTCCCCCCGACCGCGTCCGACGGCCTGAGAGCGCTGGATGTCGTCCGCGTCTGTGGCGTTCGCTGCCGAAGCGTCTCCCTCGGCTTCCGGGGCCGAATCCCCTGCTTCCCTTGCAGAATCTTCTTCCGTATTATCTGCCGTAGTGACCCGGTTAGAGTCGGATTCTCCAGTCGAAGCGGAGGGGTCTGTGGAGTCCGGCGCGCCCTCGCTGGCGTCGGTGGAAGACGCCCCGGTCTCGAGGCTGCCGGTCGCGTTCGGCGTGTCGCCGCCGGTCGAGTTCTGGATCTCGTTCTTCGTCGCGTTCTCCGTATCGCCGCTGAGCTGATCTGGAGCGTCGCCGTCGGCCGTCACTGCGTCCCCGTCGCTCGTCGACGCACGCGACCCGTCGAGTGCAGCGCGGACGTCTCCGGCGGTGATCCGGAGCGTGGTGTCGTCGACGTGCTCGACCACCTGTTCGAGCGCTTGCCCCGGTCGCTCGGCGCTCGCGATGAGCGTCACGGCCGCCTGCTCGGCGTTGTATCCTCGCTCCGTGAGTTCCCGAACGATGCGAACCGGCGTCTCCAGAGGCACACCGACCGAACGGGGTAGCGGAAGAAAAACGTACTGAACGCGTCCGCGACCCGCGGCCGGGACCGATGCGGCCCAGAAGGTTGAAACGCGGCGGCGAAGAAACCCGGGTAGATGACGGACGAAGAGGGAGAGCGGAACACGCCTGGTCGCCGGGAGGCCTCCCCGCGCGATGACGGGGCGTCGCCGGACGGGTCGGAGACTGCGACCGGCACGGTCTCGGACGCGACCCGCGACGGGCCCGAGCGGGACGGGTCGGGACCGAGAAGCCGTCCCGACGACTCCAGTGACGAGGCGACCGCCGCCCGCGATCGCCGACCCTCCGATCGACGTCCCCGGCCGCAGCCCGGAACGCGGGCCGCCGACCGCGACGCGAGTTTCCTGACGCGCTTCCGGACCGCGCGGAGCGGACCGCTTCTGTTCATCCGCGAGACGCTCTACAGCGCGCTGGCCGTCGTCGCCGTCGGCCTCCTGCTCTTCGCCATCAGCGGCGTCTGGCCGCCGATGGTCGCCGTCGAGAGCGGCAGTATGGAGCCGGAGATGTCCCGCGGCGACCTGATCTTCGTGACCGAGCCCCAGCGGTTCACGCCCGACTACGCCTACGGCGACACGGGCGTCGTGACCGTCGACATCGGGAGCGAGGAGGGCTATCGGAGCTTCGGCGGCAACGGCTCGGTGGTGATCTACGATCCGCCCAGCCGCGCCGGCTCGCCGATCATCCACCGGGCGCACTTCCACGTCGAGGAGGGCGAGAACTGGTACGACCGGGCGAACACAGACTATATGAACGCGAACGACTGCAGCCAGCTCTCGAACTGCCCCGCCCCGCACGACGGATTCATCACGAAGGGCGACGCGAACGCGCGGTACGACCAGGCGAGCAACATCGCGGGGCCGGTCCGGCCCGAGTGGATCCGCGGGACCGCCCGGATCCGGATCCCCTATCTGGGGTACGTCCGACTCAAGCTGGCCGGGGCGCTCGCCGCCTGAATCGGTGTTATCCCGCTATTCGAGTTCGTCGAGCGCTTCGGCGGCTTCTCTCGCGGCCGCCAGATGCGCCTTCGCCTGTCGCGGGTCGTCCGTCCGCTCCGCCAACTGCGCGTGACGCGTCAGCGCCCGCAGCAGCGCGTCCCGTGCCGTCTGTTCGCTCGCCGCCGACTCCTCGTCCGCGGCGCTCGGCGTCTTCCCGACGTCGGCCGACGGACTGCGCGGCGCTCCACCGCTGTCGGTCGGGTGACCACCCGGCGTTCCACCGCTGTCGGCCGATCGACCGCTCGTCGCCTCCGGTTTCGGGCTGACGCCCGCCTCCCCGGCTGCCGCCGCGTTCGGCTCTGGTTCCGAATCCGGCTCCGGTCCGGGGGCGACGCTTCTGCCGCTCTCCCGGTCGTCGGTCTCGGCCGAACCGGCCGCCGTCGACTCCCGCTCGACCGCGCCGTTCGATTCCGACCGGCCGGCGGCGCCAGCCTCCGACGGCGGAGGTGATTCCGGCGACGATTCGGCGGTCTCGCCGCCCGACGCCGCCTCCCCGCCGGTGACGCGCTGGCAGCTCGGGCAGAACTCCTGGCCCTGGTAGCGGAATATCGGCGACCCGCACTCGCCGCAGTGCTGATTGGTCATCGTCGCGCCCTTCAGCAGGAGTTCGCTCATCTGCTGGGTCTCCTTGCGCCGCTCCTCGTCCTTCTCGTACTTTTCGCGCAGTCGCTCCCGCTCCGCTTCCTCGTCGAAGTCGCTCACGTCCCATCCGAACGCGACGTAGGTCGAAAAGTCCTCCGGGGACGAGGCGGGCGCGCGTTCGCGATAGCATCCGCCTGCGGGCCTCCCGCGGTCGGCTCTTGCCCTCGCTTTCGACAAGCAGATCGACGACCGAGCAGTTCACGCCGACGAACGGGAGACCTTGAGCCGGCGCACCCGACGCAGTGCACGGTGGGCCGTTCACCGTAACAGGATCCCGTCAGTGTGTATCCGTTTACAGCAGCTCGAAGACGTGGATCGGCCACTCCTCCTCGTAGGACAGATCGAAGTCCGGATCGATATCGACTGTCTCGGGATCACAGACTCGGAGCTCGACGCGGTCTCCGATGGCGACGTCCTCGAGCGGCGCGTCGACTCGACCCGTGAGCCGAGCCGAGGAGTCGAGTTCGACCACCGCGACGGTGATCGGCGCCAAGTGGTCGAACGCGGACGGGGGTCGGTTGACCGACGTGTACGAGACCACCTCGCCGGTCCGGGGCTGTTCCGACAGGGTGACGGCCCGGCTGCCACAGCCGTAACAGGCGGGGCGAGGCGGCAGCATCTGTGTCTCGCACTCCGTACAGTGGGCGGCTATCAACCGGCCCTCGGCTAACGCGTCGAAGAAGCCCGGGAGCGTAAAGGGCGAGTCGGCGGTGATGTCGTCCGGTACGAGCGGTCCCGTCGTCGTGGAATCGGTGTCTGTCATCGTGAATCACGCTCCTCCGTCATTTGCCGTCAGGACGGTGGCCACCGTGTGGGCGTCCGCGACGCCGCCTTCGTTGATGAGCAGCGCGGTGTCGGCGTCGGCCACCTGCCGGTCCCCGGCCCGTCCGGTGAGCTGTTCGTAGGCCTCGACCGCCTGCAACAGCCCGGTCGCCCCGATCGGGTGCCCGCGGGCCTTCAGCCCGCCGCTGGTGTTGATCTGGACGTCAGTCCAGCCCGCCGATCGGTCCCCGGGATCCTCGACGGTCTCGATTCCGCGACCCTTGGGAGCGAACTCGGCGGCCTCGGCCAGCAGCGCCTCGCAGACGGTGAAGGCGTCGTGGACCTCCGCGACGTCGATGTCCGCCGCGCCCACGCCGGCGTCCTCGTAGGCGGTCGAGGCGGCGACGTTCGCCCCCTCGACGAACGTCAGGTCGCGCTCCGCGACGGCGAGGTTGTTGGCCGCCGAGCCGACGCCGGCCACGCGGACCGCGTCGTCACGGTCCTGCAGGTCGGCCGCCACCTCGTCGTTCGCGACGACGACGGCCGCGGCACCGTCGGTAACCGGCGCACAGTCGTACAGTTTCAGTGGCGGAGCGACGCCGGGAGCGTCCATGACAGTCTCGATATCGACTGCTTGCTGGAACATCGCCCGTGGGTTGTCCGCCGCGTTCCGGTGGTTCTTCACGGCGATCCTGGCCAGGTCCCGTTCCGTTGCCTCGGTCTCGTGGAGGTATCGCCGCGCGAGCAGGGCGTACGTGGCGGGCGCGGTGATCCCGGACCGTTGCTCTAAGGCCCGCTCGAACGCGGCACCGAGCGCGTTCGTGGCCCCTTCGGTCCCGCCGGCGGTCATCTTCTCGACGCCACAGGCCAGCACCGCGTCGTGGACGCCCGCCCGAACGTCCCGGACTGCGTTCTTGAGCGCGAGCGCACCGGCGGCCGCACACGCCTCGACGCGCTCTGCGGGGACGTTCCGAAGGCCGGCCCATTCGGCCATGAGCGTCCCCTGCATAATCTGATTCTCGTACCGTTCGGACTGGGCGCCGACGTAGAGCCCGTCGACGACGTCGGCCGGATCGGGCAACTCCTCGAACGCCTCGGCCAGTGCCTTCGAGAACAAGTCGCGGCCGGGCAGGTCCGTCTTGCCCAGCGGAGAGGAGCCGACCGCGATGAGATGAGCTGTGGACATCCCCTGTGGAGAGTCAACTATTGATATTAATAGTTTGGTCGCGTAAGTGTCAGAATCTGATTCTGGTTGTCGCAATCGAGAGACAGGAGTTCGACCCCGCCGTTGAGAAAGAACTTTACGTTTCACAGTGGCGCGTTGGTACACTGTGAATCGACCGATGACGACGCTCGACTTCCTCGACAGGGGAGTCGACGTCTACGGCGACGCCGTCGGCGTGGTCGCCCACGACGGCACCGAGTACACCTACGCCGAGTTCGGCGAGCGAGTCGACCGCGCAGCGGCGGCGCTCTCGGATCTCGGCATCGAGGAGGGTGACCGCGTGGCGCTGCTCTCGCCGAACACGCACTGGTTTCTGGAGACGCTGTTCGCGATCAACGTCCTCGGGGCCGTCTCGGTCCCGCTCAACTACCGGCTCATCGCCGAGGACTACGAGTACATCCTCGACGACTGCGAGGCCCGGGCGGTCGTCGCCGACCACGAGTACGCCGAGAAGGTCGAGGCGATCCGCGACAGGGTCCCCGCCGCGACGTTCGTCGCCAACCCGGCCGACCGCGTCGACGGCGACTGGCACGACTACGAGGCGCTCCTGGACGGAGCCGACCCCGGCGCGGTCGAGCGCCCCGACATCTCCGAGGACGACCCCGCGACGATCAACTACACGAGCGGGACGACCGGCGACCCGAAGGGCGTGGTCCGCACCCACCGCACCGAACACTGGCACGCGCTGATCACCACCCACCACACCGAGGTCAGCGACGACGACGCCTATCTCTGGACGCTCCCGATGTTCCACGTCAACGGGTGGGGCTATCCCTACGTCATCACCGGCGTCGGCGGGACGCACGTCTGTCAGCGCCACTTCGACACCCAGGGCGCCTTCGAGCGCATCCACGCCCACGACGTGACCTACCTCTGCGGCGCGCCGACGGTCCTCGATCAGATGATCGACCACTACCAGACACACGACGTCGCGGCGACCGGTGACAAGCCGGTCAGGATCGCGACCGCGGCCAGCCCGCCGCCCGAATCCACCATTCGGACCGTCGAGGACGAACTCGGCTGGAACATCTTGCACGTCTACGGGCTGACCGAGACCGGCCCGCTGATCACGACGAGCAACTCGCCGCGCCGGATCGAGAGCGAGGGTCGCTTCGCGATCAAGACCCGCCAGGGCCACGCGATGCTCGGGACCGAACTGCGAGTCGTCGACGAGGACGGCGAGGACGTCCCCCCCGACGACGAGACGATGGGCGAGATCGTCGTCCGCGGCAACCAGGTTATGGACCGCTACTGGAACAAGCCCGAACGGACTCAGGAGGCCTTCACCGGCCGGGTCGACGGGTGGTTCCACACCGGCGACTTCGCCACTATCGACGACCGCGGGATGGTCGCGATCAAGGACCGCAAGAAGGACGTCATCATCAGCGGCGGCGAGAACATCTCCAGCGTCGAGGTCGAGGACGCCCTCTACGACCACCCCGACATCGAGCGCGTCGCCGTGATCGGCGTCCCCCACGAGAAGTGGGGCGAGACGCCCAAAGCAATCGTCGTGCCGGCCGGCGGTGCCGACCTCACCGAGGAGGGGGTCATCGAGTTCGCCCGCGACAACCTCGCGCACTTCAAGTGCCCGACCGTCGTCGAGTTCGTCGACGACCTCCCCGAGACCTCCACGGGCAAGATCCGCAAGGTCGAACTTCGGGAGTCCCACGGCGACCCCGTCGAGTGACGCCGACCGTGACCGCCGCCACTGTTCACGGTCATCACGCCGACGGTGTTGCGGGTGCGTTCGAGTACTCCGCGGGACGAAGCCAGGGGCCATCGCGCCCGTCGCGGTTCACGACTCCCTCCTACAGCAGCGTCCCGGCGTACAGGTACAGCCCCGCGAGCGCGACCTCGAAGACGAGCGTGCCTAGCGCCGACAGCGCGAGGAACTGCCGGTCGTCCATCTCGGCGAACCCGGCGGGGACGGTGAGCATCCCTCGGGTGAACAGCAACGCGTTGCTCACGGGCACGACGATCGGCCCCCACCGCTCGAACCAGCCGTCGAACCGATCGAGTTTCGTCTCGTCGATGCGGAACCACGACTTCGCGAGGAGGTACTCCCGGCCGCCGCGCTGGGCCACCTTGAACAGCGCGTACTGCCCGACCGTGGCACCGAGCACGGCGACCGCGAGGACCGGAACGAGGGCGTCGCCGCCGAGCAGCAGGAGCGACCCGGGAACGATGAGTTCGCTCGGCATGAAGTACATCAGCATCGCGCCTTCGAGGACGAAAACGCCGAAGAGCGCCACGTAGGCCCACTCGGACTCCAAGAGCGCCAGTAGGCGGGGCGGCATCGCGTCGAGTTGGAGGGCGACCGCGAGCGACTGCATCGTCCGTCTCTACCCGGGAGCGCCACAAACATATTTCGCTCCGGACGGCGGCCGAACAGATGTGTCTCGTCGCCGAAGTCCTCGGCGTCGTCGTTCCCGCTGTCCGAGGCGTCGTCGTTCCCGCTGTCCGAGGCGTCGTCGTTCCCGCTGTCCGAGGCGTCGTCGTCCCCGCAGTCCGATGCGATTTTTTCCGCCGGCGACGAAGCGGGGCGTATGAACCTCACCGACCGTCCGCGACGGCTGCGACGCGACGGCATCAGACCGCTCGTCAGCGAGACCCGACTGGACGCGCGGGACCTCGTCGCGCCGATTTTCGTCGACGCGACCACCGACGAGCGCGCCCCGATCGAGTCGATGCCGAACCAGGAGCGCGTGCCCGTCGACGACGCGGTCGCACGCGTCGAGGAAGTCCGGGAAACGGGCGTCGAGGCGGTGATGGTGTTCGGAATTCCCGAATCGAAGGATGAGCGCGGGACGCGCGCGTGGGCCGAGGACGGCGTCGTCCAGGAGGCCGTGCGGCGGATCACCGCCGAGACGGACGCGTACGTGATCACCGACGTCTGCCTCTGTGAGTACACCAGCCACGGCCACTGCGGCGTGCTCGAAGCCGACGCCGAGTCGGATCCCACCCTCACGGTCCGGAACGATCCGACGCTCGACCTGCTGGCGAGGACGGCCGTCTCCCACGCCGAAGCGGGCGCGGATATGGTCGCGCCGAGTTCGATGACCGACGGGATGGTGGGCGCGATCCGCGACGGACTCGACGCGGCGGGCCACGAGTCGGTCCCGATTATGTCCTACGCCGCGAAGTACGAGAGCGCCTTCTACGGCCCCTTCCGCGACGCGGCCGACGGCGCTCCGGCCTTCGGCGACCGGCGTCACTACCAGATGGACCCCGCGAACGGTCGGGAGGCGCTCCGCGAAGTCTCCCTCGACGTCGAACAGGGCGCGGACGTGCTGATGATCAAGCCCGCGCTCGCGTATCTCGACGTCGTGCGCTCGATCCGCGAGGCGTTCGACCACCCGGTGGCCGCCTACAACGTCTCCGGCGAGTACGCGATGGTGCACGCCGCCGCGGAGAGGGGATGGCTCGACCTCGAAGCGACTGCCCACGAGTCGCTGCTCGCGATGAAGCGAGCGGGCGCGGACCTGATCGTCACGTACTTCGCCGAGGACCTCGCCGACCGACTCTGAGGATGTCCGCCCCGCCCGACGTTGTCGCCGCCCGAGCGCGCACCCGCTGAAACGGACGGTTTGGCAGGATTTGCCTGAACGTACGTCCACCAAATACGGGTAATAACATAGATATCTACGCACTCTTTGACCTTATACGCATTATATTATTACCCAAATCATACGAATGTCTGGATAGGAATAGGTATTTTAGACATATTCAACTCCAAAATTTATATACTACCTTTGCTTGAGAATATCTCGTGACACAGACCACGAATCACAGCGAATTTGGAGCACCACTGGACGAACGTTCGAAGTTAGAGGTGAAAGTATGGTAACCCCGCTACAGGTCGATCCGACCGCCGTCGCGAACGGCATCAACAACGTCTGGGTCCTGGTCGTCACGTTCCTGATCTTCTTCATGCAGCCGGGCTTCGCGCTGCTGGAGTCCGGGCAGGTCCGCGCGAAGAACGTCGGGAACGTGCTGATGAAGAACATGAGTGACTGGTTCCTCGGGACGATCATCTACTTCGTCGTCGGCGCAGGCGTCGTCGGCGTCGTCGGGGGGCTCACCTCCGGCGGCGGCATCTCCGGCGCGTTCGCGCACATCAGCGATCCGAACGCGTGGATCGGCTGGCTCTTCGGTGCGGTCTTCGCGATGACGGCCGCGACGATCGTCTCCGGGGCCGTCGCCGAGCGGATGAACTTCGACGCGTACGTGCTGTTCACGGTCGTGATGACGGCGATCATCTACCCCGTGGTCGTCGGCTTCACGTGGGGCGGCGGCCTCCTCTCGGCCAGCGGCTACATCGGGAGCGCGCTCGGCGCGGGGTACCTCGACTTCGCCGGGGCGACCGTCGTCCACATGTGCGGCGGGATCGCGGGCCTCGTCGCGGCCAAGTTCGTCGGGGCGCGCAAGGGTCGCTACGACGCCAACGGTAACAGCCAGCCCATCCCGGGCCACTCGATGCTGCTCGCCGTCCTGGGAACGTTCATCCTGGCGTTCGGCTGGTACGGCTTCAACGTCGGCACGCAGGCGACGATCCTCGCCGTCGGCGACGACGGGTCGCTCACGTTCATGGGCGCGGCGCTCGGTCGCGTGGCGCTCGTGACGACGCTCGGAATGAGCGCCGGCGGCGCGATGGCGATGCTCACCTCCGCACGCTACCAGGGTAAGCCGGACCCGCTCTGGACCGCGAACGGCCTGCTGGCCGGTCTCGTGGCCGTCACGGGCGCGGTCCCGCACGTCACCTGGTGGGGCGGCGCGCTCCTGGGCGGTCTCGGCGGCTTCCTGGTCCTCCCGGCGTTCCGCTTCACCGTCGACACGCTGAAAACCGACGACGTCTGCGGCGTCTTCGCCGTCCACGGTGTCGCCGGCGCGGTCGGGACGGCGCTGATCCCGGTGTTCGCGGTCGGCGGCTTCGCGGTCAACCAGTTCGCGCTGCAGGTCGTCGGCGTCGTCGTCATCGCCCTGTGGACGGTCGTCGCGTCCGCGATCGTCCTCTACGTGCTCGACGCGGTCGTCGGCCTCCGCGTGACCGAGGAAGAGGAGTCCGAGGGGCTCGACGAGGGCGAACACGGCGTCTCGGTCTACCCCGAGTTCATCCCGAACGAACGCCGCGACAGCACCGTCGCCACCGACGGCGGCGAACTCCGTACCGACGGGGGTGCGACCCCTGGGGACGCCTCTGCCGACGGTTCGGGGGTGAGCGCCGATGAGTGACTCCGCAGACGACACCGGGATCAAGATGGTGATGGCGTACATCCGTCCCGACAAACTCGGCGACGTGAAGCAGTCACTCGCGGAGGCGGGCGCGCCGTCGCTGACGGTGACGAACGTCTCGGGGCGGGGCTCTCAGCCGGCGAAGAAGGGACAGTGGCGCGGAGAGGAGTACACGGTCGATCTCCACCAGAAGGTGAAGATCGAGTGCGTCGTCGCCGACATCCCCGCCCAGGAGGTCGTCGACGCGATTCAGGACGGCGCCAACACCGGGGAACCCGGCGACGGGAAGATATTCGTCCTCCCCGTCGAGTCGGCCTGTCAGATCCGCACCTCGACGACCGGCCCCGACGCCGTGTAGGCCCTCGCTGACTCACTCGGCCGCACTGACTCCCGCGGTTCTCGTCCGCGACGGATCGACTTCTCTTCGTCTGCGTTTCCTTCCTTCGCTACCCTGCTTGCCGCCGGCCCCAACCCCCGTGGCCGATCGCGCGCGGTCGCTGCGCGCCACCGTTTTCCCGCTTCCTATCAGATATTCAATACTATATTCGTCGAGAAGTTCGGCAACATTTGTCCGTCTCCTTTCGACGTTACGTCCTTATATTCCTTTAATTCCATAGTAATTTTGACAGACGTGTGAATATTCGAGAAAAATTTTACAATATAAACGATAAGTGTTTTAATACTCTATGTGAATAGAATCTATCGAGATTCGCAAAACGAATCCAACCTAAAACCACCAAACGATGTACGAACGTCCAAGCCAATTCGGAGCACCACTCACGAGGGGTATCGTATGTTGAGCGCAGCGCTGCAGTCCGACCTGTCCGCGGTCGTCGAGGGCGTGAACATGATGTGGGTCCTGACGGTCACGTTCCTGATCTTCTTCATGCACGCCGGGTTCGCGATGCTCGAAGCGGGGCAGGTCCGCTCGAAGAACGTCGCGAACCAGTTGACGAAGAACCTGCTGACCTGGAGCGTCGGCGTGATCGTGTTCTTCCTCGTCGGCGCGGCGATCTCGACGATCGTCGGCGGCGCGACCGGCGGCGGATCCTACTCGATCGCCGGCGCGTTCGCGGACCTCTACGCGCCAGACGCCGGGTCCGCCGGAGCCTGGGTCAGTTGGCTCTTCGGCGCGGTGTTCGCGATGACAGCCGCGACGATCGTCTCCGGGGCCGTCGCCGGCCGCGCGAAACTCCGCGCGTACGTGGGTTACACGATCCTGCTCGCCGGGGTCATCTACCCGGTCGTCACCGGCTTCACCTGGGGCGGCGGCTTCCTCGACGCCCTCGGGTTCTACGACTTCGCGGGCGGCGTGATCGTCCACGCGATGGGCGGCATCGCCGGCCTCACCGCCGCGTGGATCATCGGGCCGCGGATGAACCGCTTCAACGACGACGGCAGCGTGAACGTCATCCCCGGCCACTCGATGACGTTCGCCGTCCTCGGGACGCTCATCCTGGCGTTCGGCTGGTACGGCTTCAACGTCGGGACCTCGGCGTCGCCGCTCGCGCTGTCTGAGTCCGGCGAGGTCGTCCTCGGCTCCTTCTCGACCGTCGGGCGCGTCGCGCTCGTGACGACGCTCGGGATGGCCGCCGGCGCGATCGGTGCCGCGGCGGTCGCGACCTACAAGACCGGCAAGGTCGACACGCTCTACGTGGCTAACGGCCTGCTGGCCGGCCTCGTCGGCGTCACCTCCGTCACCGACGTCATCGTCTGGCCCGGCGCGATCGCCATCGGCCTGCTGGCCGGGGCGCAGCTCCCGATCGTCTTCGAGTTCGTCGAGAAGCGCCTCAAGATCGACGACGTCTGCGCTGTCTTCCCGGTGCACGGCTCCGCGGGCGTCCTCGGGGCGCTGGCGTACCCGTTCGCCGCGACGGCGTTCTGGAACGGCAACGCGTCGCTGCTCTCGCTGGCGATCCCGCAGGTCGTCGGCGTCGCCGTCATCTCCCTGTGGACGTTCGCGGCGACCGCGCTCGTCTTCGGCGCGTTCCGCGCCGCGGGTCAGGCGCGCGTCTCGCACGACCACGAGCTCGAAGGCCTCGACTCCTCCGAGCACGGCGTCGACACCTACCCCGAGTTCGGGCGCCCGGACGAATCCGGCGCCCGCGTCGACGGCGGGACGATCCGCCCGGACGGCGGAACGGTCCGCTCGGACGGTGAGGCGATCCGCGCCCGCAGCGACTCGCGTGCCGAAACTGCTACCGATGACGACACGGAGACTGAATTATGAGCGATACCACCTCGACCGACGAATCGACTGGCGGCAGCGACGCGGAGATCAAGATGGTGATGGCGTACATCCGCCCGGACAAGCTCTCCGACGTCAAACAGGGGCTCGCGGAGGCGGGGGCGCCGTCGCTGACGGTGACGAACGTCTCGGGGCGGGGCTCTCAGCCGGCGAAGAAGGGGCAGTGGCGCGGGGAGGAGTACACGGTCGATCTCCACCAGAAGGTGAAGATCGAGTGCGTCGTCGCCGACATCCCCGCACAGGAGGTCGTCGACGCGATCGCCGAGTCCGCCCGCACGGGCGAGAAAGGCGACGGCAAGGTGTTCGTCCTCCCCGTCGAATCGGCGCGGCAGATCCGCACCGACAAGAGCGGTCCCGACGCGGTGTAGGACGCCCTTTCCGGTCGGTGCGACTCTTCTTCCACCACGCCGCCGCGGAGAGAAAGAGCAAAGACCGCCGGTCCTCGCAGTTGCGGTGTGCAGCTGACGCCGGTCACCGCGGTCGGACTGCTCGTCGCTCTCGTCGGATTCGCGGTCCTCGATCGGACGCGCCGAGCCGTCAATACTATTGAGAGCCCCGCGGCCGGGGCCGGCCCACGTTCGGTCGACCTGCGCGAACACGCCTGGAAGTGGGCCGTCCCGGCGATGTTACTGCTCGTCGTCGCCGCCGAGGGCAACTCCCTCTCCTCGATCGGCTGGCGGATCGCGTCGCCGTCGGCGCTCCTCGGACAGGTGCTCGTCGGGTTCGGCGTCCTGACCGGGTCGCACGTTCTCACGGCACCGCTCTGGGCGCGCGTGGGGGACGGCGGCGAGAGCCTCGCGGCCGGGATCGGCTCCTTCACGTCGCTCTCGACCCCCGAGCGCCTGTTCGTCGCGGTCACCGCCGGGGCGACCGAGGAGACCGCCTTCCACGGCTACGCGCTCGAACGGCTGCTCTCGCTCACCGGGAGCGTCCCGCTGGCGGGCGGCCTCTCCGCCGCCGCCTTCGTGGTCGGTCACGCCGGCGACACCTGGGACCGCGACGCGATCGCCCGGATCGCACAACCGGCGCTCGTGATGACGCTCCTGTACCTCTGGTTCCGATCGCTGCCCGCGCTCATCGCGATCCACGCGTTGAACGACTCGCTCGCGCTCCTCCTCGCCGATCGGTTCGACGACCGCGCGGGCGATGCCGACTCGCCCGGAGCGAGCCCGGACGACTCGGTGTCGGGCGATGACGAACCCGGGGACGCCGCCGGTGCCTCGTCCCTGACGTGGCTCCGCGGCGAGTGATCGGCCGTCGCCTCGTCCCCGGAAGCGACAAGGATTTTGCACGCCCCGGCCGAAGCAACGCGTATGAGACACGACGAGTCGCGGGCGCTGTACGACAGAGCGCTCTCGGTGATCCCCGGCGGCGTCAACTCCTCGGTCCGGGCGACGCGCCCGTACCCGTTCTTCATCGAGCGGGGCGACGGCGCGCACGTCGTCGACGCCGACGGCAACCGGTACCTCGAC
The DNA here is from genome assembly GCF_024464595.1 of Halobellus litoreus. Classification (NCBI taxonomy): domain Archaea; kingdom Methanobacteriati; phylum Methanobacteriota; class Halobacteria; order Halobacteriales; family Haloferacaceae; genus Halobellus; species Halobellus litoreus. Next base: position 1,403,852 of record NZ_JANHAW010000001.1, on the reverse strand, counting down.
TACGTGATGGGCTACGGACCGCTGCTGTACGGCCACGATATGCCGGAACCGGTGCGGGCGGCGGTGCAGTCGCACGCCGCCGACGGGCCGATGTACGGCGCGCCGACGGAGGTCGAGGTCGAACTCGCGGAGTTCGTCGCCCGTCACGTCCCCTCCGTCGAGATGACCCGCTTCGTCAACTCCGGGACCGAGGCGACCGTCTCGGCGGTCCGGCTCGCCCGCGGCTACACCGGCCGCGACAAGATCGTCGTGATGCAGGGCGGCTACCACGGCGCGCAGGAGTCGACGCTCGTCGAGGGGGAATACGAGCACGCGGAGCCGAGTTCTCCCGGCATCCCCTCGTCGTTCGCCGAACACACGATCCCCGTGCCGTTCAACGACGTCGAGGCCGCCGAGCGCGTCTTCGAGGAGCACGGCGACGAGATCGCGGCGGTGCTCACCGAACCGATCCTCGCCAACACGGGGATCGTGATGCCGGTCGACGGCTACCACGAGCGGCTCCGCGAGCTGACCGAGAACCACGGCGCGCTGTTGATCTTCGACGAGGTCATCACGGGCTTCCGCGTCGGCGGCCTCCAGTGCGCGCAGGGCAAGTTCGGCGTCACGCCCGACGTGACGACGTTCGGCAAGATTGTGGGCGGCGGCTTCCCGGTCGGCGCGATCGGCGGGAAGGCGGAGATCCTCGAGGAGTTCACGCCCGCGGGCGACGTCTTCCAGTCCGGCACCTTCTCCGGGCACCCGGTGACGATGGCGGCGGGCTACGAGAACCTCAAATACGCCGCCGAGAACGACGTCTACGGGCACGTGAACCGCCTCGGCGAGCGCCTCCGCGAGGGGATCTCCGACATCGTCGCCGACCAGGCTCCCGCCTACACGGTCGTCGGCACCGACTCGATGTTCAAGACCGTCTTCACGCGCGAGGGCCCGGCCGGAGGCGACGGCGACGCCGGTGACCGCCACGTCTGCGACGCCGGTTGCAGACAGGACGAGTCGTGCGCGCGGTACGATCACTGCCCGAAGACCGGCGCCGACGTCGCGAACGCCGAGACGGAGCGCTGGGAGCGGCTCTTCTGGCAGGAGATGAAGGATCGGGGAATCTTCCTCACCGCGAACCAGTTCGAGTCGCAGTTCGTCTCCTACGCCCACACCGACGAGGACGTCGAGGAGACGCTCGAAGCGTACAAGGAAGCGTTGTAAGCGTCGTCCGCGACACAGCGGCTCGCGGTCCGCGCTCGCCCCCGATTTTTTGTACGATAGCGGCGAACGAGGAGGTATGGACAGCCCTCCACGCGACGATTCGACGGCCGACGACGGCGATTCGGAGTCCTCGGACCGCGACGACTCGGAATCTCCCGACCACGGCGACCCGGAGTCACTCGACCCCGGAGGAGGCCCCGACGGGAGCAGCGACGACTCCGGTGTGCCGACCGAGGAGTTCGACCCCTCGACCAGCCGCTCGGAGACCGCGGAAACGGGGACGACAGAACCGGAATCCGGCGGTCCGGCGACGGCTGCGTCGCCGACGGCGGGAACCGGTCCCGCGACGGGCGAGACCGACACGAAGGGCGGGGACTTCGACGACCCGATCGGCGACTTGCTTCCCCGCGCGAGCGTCGACTCGCGCTGGTGGTACTGGATCGCCGCGATTCCGCTCTACGTCGCCCTCGGGGGCTTGCTCGCCGTGCTGTTTATCGGCGCGTTCCTCTTCGACCTCTTTCTCACCGGAGGGATCGTCACCATCTTCGGGGCCTTCGTCGTCGTCCCGATCGTGGGGCTCCTGGGCCTCGTGCTCTCGGTGATGTATCCGATCGCGACGTACGTCGACGCGCGGGCGATCGCCGAGTCGGACGCGTCGTGGTCGCCCGACCCGCTCGTCTGGGGGTTGGCCGCCCTCGCGACGGAGGTCCTCAGCGCCTTCACACTCAGCATCGTGCTCGCGCTGTACTACCTGTACAAGCGGCACGTCGCGGTCGGGACGCCCTAAGCGACCCCCCCGATCCGGCCTCGCTCGTCACTCGACGGCGACGGACGTCCGTAACCGCCGCCAGGTCAGCGGATGCGCAAGCGCGACGCCGACGGCGACCCCGACGACCCAGAACCCGGCGACTGCGGCGACCGCGAGCCAGGACCCGCCTTCGACGACGGCGCGACTCAGCCCCGAAAAGACGTACAGCGACGCGAACGTCGCCGTCGTCGCGACGCCGACGACGAACCCCCGGACCAGTTCCCAGGAGGGGTCGTAGTACCGGACGACGCCGACGCCGACCGCCGACAGGACGGCGGCGTGCCAGAGCCGCCGCTCCAGCGGAAACGGGAGCGCGGAGACGACGACGTTCACGGGCGCGGCCGCCGAGTTGAGCAGGAACCAGAGCACGGCGACGTGGAGGAACTCGCCGATCTCGTCCGCGACGCGGGCAGCGATGGACACGTCGGTAGCGATGGAGCGGGGGCGTGAGTGCGTTTCGGTGGTCGTGGCCGTCGCCTTTGTCGGACCTCACCGGGACCGAAGTGGTGGCCTTTTCACCCGTGGCCGCCGAGGTCACGGCAATGACTACTCGCGGCACACTCCGATTGGCGACCCGGAGTTCGGATCTGGCGCTCCGGCAGGCGGCGAGCGTTCGGGAGACGCTCGAAGACCGGCGGTTCGACGTCGAACTCGTCGAGGTCGAGACGCGCGGCGATCAGATCAGGGACGAACTGATCCACCGGCTCGGGAAGACTGGCGCGTTCGTCCGCGCGCTCGACGAGCAGGTCCTCGACGGCGACGTCGACGCCGCGGTCCACTCGATGAAGGATATGCCTACGGAGGGACCGACGGACCTCGTCGTCGCCGGCGTCCCCCACCGCGCGTCCGCGGCGGACCTGCTTCTCACCCCGACCGGGACCGAACTGGCGGACCTCCCGTCGGGGTCCGTCGTCGGCACCTCGTCGCTCCGCCGGAAGGCCCAGCTCCTCGCCGAGCGCCCGGACCTGACGGTCGAACCGCTCCGCGGCAACGTCGACACCCGGATCGAGAAGCTCCTGGCCCCCGACCTGCAGGCCGAACACGAGCGCCGCGTCGATGCCGACCGCGACGAGAGGGCCGAGAACCCCTCGGAGTCGGCAGACAGCGAGGGAGCCGCGGCGGACGGGGAGACCGAGGACTTCGAGCAGTCGATCGAGGAGTGGTTCGACGGCCTCGCCGAGATCGAACGCCGCGCGCTCGAACGCGAACTCGACGTCGAGTACGACGCCATCGTCCTCGCGGAGGCGGGACTCCGCCGCGCGGGCCTCTTGCACCACGTCGAGTACGCGCGGCTCGACCCCGCGACGTTCGTCCCCGCGCCCGGACAGGGTGCCATCGCGGTCACCGCGCGCGCCGACGGCGACGCGACCGAGGAGATCCGCTCGGCGCTCGATCACCCGCGGACCCGGGTCGAGACGACCGTCGAACGAACGGTGCTGGCGGAGCTCGGCGGCGGGTGCATCGCCCCGATCGGCGTCCACGCGAAACTGCAGGGCGAGTACGTGCACACGGTCGCCCGCGTGCTCTCCGGCGACGGCGAGGACGAGGTGGCCGCGAGCCGCGACCTCCCGGTCGACGACCACGCCAACGCCGCCGCCGAGTTCGCGGCCGACCTCGCCGGCCGCGGGGCCGACGACCTGATAGCCGCGGCCCGCGAAGCCGCGGAGGAGTGACGATGGCTGACGGCGACACCACCGAACCCGCGAGCGACACGGACTCCACTGCCCCGGTCGGCACCGTCTATCTCGTCGGCAGCGGCCCCGGAGACCCGGAACTGCTGACCGTGAAGGCGCGTCGCCTCCTCGACGAGGCCGACGTGGTCTTACACGACAAACTCCCCGGGCCCGAGATCCTCGATTCCATCCCCGACGGGAAGCGCGAAGACGTCGGCAAGCGCGCCGGCGGCGAGTGGACGCCGCAGGAGTACACGAACCGACGACTGGTCGAACTCGCCCGCGAGGGGAAGGACGTGGTCCGACTGAAGGGCGGCGACCCGTTCGTCTTCGGCCGGGGCGGCGAGGAGATGGAGCACCTCGCCAGCGAGGGCATCCCCTTCGAGGTCGTGCCGGGGATCACCTCCGCCATCGCCGGCCCCGGCACGGCCGGCATCCCGGTCACGCACCGCGACCACACTTCCTCAGTTTCGTTCGTCACCGGCCACGAGGACCCCACGAAGGAGGAGTCAGCCGTGAACTGGGAGGCGCTCGCGGCGACCGGCGGAACCCTCGTCGTTCTGATGGGCGTCGGCAAACTGCCCGACTACACCGCGGCGCTGCGAGAGGCCGGGATGGATCCGGACACGCCCGTTGCGCTGGTCGAGCGGGCGACGTGGCCCGAGATGCGCGTCGCGAGCGGGACGCTCGACACCATCGTCGACGTCCGGGACAGCGAGGGGATCGAACCGCCCGCGATCACCGTGATCGGGGACGTGGCGGCGACGCGGGAGCGCGTCGTCGAGTTCCTGCGGAACCGGACCGGGACTGCCGAGGTGTCCGAAGCGTGACCCGAGACGTTCGCGTGGCTGTCTTCCGCCCGGACGACGAGCGGATGGCGCGCGCGGTCGAACTGCTGGACTCCCTCGGCGCGAGTCCGATCCCCGATCCGATGCTCGCGGTCGAGCCCACCGGCGCGGTCCCCGAGACCGGTGCCGACTCGTCGGACGACCCCGCTGTCGTCGTCCTGACGAGCAAGACCGGCGTCGAACTCCTCGCGGCGGCCGACTGGACGCCCGGCGACGCGGCGCTCGCCTGCATCGGCCCGCGAACCGCCGACGCCGCCCGCGACGCCGGCTGGACGGTCGACGTCGTCCCCGAGGAGTACACCTCCGCGGGCCTCGTCGCCGCACTCGACGGCGACGTCGACGGGGAGTCCGTCGAAGTCGCTCGGAGCGACCACGGGAGCGACGTGCTCCTCGACGGCCTCCGTGAGGCCGGTGCCGACGTCCACGAGACCGTCCTCTACCGTCTCGTCCGTCCCGAGGGCGCCGGGCAGTCGACGGTGATGGCCGCGGGCGGCGAACTCGACGCCGTCTGTTTCACCTCCTCGCTCACGGTCGAGAACTTTCTCGCCGCCGCCGCCGAGCGCGGCGTCCGCGAGGAGGCCATCTCGGGCCTGAACCGGGCCGTCGTCGGCGTCATCGGCGCACCGACTCGTGAGACGGCCGAAGGATACGGGATCCGGGTCGACGTCGTCCCCGCGAACGCGACCTTCGAGGAACTCGCGACGGCCGTCGTCGAGGAAGCCGCCCCGACGTACCACGAGTAAGTCACCGGGGCCCTGCGGTTGCGTTTCTCCCCCCGCTCGAACGTAGGTTTAAATCCGAGAACGCCCCACGCTCGGGTATGAGCGCAGACACGACGACGAGTGCCGACGCGCCGGTCCCCGACCTGCAGGACCGAGCCGTCGCCTGCGCAGACCGACTGCGAGCGGCCGACCGCGTGTTGCTCGCGTCGCACATCGACGCCGACGGCCTGACGAGCGCGGCGATCGCGGCCGCGGCACTCGAACGCGCGGGGATCCCGTTCGAGACCGTCTTCGCGAAGCAACTCGACGAGCGGGAGGTCGCGCGTATCGCCGCCACCGATCACGAGACGGTGCTCTTCACCGACTTCGGCAGCGGCCAGTTGGACGTCATCGCGCCCTACGCGGCCGACGGCGCGTTCACGCCCGTCGTCGCCGATCACCACCAACCCGCCGACCTGCCGGACGGCGTCGACGAACCGACCCACCACCTGAACCCGCTGCTGTTCGGTCTCGACGGCGCGTCAGAACTCTCCGGGGCGGGGGCGAGCTACGTCCTCGCGCGGGCGCTCGAACCACCCGAGGGCGACAACCGGGACCTCGCGGGCCTCGCCGTGGTCGGGGCGGTCGGCGATATGCAGGGCACCGACGGCGGCCTCTCGGGGGCGAACCAGGGCATCGTCGAGGAGGGCGTCGCCGCCGGCGTCGTCGAGGAGGCCACGGATCTGCTCGTCTACGGCCGGCAGACCCGGCCGCTCCCGAAGTTCCTCGAATACGCGACCGACGTCAGAATCCCGGGGATCACGAACGACGAGAACGGGGCGATCGAGTTCCTCTCGAACCTCGATCTGGACTTGAAAGACGGGGGCGAGTGGCGTCGCTGGGTCGACCTCACGATGGACGAACGACAGGCGCTCGTCAGCGGCCTCCTGCAGCGGGCGATCGCGTCGGGCGTCCCGGCCGATCGGATCGACTCGCTCGTCGGAACCACGTACACGCTGACCGACGAGGCTCCCGGAACCGAACTCAGAGACGTCTCGGAGTTCTCGACGCTCCTGAACGCCACCGCACGCTACGAGCGGGCGGACGTCGGTCTCGCGGTCTGTCTGGGCGACCGCGAGAAGGCCCTCGACCGCGCGCGGACGCTCCTCCGGAATCACCGGCGCAACCTCTCGGAGGGGTTACAGTGGGTCCAAAACGAGGGGACGACCGTCGAGGACGACGTCCAGTGGTTCGACGCCGGATCGCGGATCCGCGAGACCATCGTCGGTATCGTCGCGGGAATGGCCGTCGGGGCCTCAGGGATCCGCGGCGACATTCCCATTCTCGCGTTCGCCGAGAAGTCCGACGAGGAGGTGAAAGTGAGCGCCCGGGGCTCGCACGCGCTCGTCCGCGACGGATTGGACCTCTCTGCGGTGATGCGCGAAGCGTCCCGCGCCGTCGGCGGCGACGGCGGCGGACACGACGTGGCCGCCGGCGCGACGATTCCGACCGGAACGCGGGAGGCGTTCGTCGCCGAGGCGGACCGGCTCGTCGGCGAGCAACTCGACTGAGGCCGCCGGTCCTTCTCGGTCGATGATAGGGCTGCAAGACCTTCTGTTCTCTCGGACGCCGCGACCGTGGACAAACTCGCGTGCGGTCGACGCCGCCCGAGGCCGATGCACTCACCGTCGACCGATAGTCCTGCCACCTGAATCCAGACATAACAAATATCCAACGCTTTTTGCGTATACCAAATTTTATTTTATATATTATAAATAGGCAGAAATTGGTATTTATTCGAATCTACTTAAGCGGTAGATCAGCCGCCAGTACCGGACCAAGTTGTACACCGCCATTTAGCTATTCGATATCTTTGATAGCTGATTCAATGATATTTCTCATCCCACGCTTGATTCGACCGCTGGCAGCATTCATCGAAATGTCGAGATCGTCGGCGATTTCTTCGAGTGTTATTTCGGCTGGTTTTTGGAAATACCCGTTATTGTACGCGTGTATCAGTGTGGTTTTTTGTTTCTCTGTCAGTCCTGTCCCGTGTATGTCGGTACTGTTTGATATCTCGCGTACCGTTCGTATCTCGAACTCGAACGCCTGGTCGTTCGCGTACTCCCAGACGGACTGGAGCGCGCTTCGACCCGGCAGCTGCCAACGTTCGATCCATCCACCGTCGTGCTGATGCGCCGCGAGTGCGAATCCGTTGTGCTCGGTCACAACCGATCCCAGAAGCAGCGTTTCGGGGGTGAACTCGATGCTGTACACGGGCCAGCCCTCGTACCGTGACACCTGCTGAGCGTCCTCGACGGTGTGATCCGCGGCCAGTTCGTGTTCGAGGATCTCGATTCGATCGGTTTCGAGAACGAAAAACGAGGTGTCGCTAACCGGATCCGTGCTCACTTCCTGTAGCACGCGAATGGTTACCTCGGGAAGAGATGAGATAACGTTCGCCAGTGCCATATCCGGGTGCGAAAAGTACACTCTGGTGATGATTGGCATACGTTTGGGGGTGTCAATACTATCGACCCGACGAAAGTAGTACTTCGGATTGTGCTATCGCCGGAGTCGGGTGCCCTCTCAGCCGAAGCAACTGGAGCGATGATTTCGGTATACCCGTTAGAGTGATACCGGACGACGTTGGCATACAGCGGCGAACATACGATATCTGCGCACGCTGCCTCGGCGGCGTGAAATCCGACTGGCGACCGGCGCGTCCGTTACAGCCGCCAGTTTCCGCTGGCGTTTGATCATCTACCGCTTGATGCGGTTGTTGGAAGTGGGTGCATTTCCGACACCCGCTTTGTCTCTCTTCGATTCTACGGTGACGGTTGCAAGTCTTCGCTCCACGATCGCACGATGACCTGTAATCGGACGTGCAATTCGTTGTAGAGGTTCGTATAGTCTAATGGTGTCTTCGACCAAAATCTACCCTGAAACTGGGGAAACTAATTCTGTATCGCAGTATATGATTTATTGAGGCGTCGTTCCCGGGTTACGGACCCGTTTTCCCCCGGATTGTTCTCTCGGGTGAATACTCGTTTGTTCAGACGGTGCCCGCGGGGCGTGCTTGGATGCTCCCGGTTCTTCGGGGCGTCGAATACTGCATTCCGCGCGGGTCGTGAACTTCTCGTATGCTACTACCGAGAACGCGGCACCGCTCTCTTCGAACGTCTCCAACTTTCCATACCGCCCTGGACGCGATACGTTTCGGTCCGATCGAGTCCGGGCTACCGTTTCATCAGGGAATGTGGGATGAACGGACGAGTCCTGAGCCACGCTGGTGATAGCCCGTTCGGCTGTTATGTCTGATATTATCTTCCGTTTCTCGGTCACCCACTGTTTCGTGCGCGGCGTTTTCGTGGGTTACGGCCACCAGTTACGCCGTCGTCATCCATTTTGGTCCGTATTGTACGTGAATCGAGGGTCGTAGTGGCCCCCCTACGGATAGGACAAAATAAACCATATTCTGATATATGAAAACCGTATTTAGATCGAAGACACGGTGGCAGTGATGGGTATTTCACGGCTGCTTCCCTGACGACCGTGCCCGAAGCCGCCGCGACTCGAATCTCGTCGTCAGGTCTCGGAGTACTGGTCTCGATTACGGCCGTCACTCGTCGTAGGTCCCACCCTCTAGATAGTACGTCGTTCGATCGACCGTCGATTCTGCCACTTTCAGGAACTCCACGACGCGCTGGCCGTTCTCGCGGTAGTCCGCCTCGACTTCGATGGTCAACGAGAGGTCGCGCAGGTGGTCGAGGAGGGCGTCGATGTCGTCGTGACCGCCGCGAACGCGGTGCCGTTGGCCCACGGTTTCGCCTGATTCGATCCGTCGGACGGTCTCGACGGCCGGGAGCAGGATCGACTCGCCGAGGTCGTGTGCGCGCTCGCGGAGCCGTTCGTCGCTCTCGTCGAACTCGGCCGCCTGGAACACCTCGCGGGTGATTCGCGAAAAGACGAAATCCCGACCCAGGTCGAACGGGAGCGAGAACGCGTCCGCGAGTTCGTCGTGGTGTTTCGACTCGGTGGTGTACTTCACCATCGAATCGCTGTCGGCCGTCTTCATTACGACGCCTTCCCGACCGTCGGCGTCGAGTTCCTCGATGGCCGACCAGATCTCTTCGGTCGCTTCCGAGCGGTCGTACCGCCCGAACAGTCGAGGCTGTGGGAAGTCATACCGGACACAGAGCTCTCGGCGTTCAGAAACCGCGAGCGGCACGGCGGATTCGCGGTCCCGCACGTCGAACACGCGGATCGCGTCCGAGTCCACCTCCGCGTAATCGTGTGTCGTGTACGGCGTTTCAGGGCCGATCAACTCGGCGCACAGCATCATCTCGGGGTGCGTCGCGAAGAACTCCCCCAGATCGAGGAGGTCGCGGACGCGTGCGGTGGTGTACGGGCAGACGTAGCCGCCCCGGGTGAACGCTAGCGGCCCCTCGTCGCCGACGTCGGCGACTCGGACGTTGAACCCGTCGAGTTTCTCCTCGGCGAAAATCGACTCGCCGGACTCGAAAAACGAGGTGACGCCCGCATCGAGCGCCAGCACCCGTGGGATGCTGGGATACCCGCGGACGATGGCGTCGGCCGCGTCGAGGATCACGGTCCCGCGCTCGATACCGTGGCGGGCCGACGGGAGCACGTGCGTCGTTCGCCCGCCGACGGATCGCTGCTCGAAGTGCTCGAACAGTTCGGCCGGGTCCGACGCGGTGGAGTCCAGCCGTTCGAAGTATGCGCGTTCGTCCATACGCTCTCTGCGGTCGGTTCGGTGAAAAGATTCGGGCAGCGTCGAGACGGTGTCGGCCCGAGAGGGAGTAGCGACCTCGACGTTGACTCGATCTCGTCCCGACGGTGCGATGGAACCGGTGCCGACGGGGTAGCATCTTTTATTGCCCCCGTACGAAGCGGAAGTATGCCCGGGGAACTGCCGCGACAACAGTTCGTCCTCGATACGTCGCTTTTCATCACCGAGGAGATCCGTCGAGACGGCGAGTCGCTGACGGACGCCGCGCTTCGGCTGCTGGACCTCGTGGCGACGGCGCGTCTGGAACTCAACATCTCCTGTCATATGCCGCCCTCGATCCACGACGAACTCGCGACGATGCTCCGGGACCGCGACGTCGACGAGGAGGTCTTCTCGCGCCTCGACACGTGGGTCGTCCGCAAGAGCCCCGACCGCTACGGCGTCACCATCCCGGCGAACATCGTGTACAACTTCATCGACGAGATGAGCGACCGCGTCGACCGCGGACTCCGCGTCTCCGAGGAGGCGCTCCGAGAGGTCGAACAGCTCGATCCGAGCGAACTGACGCGCGGCGGGGCCGACAGCGCCGAGGCGTATATGACCGAGGCCGACCGCATCCTCTCGGGGATGCGAGACAAGTACCGACAGGCGCTTCGGCAGGGCGTGCTCGACTCCCGAGAGGACTTCGACCTCCTCGTCCTCGCGCGGGAGCTCGACGCCGGTGTCGTCACCGAAGACCGGGGCATCATCTCGTGGGCCGACGAGTTCGGCCTCCGGTACGTCCGCGGCGCCCAGTTCCCGACGCTCCTCGAAGAGTACCTCCGCGCCTCCGGCGTCGACGGGTACACACCGGATTGAGCTTCAACGAGGAGTGGTGTCCGGGACCGGCGTGGATTTATATATCAGCGGGCGGCCAGAGCCCGCGTGACGTAAGCGATGCCCCGCGCCGGTCCACGGTTGTTCGGCACGTCGGCGCGGGTTCGAGTGGCGGGTCGTCCGCGACGGGTGCCGACTGTTTGCCTTCCATTGGGGATGTGTCGTTCCCAGCCCGAGTGCCGGTCCGCGACGGACCCACTGCCGTCGCCGCGAACCGCCCGGTTCAGTTCGTCTCCTCGGACGCACCGCCCCCGTCGTCGTCGGCGACGTCGAGCGGGTCGTCGAGTTCGCCCATCACGGCCTCGAAGGCGTCCGTCGCGGTCAGCAGTCCGACGACGTCCCCGCCGTCGAGGACGAGTGCGAGCTCCTGACGCTCGACCTGGAACTGGTCGATCGCCTCGCTGATCTCGGTCTCCGCCGACAGCGTCATCGGCGGTGCAGCGAGCGATTCGAGCGTCAGCTCCCCGTCTCTGAGCGCGTCGACGTTCGTGACGACTGCGGGGACGTACACGATGCCGCGGAAATCTCCCGGATCCGATCCGACGAGCGGAAAGCGGGTGTGAGGCTTCGATTCGAGCCGCTCCAGGTTCTCTTCGAGAGAGACATCCGTCGAGAGGAACACGACGTCTTCGAGCGGGATCATCTCCTCGCGGACCGAGCGCGCCCCGACTTCGAGCGCGTTGAGCACCTCCTCGCGGCGCTCCTCGGAGAGGTCGCCGCGGTCGAGCACCGAGCCGAGTTCGTGTCTGAGATCCGCTCGCGACTCGATCGCGTCGGTTTCGGCTTCCAACCACGCACCGGTCATCTCGATGCCGAACAGTTTCAGCGTCCACTTCGCGACGCCGTCGCCGAGCGCGATGATCGGCGAGATGAGCTTCGCGAACCAGTACAGCGGCGTCGCGCCGTAGCGGGCGACGAACTTCGAGCGCTCGACGCCGAGGTACGTCGGCGTCTGCTCGCCGTGCGTGAGGTGCAGGAGGTTGATGATCAGAAACGCGAGGATGCCGCCCGCGCCGACCGACGCCAGGACCGTCGATCCGAAGTACGGCTCGAAGAGCGCGGCGAGCGCCGGCTCCGCGACGATCCCGACGGCGATGCTCGACGCGGTGATTCCCACCTGACAGCTCGTCAGATAGATCTCCAGGTCGTCGGTCATCTCCCAGGCCCTGCGGAGCCCCGGCTCGTCGAACTCCGATTCAGGGTACTGTCGAACCCGGGTGAGCGCGAACTCGATCGCCACGAAGAAGCCGTTTGCCAGGATCAGCGCGAGCCCGGCGAGGAGACGGAGCGCGATTCCGACGCCGGTCATACTTCCAGCGACGCTCATACCGGCGACCAGTCGGTGACGACTCAAATACGTGTGGGACTCTCGCTCGCTCCCGTCCGTGGTCAGCCGAAGGTGCGACTCGAAGTCCGCGGCCGACCGAGGCAAAGACTCAAAACCGGTTTGTACCGCCGCCGACCAATCACGGGTATGAGTGACTTCGACCCCGAAAAGTTCGAAGACAAGTACGCGAACTACTTCCCCGAGCTGCAACGGGCGTACAAGAACGCCTTCGAGGCGATGAACGACGAGTACGACTCCGAACTGATCCACGCGATCGACCAGCAGATCCTCAACGAGTCGGAACCGTTCTACGAGGACGGCGAGTTCCGGATCGAACTGCCGGAGAACCCGCACGAACGGCTGACGGCCGTCGTCGTCGACGACGCGAAGCTCTCCGGCGTGCTGGATGCGTACCTCGAAGAGCTCCGCCGACAGCACCGCCGCGTCTTCGGGTTGGACCGCTCCGAGTGAGCGGTCGCGTCCGAACCGCGGCAGTCGTGGGTAGCGGCCGCGTGCAGTGAACCAAAGGCCTAAGCCCGTCCCCGCCGAAGCGATGGGTATGAGCACCGACGCTGCAAGCGGCGACGACGACCTGAAAGAACGCGTCACGAACTTCCTCCGCCGGAACTTCCCGCAGATCCAGATGCACGGCGGCTCGGCCGCCATCCAGAACCTCGACCGCGAGAGCGGTGAGGTCACGATTATGCTCGGCGGCGCGTGTTCGGGCTGCGGCATCTCGCCGATGACAATCCAGGCGATCAAGAGCCGGATGGTCAAAGAGATCCCCGAGATAGAGACGGTCCACGCCGATACCGGAATGAGCGGCGGTGGCGGCCACGAGGGCGGAATGTCGCCGTCGTTCCCCGGCGAGAGTTCGAGCGAGGAGACCGAAAGCGACGAAGGCCCGCAGGCACCGTTCTAACGCCCCACATACTCGTCTGTCCCCGCGCCCCAGGACCGGTGACTCTTTGACGCCGTCGCCGTGAGAGGTGAGTATGACTACCGAATCACCCGAGAACGTTCTCTTCGTGGTGATGGACACGGTTCGAAAGGACCGACTCACGCCGTACGGGTACGACCGGCCGACGACGCCGAACCTCGCGGCGTTCGCCGAAGAGGCCACCGTCTTCGAGCAGGCCGTCGCACCCGCGCCGTGGACGCTCCCGGTTCACGCCTCGCTCTTCACGGGGATGTACCCCTCTCGCCACGGCGCGGACCAGGAGAACCCCTACCTCGAGGGGGCGACCACGCTCGCGGAGACGCTTTCGACCGCCGGCTACGACACCGCCTGCTACTCTTCGAACGCCTGGATCACGCCCTACACGCACCTGACCGACGGATTCGACGATCAGGACAACTTCTTCGAGGTGATGCCCGGGGAGTTCCTCTCGGGTCCCCTCGCCCGCGCGTGGAAGACGATGAACGACAACGAGGCGCTCCGGGCCGTCGCGGACAAACTCGTCAGCCTCGGTAACACCGCCCACGAGTACTTCGCCGGCGGCGGCAGCGCGGACTCGAAGACGCCCGCCGTGATCGATCGGACGCAGTCGTTCATCGAGGACGCGGACCGATCGTTCGCGTTCATCAACCTGATGGACGCCCACCTCCCGTACCACCCGCCCGAGGAGTTCGCCGAGGAGTTCGCCCCCGGCGTCGACTCGACGGAGGTGTGTCAGAACTCCAAGGAGTACAACTCGGGGGCCCGCGACATCGACGCCGACGAGTGGGACGATATCCGCGGGCTGTACGACGCCGAGATCGCCCACATCGACGACCAGCTCGGCCGCCTCTTCGACTGGTTGAAAGCGGAAGGGCGATGGGACGACACGATGGTCGTCGTCTGCGCCGACCACGGCGAACTCCACGGCGAGCACGACCTCTACGGCCACGAGTTCTGTCTGTACGAACCACTGGTGAACGTTCCGCTGCTGGTCAAACACCCCGCCCTCGACGCCGATCGACGCGAGGACCAGGTCGAACTGCTCGACCTGTATCACACCGTCCTCGACACGCTCGACGTCGAGGGCGGGACGCCGGCCGACCCCGACGACGAGGTCGTCGCCCTCGATCGGACCCGATCGCTCGTCTCCGATTCGTATCGAACGTTCAACGGCCTCGCTGACGCCGCTCGCGATCCCGGACAGCGCGGCGACGGCGAGTACGCGTTCGTCGAGTACTCCCGTCCCGTCGTCGAGTTGAACCAACTGGAGGAAAAGGCCGCCGCCGCCGGCATCACGCTTCCCAGCGATTCGCGGTACTACTCGCGGATGCGGGCCGCGCGCCGGACCGACGCCAAGTACGTCCGAATCGATCGGATCGACGACGAGGCGTACCGACTCGACGAGGATCCAGGCGAAACGGAGAACGTCGCCGCCGGTGACGACCCCGCGATCGAGGAAGCCGACGCGACGCTCGCGGCCTTCGAATCCGCAGTCGGCGGCGCGTGGACGGACGCCCTCGACGACGACGTTTCCGACGACGCGGTCGACGAGATGGACGACGAGGCGCAGGAGCGGCTTCGCGACCTCGGATATCTGGAGTAACGGGGTGCCGTCCGATTTTCGGGCCGAGACGGCGCGCAGCGCGGCAGTAGGTCTTGACACCTGTGACGACGGTCGTGTTACGACGTCCGGTAGCGACGACGAAGACGAAAAGAGCGAACTCAACTCACGGATCGACCGCCTCGTGAACGTCTTGGCGACCTACCTTCCGTGAGGTCCTGAAATGCGGCACAGAGGCTCTGCTGCGATACTCGATCGGTGATACGTTTCAGCAGGTGTGCTGAATACAGAGGCTGAGTCCAGCAGGGCTTCCCAGTATCTGTTGTCCACTCAACCGACTTCTGAGTCGGTTCGCTGAGCTCGAATCTTTGCCCGACACGAGATACCTCGCTGCTTCGGATCCAGTCAGTGATCACTGTCGCTCAGCGAAAGACTATTATCAATACGACAACAATATTCTGGATGGTATATGTTAGCAAATACCTAGCTATTCACCTGGCTACCGCAGGTAGCCACCCATACCCGGTTGCGGCACGGGAAATCGGGAACAGAGTGTTCGGCCGACGCAACACGGCTAGACGGAGGTGTTCCCGACGGCAATTCGCTCCGGAGGAACAGGTCGATGTCCTCACCTGACGACGAAGCCGTCGGGGCGACTTCAGAGGGGCTCCAGGTTGAACTGTTCCACCCGGATACTGATCGGGAAACGGGGGATATGAACGTCCAGGTCTTCGGAGTCGACGTTCATTCGCGGGTGTTCCCTATCTCCTGCCTTGTGATCGCGCTCTTCATCGCAGTCACGCTGATCTTCCGATCGCAGTCTGCGGGGGTGTTCAATGCGATCCAGACCGGGATTTCCGCTGTCGCAGGATGGTTCTACATCCTCTCAGTGAACATCTTCATTATCGTCGTTCTGTACTTTGCACTTGGCAAGTACGGGGCTATTCGGATCGGGGGCGTTGAGGCAGACAAGGAGTTTTCGGACTTTTCCTGGGTCGCGATGCTGTTCAGCGCCGGTATGGGGATCGGGCTTATGTTCTTCAGCGTGGCTGAACCGATCTTTCATTTCGGGTCCGTGCCGCCATTTTTCGACGGGGTTCAGAGTGGGAGCGCCGTGGCTGGCGGGGCCGCGATGGCTACCACGTTCTTTCACTGGGGCATCCACCCGTGGGCAATTTACGCACTCGTCGGTCTCGGTCTGGCCTTCTTCTCGTTCAACCGCGGCCTGCCCCTGACCTTCCGGTCGATCTTCTGGCCGTTGCTGGGCGAGCGCATCTACGGTTGGCCCGGCCACGTAATAGACATTGTCTCGGTGATCGCGACACTGTTCGGGCTCTCGACGTCGCTTGGCATCGGCGTCCAGCAAATCAACGCCGGCCTCACGACGCTCTCCGGGCAGTTCCTCCCGACGAGCATCCCGCAAGGGGTCTGGATTCAGGTGGTCCTGATCGGAGTCATCACGGCCATTGCGACGCTGTCGGTGGCGGCTGGGCTCGACGGCGGCGTGCGGCGACTCAGCGAGTTCAATGTCTTTCTAATGGTGACGCTCCTCGGATTGATGCTCATTGTCGGCCCGACGCTGTACATCCTCGGCAATTTCGTCACGAGCCTCGGCACCTATATCGGCGCCTTGCCGGAGCTGGCGTTCTGGAGTCAAACTGGCGGCGGGAACTCCTGGCAGAGCGGCTGGACGATTTTCTACTGGGGCTGGTGGATCTCCTGGTCACCGTTCGTCGGGATGTTCATCGCCCGCATCTCGAGGGGCAGGACTGTCCGAGAGTTCGTGCTTGGCGTCCTTATTGTACCGACGCTGTTTTCGTTCTTCTGGATGTCTACGTTTGGCGGGTCGGCGCTGTTCGTCGAATTAGAAACGGGTGGATCGCTCGTCGCGGCGGTGAACGCCGATGTCGCGACCGCTATCTACGAAATGTTCTCGTACTTCCAACTGGCAATCCCCCTGTCGGTGCTGGCAGTCGTCCTTGTAGTCACCTTCTTCGTCACCTCCTCGGATTCTGGATCGCTCGTGATCGATCACCTGACCTCCGGAGGTAAACACGACGTTCCGACCGCCCAGCGGGTCTTCTGGGCGGTCATCGAGGGTGTCATCGCCGCCGTCCTGCTGATCGGCGGGGGACTGGACGCGCTTCAAACCGCCTCGATCACCGCCGGACTTCCCTTTACCTTCGTCCTGCTGTTGATGTGCTACACGGTCTACGTGGGTCTGGGCAACGAACTCCGGATTATGGAGTCCGACGAATTCGCCGAGTGGATGGAACGGCTTGACGACCGTGGA
The DNA here is from genome assembly GCF_024464595.1 of Halobellus litoreus. NCBI lineage: Archaea > Methanobacteriati > Methanobacteriota > Halobacteria > Halobacteriales > Haloferacaceae > Halobellus > Halobellus litoreus. The sequence continues at coordinate 1,386,875 of NZ_JANHAW010000001.1, read as the reverse complement.
TCCCTCGTAATTGAGGACGACGGCAGCGTCGTCATCGACATCGATGACGGCGAACCCTCACCCAGTGATGACTAACAGTACTTCCGAGAATCGATCGCTTAATCTACCAGGTTATCTGGTGGGAACAGGAGTGAGCCAACCAACGGAGACGCGGCCGTGTGTGGTCTCTCGTGAATAGTCTGGGCCGCAGTGGGGTGAAGAGGCCCTATGCGAGATACGCGCCCTGTATTCAGCACACCTGCTGAAACGTATCACCGATCGAGTACCGCAACAGAGCCGGCAAAGAACAGTTTCCGCAGACGCGGGCAGAGAAGGGGCACACCGCTATTCGTATGAATCCACCAGTACGGAGTGTACGGATAGCATAAGCTCGGGCGTGTAACCGTCGAAAAGTCGAGATCGGTGTCTGTCGCCGTGAGCGACAGGTTCGTCTCGGTATTACTGCCGGACGACGTTCGCCGCGCGGGGTCCCTTGGGCGAGGACTCGATGTCGAATTCGACCTCGGTACCTTCCGTGAGGTCTTCGCCGCCGACGTCCTCCATGTGGAAGAACACGTCTTCGTCGTCGTCGAGGTCGCCGTCGTCAGTCGAGATGAAACCGTAGCCGCCTGTGTCGTTGAAGAAATCAACCTTACCGTTTGCCATTACAAACAGACAGAAGGTAGAGTGAGGGATAACCCTTGCGAGGGTCGAGGTACCACGACTCCTTACCCCGCATCAGCGCAGTCTCTCCCGCCGCTAATTCGCCACAAATAGACGTGAAACCAATGCTTCTGCATAATTCTCGACTCCCGATCTCCGAGATATTCTACCGCGAGCGAGGCCGGAGGCCGAGCGAGCGATATTTTTGGCGCAGATTTTTTTCGCCGGGATCGAGCGTCGCCGGAGACGGCGTGAGGCCCCGATGCAATACGGTCCTACATAAAGTCCGCAAACCCTGACTGCTTGTTTTTGTCGTTCTCGAACACGGATTCTAAGCTCTTTTCGAGCACTTCCAGCCGCTGTTTGGTGTACTCGCGGCAGCCGAACTCCTCGGCGACGTGGATCGCGGTGTCCATGTACTTGTTCACCGATCCTTGGTGAACCGTTAGGTTGACACGGCCGCCGCACTCGCGGCAATCGCCCGTCAGCGGCATTCTTCGGTACTTTTCGCCGCAGTCGAGACACCGCGTCTCCTGTCGCGAAAATGCGCGGAGGTTCCCGATCAGATCCGGCAGGAAGTGGTATTCGATGACGCGCTCTGCGACGTCAGTCTCGTCGACGGCGCGGAGCTTCCGCGACAGCGCCAGTTGCGCGTCCATCTTGTCCATCATCGATCCGAGCGTCTTGTAGGCGGAGAGGTCCGGACCCAGCGCGATGTCGGAGGTGTCGTGGGTGTGATCGAACCCGCGGTACTCCTCGTCGGTGCCGAGGGTGTCCTCGCCGAGTTGAATCAGGTCCTCGACGGCCTCGGGGTCGTCGAGTTCGAGCGTGGCCTCGTAGAACTCACGGGGGTACTGCCGCACGATGTCCATATTGTGCGCCTCGTCGTCGATCTCGCTCGGGTCGATGCGCGAGGACATCACCAGAGGTGCGTCCATCTGACCACCGCGTTTGTCGGGAAGGTACTGCTTCGAGAAGTTCAGCAGGCCGTCCATCAGCAGCATCACGCAATCTTCGTCGCCATCGCAGTTCCGCCGTTTCGCGGCGTGGAAGTACGGATGCGCGTAGCCGACGGCCGCGGAGGTGAAGCCGACGACGCGGCCGACGACCGCAGCGGAGGTGTGCGGGGCCATCCCGAAGACGAGTTCGCCGACGAGGTCCTCGCGCTCATCGACCTCGTAGAACGGCGGGAGCCCGTAGTACTGTTCGAGGAGGTCGTCGACGAAGTCCGCGGTCTTGAGCATGTGCTCGGCCGCGCCGTCCGAGAGGACGATGTCCTGGACCTTCAACTCGACCAGTTGGTCGTCGAACTCCAGGGGCTCGCCGTCGATATCGGTCTGATACCCCAACTCGCGGAAGTCCGCGGCGGTCACGTCGAGTTCCGACGGGCGGACGGCGGTGACGGGGAGGTCCGTCATATCGTACCGGACCGTGCCGTCCTTGAACGAGGTGACGCCGTTCTTCGCGCGCAGAACTCCCTTTTCCATCGGTTCGGGCGTCTTGTCCGCGGAGGTCAGCCCCTTGACGCCCTTCAGGATCTCGTAGGCGGACTCGCGCTCGCCGACCGTCTCGAGCGCGCGGCGGTACTCCTCGCCGACGTCGATTGAGAACCAGTCGGGGCTGGTGACGTCGCGGTCGCAGCGGTCGCAGTGGACGCGGCCTGAATCGTCGGGTTCGATCACCTGTCCGCACTCCTCGCACTCGTAGTGCGGTTCGGTGTGCGCCCCGCAGTCGGGGCACGTCGTCCGGTAGGTGTGAGCGTCGCAGTCGGGGCAGACTCGGTCGCCGACGCGGACGTCGACGACGCCGCGTCGACCCTGTTCGTCTCTGCCGCGGGCGGCCTCGCCGACGTCGCGCTGGCTCCCGCCGGCCTCGCCGATCGGGAAGAGCGTGTGAACCGCGGGAGAGAGGTCGCGCGACTCCGACTTCTCGGGGCGGCCCATCCGGTTGCCGATGCGGGTCGGCGCGCGCTCGCGAATCTCGAACGGCGCGACCTCGTTTGCGGCCCGAATGGCGCTCTCGCCGTCGTCCCACTCGCGGGCCGCCGGAGAGAGGTCGCTCGGTCCCCAGGTCCGGTCGAGTCGGGGGCGCGCGACGGTATCGTCGTCGACCGATCCCGACTCGGCCCCGTCGACGGCGAACCCGAGCGAGCGGACCAGCAGCCGCCACTCGGGCACTCGGATCGTCTCGCCGCTCTGCGTGTGCTCGACGAGCAGGCGTTCGAGCGTCTCCGCGATCGGTTCCGCGTTGGCGAGTTCGAGGACGGCGCGGTCCTCGATCGCTGCGTTCCCGCTCGCTGCGGGGCCTCCGGCGGGGCCGTCAGCGTCGGCGACGCCCCCGTCGGACGCCCTGGGGACGAGGCGGCCGTCAGCGACGGCGTCGGCCAGTTCCTCGAACTGCTCGACCGAGACGTCGTGCCAGAGGTACGTGTAGTCGGGGTGCAGCGGACAGTCGTGCTCGGTGGCCCACTGCTCGGCCTCCGCCGGCGTCGGGTGTTCGAGGTCGACCGCGGGGTCGTCTTCGAGCGCCTGGACGGGCGCGCCGGCGGCCGCGAAGTCCTGGACCCACCACTCGTAGACGTAGGAGGCGGGCGCGAGCGGGTGGTTGTTCTCGACGAACTCGCCGAAGTTCACGAGGTACTCGCCGAGGTCGATGATCTTCTCGACGCCGTTTCTGACCTCCAGGGCCTCCGCGGGGTCGTCGATCCGCCGGACGTCGCCGTTCGCGAGGCGGACCGTCGGCCCCTCGATGGAGTCGACGGGGATGACGCCCGCGGCCTTGCCCGGTCGCTCGGTCTTGATCTGCGTCCCGGTCGCGAGGAAGTCGTCGACGAGGTGCATCGTCGCCGGGTGGACGCCGGCGGTCGCGAAACCGTGGTTGCGCGCGCGGCCGTACCGAAGCCTGAAGCCGCCCTCGGCGCTCGGGTGCCCGAACACGGGCCGGCCGGCGATGAGATCTCTGAGGAACTTGGTCGACGGGTCGAGCCGGGGCGGTCCCGCGGGTTCGTCGGCGTTGTCCGGTGCTTCCTCCCCACCATCGTTCTCGCTCCCCCCGTCTTCGCTCTCGGTGTCCGCCGCCGACTCTTCGTCGGCTTCGTCTGGCGCACTCTCGGCGTCGGCGGCCTCGGCTTCCGCGTCCGACTTGCCGATCGTCCCGTCGATGAGGTCCTGGAGCCACGGCCAGTCGACCTCGTCGAGGCCGCGGGTGTAGCGCTGGATCTTCGGGGCCTTCAGCGCGATTCCCTCCGCGAGAACGAGGCACATCCCCCCTCGCGCGCTGTTGGTGTCGACGCGTTCGAGGTCGCGGAAGCCCGAGACCTCCTCGTCGCCGGTGGCCTCGCCGTCGAGCATAATCGGCATGTGATCGGCGATGAACTTCGTCTCCTTATCCTTCGGCGAGTACTGGAGGCCGGTCTCCTTGTCGTACAGCGAGATCTCCTCGGCGTACCGCTCGGTCTCCACCGTGCGCGCGTCGTACTCGTCGATGCCGAGCAGCGACCGGGCGTAGTCGGCGACCAGCACCGACAGGGCCTGGGCGGTGCCCCCCGCCGAGCGGATCGGTCCCGCGTAGTAGACGTTCACGAATTCGGTGCCGTCGTCGTTTTCGAGGATCTCCACGCGATCGATCCCCTCGATCGGCGCGGCGACGACGCCCTCGGTGAGGAGCGCGACCGCCGTCCGCACCGCGCCTTCGATCTTCCCCGCGCGGCCCTCGTAGTCGCCGACGGTCCCCTCGACGAAGTCGGTCACGAGTTCGAGAGCGGCCTCCTCGCGGGACATCTCGCCTTCGAGTTCCCGGACGCGCTCTGCGACGCCCGCGATCCCGAGGATGTTCTCCACCCTGTCGGCCATGTCCTTCGCCACGGGGATCTCGACCTCGGGTTCGGGGTCGTAGCCCATCCCCTTCGCGCGTTCGGCGCGTTCGAACGCCTCGTCGAGTCGGGATTCGATCCGCTCGAAGTACCGCTCGTCGTCGTCGCGCACGGTTACAGCCAGAGGTCCAGGTCGGTCGTCTCGTCGTGTTCTCTGACGAGCGACTCGTCGAACGCGCGGAGGTACACCTCGCCGGCGAAGACGGTCGCGGCGTTGAGGTGTCCCGCGAGCGCCTGCCCGCTCGGCCGCGAGAGCACGGCGTGCGTGTGCGCGAAGCGATCGCCGTCGAGGTCGGAGACGTTACCGACGCAGGCGGCCACTTCCAGGGGCTCGTCGAACGTCACCGACTGGTACTCCTTGTCTTCCTGGTCGTAGAACCACACTTCGGCGTCCTGGACGGCCCCCATCGCTTGGAACCACGCGGCGTCGATCCCTTCGAGGTCGGCGAACTCCTCGATCTCGGTGCGCCAGTCCGCCCCGGTTTCGAGCCGAAGCAGGAACTCCCGACTCGCGTCGACCTCGCGATAGTGCATATCCACCTCCTCGGGAGACGCGGACAAAAATCCTGCCGGTCGCGGTCTCGCGACTGACGGTCGGTGGAACCGGGAAAAAACCGTCCGTTAGGCCGAGCCCTACGCCCAGTCTTGGAGCGACGGCGCCTCCGACAGTCGCATCGAAAGCCACGCGTCATCGCGGGAGATGTCCGCGATAACGAACTCCGATTGAGCGGGAGTGGAGTCCACCGAGGCCATCACCTCGGCGCGCGACGCGTCGGACACAGCCGCCGCATTCGGCGTCATGTTTGTGAGTGTGTCTCATTCATACATAAACCCGTCGGATCGATGTCGTGAGTTATTTCACGATTATGTATATTATGACGGCAGATACCGCACGTTAGTATATAATTAAACCCTAACGGAAAACGTATGATCGATCTAAAGCGGCAATCCGTGCGAATGTGTACCAAACCGCGAATGGGACAGTGTCCCAGGGTTTGCCGTTACCCACGCAACTCGATCACCCGACAGCGGCCGAGCAAGCGAGTAACGGCTATTGTTCGAGTGTGAGTGGTGAGCGAAGTGCGTGCGAAGTGACCGAGAGACGCGTTTCGGGTGGGTGATGACTATCCCGGTGCGCACGCCGCGCGGTGCACCCGCACACCGGCGGCCTGCTGGTCGCTCCTGACTGTCGCACTTCTAGTGCGCGGCGCTCGCGGGCTGAAAACCGTCCGGGAGGCCGTCCGAGAACCTTCAAAGAGTACAAGAGGTGTGACGCAGTACAACGCCTCATGAACGTTGCCGACGCGATGACTCCCCGCGAGGACGTTGTCACTGTCGAACTCCCGGGGACCCGCGACGACGTGCTGGAGTACCTCCAGGAACGCGGTTTCTCCTCCGTTCCGGTCGTGAAGAACTCCGCCGACGGCGAGGAGTACCGCGGCCTGGTCTCCCGCGAGGAACTGATCGAACGCCCCGACGAGGACCAACTCGCCGTGTTGATGCGGGAGGTCCCGACGGTCACCGCCGACACGAGCGTCGAGGAGGCGGCGCACCTGATGCTCGACTCCGGGTCCCGGCGGGTCCCAGTGGTCGACGGCCGCCTCGAGGGCATCGTCACCGTCACCGACGTCATCCACGCCATCGCCCGCGGCGAGGTCGACACCGACGCCACGGCGGGCGACGTCGCGACCGCGGACGTGAACACGACCTACGCCGGGACGCCGCTGCCGGTCGCCGAGCGCGAGATCTACTACGCGAACGTCCCCTACACGGTCTGTCTCGACGACGACGGGCGGATGAGCGGAATTCTCACCGAGGTCGACATCATCGAGGTCGCCCGCGTCGTCGAGGGCGAGGACGACACCGGCGACTCGGTCGCCGGCCAGGACGACGAGTGGATGTGGGAGGGCATCAAGGCCATCGGAAAGCGCTACGTCCCGACCCGGAACGTCGAGATCCCCTCCGAACCGGCCTCGAAGTTTATGTCCGACGGCGTCGTGACGGTCTCGAAGCGAAAGTCCGTCGTCGAGGTCGCGCAAGCGATGATCACCGAGGACATCGAGCAGATCCCGCTCGTTGCGGGCGACCAACTCGTGGGCATCGTCCGCGACGTCGACCTCCTGGAGGCGCTCTAGATGAGCGAGGAGCGGACCGAGGGCGAGCGACTCGCCGAGCTGGCCAAGCGCCGCGGCTACTTCTTCGGCGCGAGCGGGGCCTACGGCGGTGCCGCCGGCTTCTACACCTTCGGCCCGCAGGGCGCGGCGCTGAAGTCGAACGTCGAGGACGCCTGGCGCGACCGCTTCACTGTCCAAGAGGGTAACTTCGAGATCGAAGCGCCGACGATTATGCCCGAGCCCGTCTTCGAGGCGTCGGGTCACCTCGACGGCTTCGACGATATGCTCGTCGAGTGCCCCGAGTGCGGCGAATCTCACCGGGCGGATCACCTCGTCGAGGACAACACCGACGTCGAGGACGCCGAGTCGCTGCCGATCGCCGAGGTCGAGGACCTCATCGCCGACAACGACCTCCGGTGTCCGAACTGCGGCGGGGCACTCGCGGGCGAAGCCATCGAGGACTTCAACCTGATGTTCGAGACGAACATCGGGCCGGGGTCGTCGACGCCGGGGTATCTCCGCCCGGAGACCGCGCAGGGCATCTTCGTCGAGTTCCCGCGCATCAAGGAGTACGCGCGCAACAGCCTCCCGTTCGGCGCGACGCAGATCGGCCGCGCCTACCGCAACGAGATCTCGCCGCGGAAGAGCATCGTCCGCACGCGTGAGTTCACGCAGGCGGAGTTAGAGCAGTTCGTCGACCCCGAGCGCGACGAACCGGACCTCGACTCCGTCGCCGACGTCGAGGTGACGCTGTACCCCGCGACCGCGCAGGGGAGCGAGGACGGCGAGTACGTCGAGACGACGGTCGGCGAGGCAGTCAGCGAGGGCATCGTCGGCGACGCGTGGATCGGCTACTTCCTCGGCATCGCTCAGGAGTGGTACGAGCGCGTCGGCGTCGATATGGACCGCTTCCGCTTCCGTCAGCACCTCGCGGGCGAACGCGCCCACTACGCCGCGGACTGTTGGGACGCCGAAAGCGAGGTCGACGGCGACTGGATCGAGATCGCGGGCTTCGCCTACCGAGGCGACTACGACCTCTCGAAGCACGGCGAGCACAGCGACGACGACTTCACCATCTTCCGGCAGTTCGACGAGCCCAAAACGGTCGAAAAGGCGGTCGTCGAGCCGGATATGAGCGTGCTCGGCCCCGAGTTCGGCGGGGCCGCCGCCGACGTGAAGTCGGCGCTCGAAGAGCTGGCCGAGCGCGACCCCGCGGCGTTCGAGTCGGAGACGGTCTCGGTCACGGTCGGCGGCGAGACCAAGACCGTCGACAGCGACGTGGCGAACTTCCGGATCGAGGAACAGACGATCTCGGGCGAGCACATCACCCCGCACGTGATCGAACCGTCGTTCGGCGTCGACCGGACGGTGTACACGCTGCTGGCGCACGCCTACCACGAGGACGAGGTCGACGGCGAGACGCGGTCGTATCTCTCCCTCTCGCCGACGGTCGCGCCGACGGACGTCGGCGTCTTCCCGCTGGTCTCGAACGTCGCGGAACTCACAGACCGCGCCGAGGCGCTCGTCGACGACCTTCGAGCGTCCGGGTTCAGTGTCGTCTACGACGACTCCGGCAGCATCGGCCGCCGGTACCGCCGGCAGGACGAGGTCGGCACGCCCTTCTGCGTCACCGTCGACCGCGACGGTCTGGAGGGCGACGGCCCCGACAGCGTCACGATCCGCGAGCGCGACACCGCTCGGCAGGTCCGCGTCCCGATCGATGCCCTGGTCGAGGAGCTCCGCGCCGTCGCGAGCGGCGAACAGTCCTTCGACGACCTGGTTGACGAGTACGACCTCGTCGCGCCGGGTGCGGACGCCTAGACGGTGCTGCTCTCCCAGCCGCTCTCCGGCGTTCTCTCGGGTGTGTCCCAGAGCGAACTCAGACGGCGGCTGGTCCACGCCAGCGGCACCGGGCTCCCGCTCCTGTACGTCCTCGAGTTCGTGACGTGGACGCAACTCGGCTCCGTGATGCTGCTCGCGTCGGCCATCGCGGCCGCGCTGGAGTTCTTCCGCCTGGTCGTCGGGCTCGAGTGGTCAATCTACGACAACCTCACGCGCTCCTACGAGCAGTCGAACGTCGCGGGATACGCGCTGTTCGTGTTCAGCATCACCGCCGTCGTCCTCGTGTTCGCCCCCCACGTCGCGGTTCCCGCCGCGCTGATGCTGACGATCGGCGATCCGATCTCGGGCGTCCTCGGGACGACCCGCGAGGCCGGCGAGCCGAAGCGGCTCCGGACGCTCGTCGCGATGTTCGTCGTCTGTCTCGCCGTCTCGCTCCCGTTTCTCGTCCCCGCCGCGGGCGTGGCGGCCGGCCTCGCGGCGTCGGTCGCGGCGGCCCTCGGCGCGACCCTCGCCGACGGCTTCAAGCCCGTGCTCGCGGGCTACGTCGTCGACGACAACCTCTCGATTCCCCCGGCGGCCTCGGTCGCCGCCGGCGTCGTTCTCGCGGTGACGGGTGCCGCGCCGGTGTTCGGGTGAGGTGGTTCCTCCTGGGCCGGGGTCGCCCGCGACGCTCCCCGACTGACCACAGGACGACTTTTGTACGATCACGACGAAACGCGGGCTGTGACGGTCTACGAGAGCGACCTCCCGGGCGTCGGAAAGAAACACGAGATCGACCTGCCGGACGGGTCACAGCTCGTCGTCGTAACCCACAACGAGGGGCGTCGGGAGGTATTCTTGCGTGCGGATCCCGACACGGACTCCGAAAAACTGTTCGAGCTGCCGGACCGCCTGGCCCGACAGGTCGGGACGATCTTGGAGGGCGCGTACTTCCAGCCCGTCAAGTCCCAGGACATCGAGACGCTTCTCGGCGGCGACACGCTCCTCGAGTGGGTCGACGTCGGCGAGGACTCCCCGATCGCCGGACAGACGCTCGGGGAGTCCGATCTCCGCGCGGAGACCGGTGCCTCGGTCGTCGCCATCGAGCGCGACGACGACGTGATCTCGTCGCCGGGCGCGGAGACGACGATCCACGCGGGTGACCGGCTCGTCGTCGTCGGCACCCGTGAGAACTGCGAGGACTTCCAGTCGCGCGTGGAAGGCGCATAATGGCCGCCGGGCTGCTGGAACTGGGGCAGGTGTTCGCCGTCCTGGCCGTCGCCGGAGCGGCGGCGCTGCGGATCGGCCTCTCGGTGATCCCGCTCTACGTCGTCAGCGGGATGCTCGCCGGTCCGTTCGTGGCCGGGCAGGTCGGGCTGCCGTACGTTTCGGACGGCGAACTGCTCACCGTTCTGGCGGAAGTGGGGATCGTGCTGTTGCTCTTCTTTCTGGGCCTGGAGTTCAGCCTCGATCGCCTGCTGGCGGCGCGCTCGCGGATCTCCCGCGCGGGCGTCGTCGACGCCGCGATCAACCTCCCGCTCGGTATCGCGATCGGCCTCGCGCTCGGGTGGTCGATCGTCGAGGCGCTGCTGCTGGGCGGGATCGTCTACATCTCCTCCTCGGCGATCGTCACGAAGACCCTCATCGACCTCGGCTGGATCGCCAACGACGAGGCCGACCCGATCCTCGGCACCCTCGTCTTCGAGGACCTCTTCATCGCCGTCTACCTCGCGGTCGTCACCTCGCTCGTCCTCGGCGGCGCCGACGCCGGACTGAACGGTCTCGGGCGTTCGCTGGCGATCGCCTTCGGGTTCCTGGGCGCGCTCCTGATCGCCGTCCAGTACGGGACGGCGTTCTTCTCGCGCGTCCTCGACGTCTCCGATACCGAGTCGTTCGTCCTCCGGATCCTGGGCGTGGTCGTCCCGATCGCGGGGGTCGCGCTCGCGCTGGGCGTGAGCGAGGCCGTCGCGGCGTTCTTCGTCGGGATGGGATTCTCGACCAGCGGCCACCAGGAGCGGATCGAACGACTGCTGACACCGGTTCGCGACGTCTTCGCCGCCGTATTCTTCTTCTGGATCGGCGTCGGCACCGACCCGCGACTGCTCGTCGGCATCGCTATCCCGCTCGTGGCAGTCGTTCTCCTGACGACGCCCGCGAAACTGGTCTCCGGCTACGTCGGCGGTCGCGTCTACGACCTCTCCGAGCGCCGGTCGCTCCGCGTCGGCCTCGGCCTGGTGCCGCGCGGGGAGTTCTCTCTCGTCATCGCCGCGCTCGCCGCGGGCGGATCGACGGCGGTGATGCGGGAGACGATTCCGGCGCTCGCGGTCGGGTACGTCCTCGTGATGAGCGTCGTCGGAACGGTGCTGATGCAGCGCGCAGACCGCGTGGAGGAGCTCATCGATCGGCTGCGTCCGGGTACGTCGGCGTGATCGAATCCCGAAAGCGTTTAGTGCGCCGGATTCGTCCGGTTCCTCCGATGATGCGGCTCTCGCCGACGCGCGTCCGCTCCGTATCGAGAGCCGCGGCTCCGGCCGCCTCGGCCCGCTCGACGCCAATTTCCGCCGAGACGACCGACGACGCGCGGCGACCGCGACGACGGGCCGCTTAGGCCCACTACTACCTTCCCTTTACGTTGTATCGAACGAACCCACAAGCGACTAGCGTCTCTATAGGCATCTCTGCAGTTTAATTTCTAAACTCCAAACCGTGTAATTTATACGGAAGAGCGTCCGATTCGGAGGTATAATGACAAGCGTGGCACTCGCGTTCTCGGGCGGCCTCGACACCACAGTCTGCGTCTCGCTCCTGCAGGAGGAGTACGGCTACGACGAAGTCGTAGGCGTGACCGTCGACGTGGGGCAACCCGAATCCGAGTTCGAGGAGGCACAGGAGACCGCCGACGCGCACGGCCTGGACCTGCACGTCGTCGACGCGAAAGACGAGTTCGCGGACCTCTGTTTCGACTCCGTCCGCGCGAACGCGACCTACCAGGGCTACCCGCTCGGCACGGCCCTGGCCCGTCCGGTCATCGCGAACGCGATCCTGGAAGTGGCGGAAGAGGAGGGTTGCGACGCCCTCGCACACGGCTGTACGGGGAAGGGCAACGACCAGCTCCGCTTCGAGGTCGTCTGGCGCGCCTCCGACCTCGACGTGATCGCGCCCGTCCGCGAACTGGAACTCACTCGCGAGTGGGAACAGCAGTACGCCGAGGAACACGACCTCCCGGTCCAGTCGGGTAACTCGGGCGTCTGGTCGATCGACACGAACCTCTGGAGCCGCTCGGTCGAGGGCGGCGAACTGGAAGATCCCGGCTACGTCCCACCGGAGGACATCTACGAGTGGACCGACGACCCCGCCAACGCCACCGAGACGGAGTTAGTGGAAATCGCATTCGAGGACGGCTACCCGGTCGCTCTCGACGGTGAGGACCTCGCTCCCGCGGAACTCATCGAGGCGCTGAACGAGCAGGCCGGCAAACACGGCGTCGGCCGCACGGATATGATGGAAGACCGGATGCTCGGGCTGAAGGTCCGCGAGAACTACGAGCACCCGGCGGCGACGACGCTGCTGACCGCTCACGAGGCCCTGGAGCAACTCGTCCTCACGAAAGACGAGCGCGACTTCAAGCGCTCGATCGACGACGAGTGGGCACAAAAGGGCTACGAGGGCCTCGTCGACCACCCGCTCGTCGACGCCCTGGAGGGCTTCATCGACGAGACGCAGTCCCGCGTCACCGGTAACGTGACCATCAAGTTCCAGGGCGGACAGGCTCGTCCGGTCGCCCGCGAGTCGGAGTACGCCGCCTATTCGGAGGACGCCGCCTCGTTCAACACCTCCGGCGTCGGCGACATCACCCAGCAGGACGCCACCGGCGTCGCGAAGTACCACGGCTTCCAGTCGCGCCTCGCGAACGCCGCCATCGACGCGGCCGAGGACGACGACGAAGGCGACTGGGAGTGAAGAATGACGGGCGAGGACGCGCCGACCGCAGGCGAGGGCGACTCCGATTCGAGCGACGGCTCCGCGACGAGCGGTGACGCCGTGTCGAGCGACGGCTCGGGCGTCGTCCGTCGCGACCGCTTCAGCGGCGGTCCCGCGCGCGGATTTATGTCCAGCCTCGCCGCCGACGAGCGGATCTTCGCCGCCGACCTCGCGGTCGACCGCGCGCACGTGGTGATGCTCGCCGAGCAGGACATCGTCGACGACGAGGTCGCCGGCGACATCCTCGCCGCGCTCGAGGAGGTGGAGTCCGCGGGCCACGCGGCGCTCCCCGAGGGCGAGGACGTCCACGAGGCCATCGAGACGGCGGTCGTCGAGCGCGTCGGCCAAGACGGCGGAAAGATGCACACCGCCCGCAGCCGGAACGACGAGGTCGCGACCTGCATTCGGTATCGCCTCCGCGAGGACCTGCTCGAATCTGCCGAGGCGACGGTCGCGCTCCGCGAGGCGCTCGTCGAGGCCGCCGCCGAGCACGTCGATACCGTGATGCCCGGGTACACGCACCTCCAGCCAGCCCAGCCCACGACAGTCGCGCACTTCCTGCTCTCGTACGAGTCGGCGTTCGCGCGGGACACCGCGCGCCTGCTCGACGCCTACGACCGGACGAACCGCTCGCCGCTCGGCGCGGCCGCCTTCGCCGGGACGCCGTTCGACGTCGACCGCGAGCGGACGGCCGAACTGCTCGGGTTCGACGGCGGCTCCGCGAGCAAAGCGAGTGGAGCCTCGTCAGGCGCGGAGCGCCTCGACGGTGTCGTCGCGAACTCGATGGACGCCGCCGCGGGGCGCGATTTCCTCGCGGAGTCGACGGCGGCGCTCGCGACGCACGCGACGACGCTCTCGGGGCTCGCGGAGGACCTCGTGATCTTCGCGAACAAGGGCTTCGTCGACCTCGCCGACGAATACTCCTCGACGTCGTCGATTATGCCCCAGAAGGTGAATCCGGATACCTTGGAACTCGTCCGCGCGGTCGCGGGCGACGCCATCGGCGGGCTCTCCGGGCTCCTGACGACGCTGAAGGGGCTGCCGCGCGCGTACAATCGCGACCTCCAGCGCGCGACGCCGCACGCCTGGGAGACGGTCGACGCGGTGTCGGAGGCCACGGCGGTCGCCGCCGGCGCGGTCGCCACCGCCGAGTGGCCCGCCGAGACGCTCGAAGCCGCCGCGGGCGAGGGATTCTCGACGGCGACGGGCGTCGCGGACGCGCTCGCGATGGCGGGCGTCCCGTTCCGCACGGCCCACGAGGTGCTCGCGGCGGCCGCCGAGCGCGCCGACGGCGACACCCCCGACATCGCAACACTTGACGCGGTCGCAGCCGACGTGCTCGGCGAGTCCCTGTTCACCTACGTGAGCCGTGAGCGCGTCGAAGCGGCGCTCGATCCCGTCCAGAGCGTCGCGAGCCGCGATTCGGCCGGCGGCCCCGCCCCCGAGGCCGTGGCCGATCAGCTCGTCGACGCCGAGACGGGGATCGACGCCGACACGGCGGCTCTCGGGGACCGCCGCGACGCGCTCGCCGACGCCGCCGACCTGCTCGACGCGGAGGTGGGCGACTATGCGTGATCGCCGAGCCTGGGCGGTCCCCGGACCGCACCTCCGACGCCGGCCGCGACGGTCCCCTCCCGGGGACGATAACATATGAAATCAGACATCGATTTCACACGGGCGGACTGATCGACTGTTCTACGCCGTTAGTGGTTTCGCCGGTCAGTTAATTTATCCGACAACTTCGATGGGTTTAAGTCGCTTCCTCGCCCATCGACGGGTATGGCAGCAACCATCACCGCCGAAGATCCGCTGACCGGAGAGGAGATCGAGATCCCCGCCGACGTCGAGGTCGGCGAAATCGTCGACAGCCCCGCGACCGGCGCGGAGTTGGAGGTCGTCTCGACCGATCCGCTGACACTCGAAGAGGCCCCGGAGCTCGAAGAGGACTGGGGCGAATAAGATGAAGATCGGGCTGCTCTACTCCCGGATTCGGAAGGACGAGAAGCTCCTCCTCACGGAGCTCCGCGAGCGCGGCCACGAGGTGGAGAAGATCGACGTCCGGAAGGAGCAGTTCAACATCGCCGAACCGCCGGAATCGTTTGACGGCGTCGATCTGGTCGTCGATCGCTGTCTGGCGACCAGCCGCAGCCTCTACACGACGCAGTTCCTCGACGCCTACGACGTTCCCGTGGTCAACAGCGCCGAGACCGCGGACGTCTGTGCCGACAAGGTGAAGAACAGCCTCGCGCTCGAACGCGCCGGCGTGCCGACGCCGAACACGGAGGTCGCCTACACCGTCGACTCCGCGATGGAGGTCATCGAGGAGTTCGGCTACCCCTGCGTCCTCAAGCCCGTCGTGGGCTCGTGGGGCCGCCTGATGGCGAAGGTCGAGACGCCCTCGGCCGCCGAGGCCATCCTCGAACACAAGGCGACGCTGGGCCACTACCAGCACAAGGTGTTCTACGTCCAGGAGTTCGTCGAGAAGCCCGGCCGCGACATCCGCGTCCTGGCCGTCGACGGCGAACCGATCGCCGCGGAGACGCGCTCGTCGGACCACTGGCTCACCAACGCCTCCAAGGGCGGCGAAGTGGCCGAATTCGAACTCGACGACCGCGCACGCGAACTCGTCGCCGCCGCCTCCGACGCCGTCGGCGGCGGCCTGCTTGGCGTCGACCTGATGGAGACCGGACAAGATTACACCGTCCACGAGGTCAACCACACCGTCGAGTTCAAGGCGCTGAACGACGCCGTCGAGGTCGACGTCCCGGCGAAGGTCGTCGACTGGCTCGAATCGAAAGCCGAACAAGCGGCGGACACGGAAGCGACGGTATGAGTACTTCCCACACGGATGCCGGCGACGACGCGGCCTACACTGCCTCCGTCGTCGGCGGCTCGGGATTCACCGGCGGCGAACTCCTTCGCCTGCTGTATCAACACCCCGATTTCGACGTCGTGCAGGCGACGAGTCGCTCGAAGGAGCGCAAGACCGTCGGCCACGTCCATCCGAACCTCCGCGAGATGGACCTCCGATTCACGTCGCCTGCGGACCTCGAATCGGTCGACGTCCTCTTCGCGGCGACGCCGCACGGCGTCTCGATGGAGCACATCGACGAGTTCCAGGACGCGGCGGACACGGTCGTCGACCTCTCGGCGGACTTCCGCCTCGATTCCGAAGCGCAGTACGACGAGTGGTACGACGGGCACGTCTGCCCCGAATACCTCGAAAAATCGGAGTACGCCCTGCCGGAGATCAACCGGGAGAACCTTTCTAATGCAACCCTGATCGCCTCCGGCGGCTGCAACGCCACGGCGACGATCCTCGGCCTGAAGCCGCTGTTCGACGCCGGGATTCTGGAGGGCGACGAGCAGGCCGTCGTCGACGTGAAAGTCGGCTCCTCGGAGGGCGGCGCGGGCGGCGGCGACGCCTCCAGCCACCCCGAGCGCTCGGGCATCGTCCGCCCCTACGCCCCGACCGGCCACCGCCACGAGGCCGAGATCGAGCAGTTCCTCGGCCTCTCGGTCTCGTTCACCGTTCACGCGGTCGATATGACTCGCGGCGCGAGCGCGACCTGCCACCTCTTCCCGAGCGCGCCCGTCTCGAAGGGCGACCTCTGGACGGCCTACCGCGAGGCCTACGCCGACGAGCCGTTTATGCGGACCGTCGCCGGCGGGGGCGGCGTCTACCGCTACCCCGAACCGAAGGCGGTCGCCGGGACCAACTTCGGCGAGGTCGGCTTCGAGGTCGACCCCGGAAATCGGAGATTGGTCGTCTTCTCGGCGATCGACAATATGATGAAGGGATCGGCCGGACAGGCCGTCCACGCCGCGAACGTCGCGCTCGGCATCGAGGAGACCGCGGGCTTGGAGTTCGCCGGTCTTCACCCCGTCGGCGCACCCTGACGACCATCGAAGTACGTATGACAACCGAACCCACTACCCACGACGACGCACGCGACGCCCGCCAGACGCAGCAGCCCGACAGCGGGACGGGACGACCGCTCCGGGCCGACGGCGGCAGCGACGCCGCAAGCGGCGGCAACGACGTCGCGAGTGATAGCGACGCGTCGCTCCCGCCGGTCGTCGTGAAGGTCGGCGGCGCGCGCGCGGTCGACCCCGCGGGCGCGGTCGAGGACGTGGCCGAACTCGTCGCGGACGGGCGCGAGGTCGTCGTCGTCCACGGCGGTTCCACCGCCGTCGACGACACGCTCGAAGAACTGGGCGAGGAGCCGACGTACGTCGAGACGCCCGGCGGCGTCGTCGGGCGCTTCACCGACGAGCGCACGATGGAAGTGTTCTCGATGGTGATGCCGGGGAAACTCAACACCGATCTCACTGTCACGCTCCGCAACGCCGGCGTCGACGCGCTCGGCCTTTCCGGCGTCGACGGCGGCTTGCTTTCCGGCCCCCGCAAGTCGGCCGTCCGGGTGATCGAGAATGGGAAAAAGAAGATCAAGCGCGGCGATCACTCGGGGAAGATCACCGACGTGAACGGGTCGCTGCTCGAAACCCTGCTCGCCGACGGCTACACGCCGGTCGTGACCGTCCCGATGCTCGCCGACGACGGCGTCGCGGTCAACGCCGACGCCGACCGCGCGGCCGCGGCCGTCGCCGGTGCGCTCGGCGCGGAACTGGTCGTCCTCACGGACGTCGCCGGCGTCTACGCCGACCCCGACGACGCGTCGACGCTGATCGAGTCGGTGTCGACTCCCGGCGAATTTGAGACGCTGAAGGACGCTGCGGAAGGGTTTATGACGAAGAAAGTGATGGCGGCGAAGGAAGCGCTCGACGGCGGCGCGGTGACAGTCATCGTCGCCGACGCGAACGCTGACGACCCGATCCTGGCTGCACTCGATGGCAGTGGGACGCACATCCACGCGAGCGCGGTCGTCGCCCCCGAGGACGACGCCGACGACAGCGACGCCGACGAGACGGAGGTGACACAATGAGCGGCGGCTTCGTCTTCTCGGAGAAGCCCATCCAGATCGAGTCCGGCGAGGGCGCGTACCTCTACGGCGAAGACGGCACCGAGTACCTCGACTTCGGGGCCTCCTACGCCGTCGCCTCGCTCGGGCACTCCCACCCGACCGTGACCGAAGCGGTCCAAGAGCAGGCCGCGAAACTGACCTACGTCCAGGCGTCGTACCCGGTCGACGTCCGCACGGAACTGTACGAGAAGCTCGCGACGCTCGCGCCGGGCGACGCGGACAACGTCTGGCTCTGTAACTCGGGAACCGAGGCCAACGAGGCGGCGATGAAGTTCGCCCGTTCCGCGACGGGTCGCTCAAAGATCGTCGCGACCAAGCGCGGCTTCCACGGCCGGACGCTGGGGGCGCTCGCGATGACCTGGAAGGACAAGTACAAGAAGCCGTTCGAGCCGCTGGCCGGCGGCGTCGAGTTCGTCCCCTACGGTGACGGTGACGCGCTCGCGGAGGCCGTCGACGAGGAGACGGCCGCCCTGTTCTTGGAGCCGGTCCAGGGTGAGGGCGGCATCTACCCCGCCTCCGCGGAGTACCTCCGGCAGGCCCGCGAGGTGACCGAGGAGGCGGGCGCGGCGCTCGTCTTCGACGAGATCCAGACCGGCGTCGGGCGCACGGGCGACCTGTGGGCCTGCGAGGGCGTCGGCGTCGCCCCCGACATCCTCACCTCGGCGAAGGGCATCGCCAACGGCCTGCCGCTTGGCGCGACGCTCGTGAAGGACTGGATCGCCGAGGACTCGGGCGACCACGGGTCGACCTTCTCCGGCGGCCCCGTCGTCTGCGCCGCGGCCAACGCCACGCTCGACACGGTCGTCGATGAGGACGTCCCCGGAAACGCCGCGGCGGTCGGCGAGTACCTCCGGAGCGAACTGGAGGCCGCCAGCGAGGAACACGACCTGCCCGTCCGCGAGGTGCGCGGCGTCGGGCTGATGATCGGCATTCAGGTGAAGCGCGGCGCGAACCGCGTGCTCAAGAACCTCGCGCTGTCCGAACAGATCCTCGCGCTGCCGGCCGGCCGGACGGTCGTCCGCCTGCTCCCGCCGCTCGTGATCGACGAGAGCCACGCCGACCAGTTCGTCGACTCGTTCGTGGAGGTGCTGGGATGAGCATCGAACTCGATCCCGACGAGGCCGAGGAGCCGCCGACCGACGGCGCGGACGCGTCGCCGGACGCCGACGCGATGTCTGATTCCGACGTACCGCCGGACGCCGACGCGATGTACGCCGACTTCGACGCCGACGGCACCTCGGAACTCCTCCGCGACGGCGGGATGGCCTTCGCGACGGAACACGAGGTCTTCGACGTTCAGGAGGGGCTCACGGACGGGTTGACAGACGCGCAGACGCTGCTGGCGGACCTCGTCTCGATCCCCTCACCCTCCGGCGAGGAGGCCGCGGCCGCGGCGCGGCTGAAGGCCTTCTTCGAGGCACACGACCGCGAGGTGTGGATCGACGACGTCGGCAACGTCCGCGCGCCCGCCGACGACTCGGTGCTTCTCACCTCCCACATCGACACCGTCCCCGGCGACGTCCCGGTGAAGATCGAAAACGGCGTGCTGTGGGGTCGCGGGAGCGTCGACGCCACGGGGCCGCTGGCGGCGATGGCCGTCGCGGCCGTCGAGACCGGCGTCTCCTTCGCGGGCGTGGTCCGCGAGGAGACCGGCTCCAACGGCGCGTGGCACCTCGTCGAGGACAGAGAACAGCCCGCGGCCGTGATCAACGGCGAGCCCTCGGGCTGGGACGGCATTACCCTCGGCTACCGCGGGTTCCTCGCGGGGACGTACGTCTCGACGAGCGAACTCGGCCACTCCTCGCGCCCGGAGGACAACGCGATCCAGTCGGCCGTGAACTGGTGGTCGAGCGTCGCCGAGTTCTTCGACGAGGACGAGTCCGACGGCGTCTTCGACACGGTGACGACGAAGCCGGTCCGCTTCGACGGCGGCCCCACGGAGGACGGCCTCGCCGTCGAGGCGACCGTCGACGTGCAGTTCCGCGTTCCGCCGAAGTACACCATCGACGACGTCCGGGAGGTCGCGGAGGGCGAACTCGATCGCGGCGGCGTTCACTGGGAGAAGCCGATCCCGCCGGTGATGACGAGCCCGCGCACCGAGGTCGCCCGCGCGTTCCGCGTCGCGATCCGGGGGGCCGGCGGCGAGCCGCGGCTGCTCAGGAAGACCGGCACCAGCGATATGAACATCTTCGCGGGGGCGTGGGAATGCCCGATGGCGACCTACGGCCCCGGCGACTCGGACCTGGATCACGCGCCGAACGAACACCTCGACCTCGCGGAGTACGACGGCTCGATCGACGTGCTCGTCGACGTCTGCGAGCGCCTGCAGGAGTGAGAGAGATGCTCGAAACTGACCACTTCCTCGACATCGACGACCTGACGACCGACGAACTGGGGACCGTCCTCGACCGCGCCGCGGCGATCAAGGCCGGCGAGGACGACACGCAACTGTCCGATCAGACGCTCGGGATGCTCTTCGAGAAACCGAGCACGCGAACCCGCATCTCCTTCGAGACCGGGATGACCCAGCTCGGCGGCCACGCCATCTTCCTCGGTCCCGACGACATCCAACTCGGGCACGGCGAGCCCCTGTCGGACACCTCCCGCGTCCTCTCGCGATACGTCGACGCCGTGATGGCCCGGCTGTTCGATCACGAGGACTTACTCGAAATCGCCGAGTACTCCGACGTTCCGGTCGTCAACGGCCTCACGGACGACGCGCACCCCTGCCAGACGCTCGCGGACCTGCTGACGATCGAGGAGGCCTTCGGCGGCTTCGACGGCGTGCAGGCCGCCTGGGTCGGCGACGGCAACAACGTCGGTCAGTCGTTCGTGATCGGCGCGGCGATGGTCGGGCTGGACCTGACGGTCGCGACGCCCGAGAACTACGGAATGGCCGACGAGGTGCTCGAACAGGCCGCCGACCTCGGACACGAACCGACCGTCGTCGACGATCCGAAAGACGCCGTCGACGACGCCGACGTCGTCTACACCGACGTGTGGATCTCGATGGGCCAGGAGGACCAGCGCCACGAGAAACTGGCTGCCTTCGACGGCTATCAGGTGAACGAGCGCCTGCTCGCCGACTCCGATGCGCAGGTGATGCACTGTCTGCCAGCGCACCGCGGCGAGGAGATCACCGACGACGTGCTCGAATCGGACCGCGCGCTCGTCTGGGACCAGGCCGAGAACCGCCTGCACGCCCAGAAGGGGCTGCTCGTCGAACTGCTGGACGCCTGACCGAAGCCGGACCCCGCACGCCCGACGACGACCGCCGGACCGTCGTCGTGGTCGTCAGCGCCGGCGGTACTCTTCCCCGGCGGCAATCGCTTTTATTTGCGTGTAGCCGAAGGACCGGGTATCGGCGCTCGTATGGTGGACGACCCAGATCCGGACGCGGACTCCGAAGGGACCGCTGCCCCGCCGCGGTGGCTCGACGCGTGGATCGACCGGACCGCGAGTCGCATCGAGGACTTCATCAACGTCGTCGAACTCGCCGCGGCGGCGATCTTCGCGCTCCTCTTCGCGATCGGCGTCGTCGACCTCGCGCTCCAGATCGTCGAGACCGCCTCCAACGGGAACATCACCGACCCGCTGGCCGTCATCGACATCATCGACACGGGGCTGCTGCTCCTGATAATCGTCGAGGTGTACCAGACGGTCATCGCCTACACCCGGCGGAGCGAGACCCGCCTGATCGTCCGGTTGATCGTCTACACCGGTATCATCGCGATGGTCCGAAAGGTGATCATCTTCCGGACCGGCGAGTACGCGACGACGCTGGACGCGTTCCTGGCGGCGGCCGCCTACACGCTCGCGCTGGTCGGACTCGGCGTCGTCCTCGTCGTCGAACGGCGGGTGATCGGTGACTGAGCCGCGGTGAGCCGGCGGAGACGACGCGCTCCGGTCGCTGCCGTCCCCTGTCAGCGGCCCTGGAACCCGCCGTAGACGGCTCCGAGGACCGCGCCGTAGACCACGTGTCCCACGAGGCTGGTGACGTTCACGTTCGGCAGGGGCGGGTTCGCCGGCGAGCCGACGGCCGAGAGCCAGACCGGCATCACGAGAACGGCGAGAACGACCCACAGGACGACCCCGTAGCCCACGCCGAGAGCCAGACTCTTCACGGTCGTCAGATCGGTTTGCGTCGAGGCGATCGCGGCGAAGACGACGCCCAGAACCGCCCCGTGGGCGACGTGGATCGTGAACCCCGCGGCACCGCCCGACAGGAAGTACATCGAGGGGATCGCGACCTCGAGGACGGGCCGCATCTGCATCACCATCAGCGCGCCCATCACGACGCCGGCGATGACGCCGGCGACGACGCCGTACTGCCACGCGTTATCGGTCGTCTGTGCTGTCGTCGTCGTGCTCGTTTCGGTCGCCATACTAGAGAAGGACCGCATCCTCCCGAATAATGGCATCTCGGCGGCGCGACTTCGACGCACAAGGCCGATAGAACTATGATGGTTGGTAGCATTCCTTAAGGACTAGCGTTCGGCTTTCCCGACCGCCCGAGGCTTTTAATTCGAGGAGGGCGGAGAGACCACCGTGTCGACGACCGGCGAGTACGAGCGGTTCTTCCCCTACGAGGAGCCGTATCCGAACCAGCGCTCGGCGATGGCGGAGATCGCCGAGGCGGTAGACGAGCAGCGCGACGTCCTCCTCGAGGGGGCGCCCGGAACCGGGAAGACCCTCTCGGCGCTCGTGCCGGCCCTGGAGTACGCCCAGCGGACGGACAAGACGGTGGTCATCACCACCAACGTCCACCAGCAGATGCGGCAGTTCGTCGCCGACGCGCGCGCGATCACCCGCGATGAACCGGTCCGGGCGGTCGTCTTCAAGGGCAAGTCGTCGATGTGCCACATCGACGTCGAGTACCAGGAGTGTCAGACCCTGCGCGATACGACGCGGACGCTCGTCGAGAAGGAGGAAGAGCGCGCCGAACTCACAGAGCAGGCGGAGGCGCTCTTAGACCGCATCCGCGACGGGGCGGACGGGGCCGGCGAGGCCCGGAGCGCGGTGACCGACGAACTCGACGCCGTCGAGTCCGAACTCGAAGACCTGCGGGACGGCAACGTCTGCGAGCACTACTACAACAACCTCGTCGGCGACAACGACGAGTTCTTCGAGTGGCTCTTCGCGGACGTGCGGACGCCCGAAGAGATCTACGCGTACGCCGAGGAGCGACAGCTCTGCGGCTACGAACTCCTCAAGGAGGGGATGGAAGCCGTCGATCTGGTCGTCTGCAACTACCACCACCTGCTCGATCCGAACATCCGCGAGCAGTTCTTCCGGTGGCTGGGACGGGAGCCCGAGGACGTCGTGACGGTCTTCGACGAGGCGCACAACATCGAGTCGGCCGCGCGCGACCACGCGAGTCGGACGCTCACCGAGAACACGCTCGAAGAGGCGCTCTCGGAACTGGAGGACGCCGACGACTCCCGGGCGGAGCCGGCCGAGAACGTCCTCTCGGCGTTCCTCGGCGCGTTGCGGGCGACGTACGACGACGCGCTGGGGTTCGGCGAGCGCGAGCAGGTCGGCGACGACTGGTACGACCTCTCGATCGCGAACTCGGATCGCAGAGACGACCTGACGCTCGCCTTCCTGAATCGGTACGAGGGTCGCGGCATCGACGCGGAGGTCGACCTCGCGCTCCAGCTCGGCCGCACGCTCGACCGGGAGTACGAGGAGGCCTACCGCGATGGCGAGGCCACGAGCCGCGCGGAGTGTCAGACCCTGCAGGCGGCGCAGTTCGTCGCGTCGTGGATGGCCGACGGCGGGAAGCTCGGCCAACACCCGCTGTGCTCGGTGCGGCGCGACTCCGGGACCGACGAGGTGTACGGGCGCGCGGAGCTGTACACCTGTATTCCGAGGGAAGTGACCGAGACGCTGTTCGAGGAGGTCCACGCGAGCATCCTGATGTCGGCGACGCTGCGCCCGTTCGACGTCTTGGAGGACGTCCTCGGCGTCGACGACCCGGCGACCATGGCCTACGGGCTCGAATACCCCGAGGACCGCCGTCGGACGCTCGCGGTGGAAGCGCCGGCGCTCTTCAGTTCCGACCGCGCGGATCCCGACACCCAGTCGGCGATCGCGGACGTGCTGGCGGACGCGACGCGCTTTACGCCCGGCAACGCGCTCCTCTTTTTCCCCTCGTACGCCGAGGCCGAGCGGTACCACGACCGCCTCCGAGGGCGGTCGGACGTGGCGAGCGAACTCCTGCTCGACGGGTCGGGCGTCGACACGGAGTCGCTCCGACAGTCGTTCGTCGACAGCGACGACGCGACGCTCTTTACGTCCCTCTGGGGAACGCTCGCGGAGGGCGTGAGCTTCGACGGCGACGACGCCCGGACCGTCGCGGTCGTCGGCGTCCCGTACCCGCATCTCTCTGAGCGCTTAGAGGCGATCCAGGACGCCTACGATCGCGCGTACGACGACCGTTCGGAGGCCGGCTGGCGCTACGCGGTGGAGATTCCGACGATCAGAAAGACGCGGCAGGCGCTCGGGCGCGTCATCCGCGCCCCCGACGACTTCGGGGTCCGCCTGCTCGTCGACAAGCGCTACACGCAGAAGAGCGTCGAGATGGGGAAGTACGGCGTCCGCGAGAGCTTCCCCCGCGAGGAGCGAGTCGAACTCGTCGACGTCGCGCCGAACAAATTGAAGTTCTCGATGCTGAACTTCTACGCCGACCTCGACGCCTACGAGGGGTCGCCACCGCAGCCGTAGCGCGGGACGCTTCGATGGTCGCGTCACGGAACGCCCGATGGTCCCGAGACAAGCCGAACGGCCGAACGGCTCATACGCTTGCAGACCAACTACACTCCGATGCGTACACAGCCCCCCGGTCCAGCGGGCGTACCGGTGTTCGGGAACAGCCGCCAGTACGCGCGCGACCCCTTCACCTTCCTCACGAGCGTCGAAGCCGCCTACGGCGACGTCGTCCGGTTCGACCTCGGGCCGCTCGAGACGTACCTGCTTACCAACCCGGCGGACATCGAACGGGTGCTCGTCGCCAACGACGCGACGTACCGGAAACCCGACTTCCAGGACGACGCCATCGGGACACTGCTCGGCGACGGCCTGTTGCTCAGCGAGGGCGAGACGTGGCGACGCCAGCGGGCACTCGCCCAGCCGGCGTTCGCTCCCGACCGAATCTCGTCGATGGACGGCCTGATCGCCCGGCACGCGCGGGAGATGGTCGACGAGTGGGACGCCGGCGACCTCCGCGACGTCAACCTCGATATGGCGCGGGTGACCGTCCGGATCATCGTCGAGGCGATGTTCGGCTCGCGGCTCACCGACGAGCAGACGCGAACGATCCAGGAGCACCTCGAACCGCTCGGGCAGCGCTTCGAGCCGAACCCGATGCGGTTTCTCGTCCCCGACTGGGTCCCGACGCGGGAGAACCGCGCCTACCAGGACTCCGTCCGGACGCTCGAGGGGATCATCGACGACATCGTCGCCGAGCGCCGCGGCACCGAGGACGACCCCGCGATCGATCCGGCCGCGGACTCGTCGAACGGCGGGGAGCCGATGGACCTGCTCTCGATCCTGCTGCGAGCGCAGCGCCGCGGCGAGCAGAGCGACGACCAGCTCCGCGACGAGTTGATGACGATGCTGCTCGCCGGCCACGACACCACCGCGCTGACGCTGACGTACACGTGGTACCTCCTCTCGGAGCACCCCTCGGTCGAGGCCCGGGTCCACGCCGAACTCGACGAGGTCTGCGGCGACGAGCCGCCGACCGCGGCCGACGTGCGGGACCTCGACTACCTCGAACGGGTGATCCAGGAGGCGATGCGGCTGTACCCGCCGGTGTACGTGATCTTCCGGGAGCCGAAGGTCGACGTGCGGCTGGGCGGCTACCGGGTCCCGCGCGGGTCGGCCGTGATGCTCTCGCAGTGGGCCACCCATCGCTCGGAGCGGTGGTACGACGACCCCGACGCGTTTGATCCGGATCGCTGGCTCCCCGAGCGCCGCGCGGATCGACCGCGATTCGCGTACTTCCCGTTCGGCGGCGGCCCGCGCCACTGCATCGGCAAGCACCTCTCGATGCTGGAGGCGAAACTCATCGTCGCGACCGTCGCCCAGGAGTACGAACTGGAGTACGCCCGCGAGAAGCCGTTCGACCTCCGCGGGTCGCTGACGATGCACCCCGAGGAGCCGCTGTCGATGCGGGTCCGGCCGCGCTCGTAGCGCCGCTGAACGGTCGACGGCGGTCGTCGAGACCGCCTAACGAAGCGGGATCCGCGCGGCGTCCTCCCGGTAGCGCGAATCTCGAATCCGAAGCTCCTCCGTCGTCCACGCGATCGGTTCGATGCTCGTTCGCTCGATCAGGTCGGTGGCGTCCGCGATCCGTCCGCCGCGGGCCAGCGTCACGTGCGGGACGTACCCGTCGCCCTCCATCCCCTCGACCGTCCCGAACGACTCGCAGAGCCGGCGGTGGAGCGCGTGCAGATCGGCGCTCTCGACGACGAGGTACACCACCGGCCCGGGGCCGCGCGGCGGCGTCTCGAAGTAGTCGAGGCCGGTCACCCGCAGGTCGAGGCTCCCCGCGCCGTGGCTCCGCAACAGCGGTCGGAGTCGCTCGCGGAGTCGCGGCAGCGAGTCGGCGTCGTCGTCGAGCCCGGTGTCGAACCGCTTCGCCAACAGCGTGTGACGCTCGCGGATCCGCTCGAAGCGCGTGAGCTCCGGGTGGAGCTCCGAGGCGAGCCGCGCGACTTGCCCCGGAACGGGAACGTTCAGACTGAACACGCTCTCCTGTGCGGTACCGCCGGGCAAGAAGCCGTCGGGTGCGGACTCGCCGTGAGCGTTATTGCCCGCCGCCGTGTTGCGAGCGTATGAGAGACACGCCCTCGACCTCCCGACGGCGGCTGCTTTCGGGACTGGCGAGCGTTACGGGAATCGGGCTGCTCGCGGGTTGCAGCGGCGGGTCCGAGGGGAGTGGCGGCGACGGCGGCTCGACGAGCGGATCGGGAGATGCGAGCGACACCGGCGATCGGACATCGGACGCGAGCGATGGCGGTTCGTCGACAGCCGTCCCGGAAGCGAGCGACGACAGCGGATCCACCTCGAACGAGACCGAATCGGCTCTCGACCTCCGCGAGGCGAACGTCGTCGACGTGGCGTTCGAGGCCGACGGCGGCCGCTACACCTTCGACGTGTCGCTGCACCACGACGACGACGGCGAGGACGGGTACGCGAACTGGTGGCAGGTAGAGCGCCTCGACGGGACGCGACTCGGCCGGCGGGAGCTACTGCACGCCCACAGCCGGCAACCGTTCACTCGCTCCGAAACCGTCGAGATCCCGTCGGAAGTGACCTGCGTCGCCGTTCGGGGCCACGACCGGACGCACGGCTACGGTGGTCGGATGATGCTCGTGAATGTCGAGTCGGGCGCGACGCAGGCCGTCGAGCAGGGGGCCGACCGACGCCCCGTCGACGAGCGCGACTGTCCGTAGCGTCGCTCGGCGAACCGCGGTCACTCGACGGCGCGGCGACGGGTTAGATCCGGTCCAGCAGCCACAGTACGATCAGGACGATGACGGCCAGCCCGATGAGGGGGCGGAGCGGCCCGAGCAGTTCGCCGAGTATTCCCAGAATCCCGCCGATGATCTCTAAGACCAGCCAGACGACGACCAGAACGAGGACGACCTTCAACAGGTCCTCGACCTCCAGTTCCGCGCGGTCGGTGCCGGGACTCGGTAAGCGCATACCGGTCCCTCACTGGCCACCCTCAAGTGCCTTCGGGTGACCGCGATCGGTGTACTGACCGCCTGTCGGCCGAGGCGCTCGGGTCGGTACGCTCCGACGCTCGCCCGCCGGGACATCCTTAATGCCACAGGCTCACAAGGTCACCTATGGCGAACCTCTTCCGCGAACTCGGTCGGGTCTCCGCGCGGGGCCTCCCGGGTTGGCTCCTCCCCGTCGCGGGCGTCGCCGCCGCCCTCCTGATCGCCGGAACCGTCTTCGGCGGCGATCCGGTAGCCGCCGTCGGCTTCGGCGTCCTCGCGCTCGCGATCGCGGCGGTCTACAGCGCCGTCGAGATCGTCAACGCCTACGAGAAGCGGGCGCTCACGGTGTTCGGCGAGTACCAGAAACTGCTGGAACCGGGCATCAACTTCGTCCCGCCGTTCGTCTCGAAGACGTACGTCTTCGATATGCGGACGCAGACGCTCGACGTGCCGAAGCAGGAGGCGATCACCCGCGACAACTCGCCCGTCGTCGCCGACGCTGTCGTCTACATCCGCGTGATGGACGCAAAGCGGGCGTTCCTCGAGGTCGACAACTACCGGCGCGCCGTCTCGAACCTCGCGCAGACGACGCTGCGGGCGGTCCTCGGCGATATGGAACTCGACGAGACGCTCTCCGAACGCGAGAAGATCAACCGTCGGATCAACGAGGAACTCGATGAACCGACGGACGAGTGGGGGATCCGCGTCGAGAGCGTCGAGGTCCGGAGCGTCAAACCCAGCGCGGCGGTCGAGGACGCGATGGAAGAGCAGTCCTCCGCCGAGCGTCGCCGCCGCGCGATGATCCTCGAAGCGCAGGGCGAACGGCGCTCCGCGGTCGAGCAGGCCGAGGGCGAGAAGCAGTCGAACATCATCCGCGCGCAGGGTGAAAAGCAGAGCCAGATCCTCGAAGCGCAGGGTGACGCCATCTCGACGGTCCTCCGCGCGAAGTCCGCCGAGTCGATGGGCGAACGCGCGATCGTCGACCGCGGGCTGGAGGCCCTGACTACCATCGGGACGTCGCCGTCGACGACGTACGTCCTCCCGCAGGAACTGACGAGCCTCCTCGGCCGCTACGGCCGCGGGCTCACCGATTCAGACGTCCAGGAGTCGGCCGGGCTGGAGAGCCTCGACTTCGACGCGGAGACGCGCGAACTGCTGGGTCTCGACGAGATCGACGAGATCGCCGCCGCGGTCGAGGACATCGAGAGCGTCGACGCCGTCGCCGACCTGCCGGGCGGCACCGACGGCGAACCGGGGGCCGACGTCGACGTCGATCTGAACATCGAGGAATCCTACGAGACGCAGTGACGACGGCGGATTCGAACGGGGATCGGGTACACGAATAATCGTTACTGTTATTCCTCGCCCTGAGAGACACTACCATATGAGTCACGAGCGCGGCCCAGGTGTCTCCGGTGGCGAACGCACACCGACGACGCGGGACCACGGTGTCCTGCACCGGTTGAAGCGGCACCTCCTCGAGTGGCCACGTCGCTACGTCGAGATGCGCGTCGGCGCGATCGAAGATAGAAGCAGTTAGGTGGCCGCTCGACGCATCACCGGTCGATGCCCGTACCGCTTCATCTCGGGTTGGAACACCCCAGCGCGCTGTGGATCGTCGCCGTCGGCTTCCTCGCGTTCGTCGCCGGGTTAGGCGTCAATCTGTATCGCTCACGCCGTTCGGAAACGTCTCCGGACGCGGTCAGTGACGAAGAGTCCGCTTAATCGCCAGTCGCTGATTCGTCCTGCGCACGGTCGCCCTGGACGGTCAACACGGGGACCGGCGAGCGGCGGACCACCCGCTCCGTGACGCTCCCGATCAGGTACCGGTCGATCCCCGCCCGCCCGTGCGTTCCCATTACGACGGCGTCTGCTCCGGTCTCCGCGACGAGGTCGACGATCTCGTCCTGCGGAATCCCGGTGACGACCGTCCGTTCGGTTTCCACCGCTTCCGGGAGTTCCGCGGCCGTCTCTTCGATGGCGGCCGTCGCGCGTTCGCGCTCGGCCTCGCGCCACGCGTCCGGGGCGAGACCGCTGCTCGGACTCTCGAACCGGTTTCGGCTGTCCGCGACCGAGACCACCTGCACCGTCGCTCCCGTCGTCTCGGCGAGCGATCCGGCGTGCGCCGCCGCGGCCAGCGACGCGTCGCTACCGTCCGTCGGCAGGAGTATCCGCTCGTACATCTCAGATCCCCCCCAGCGCCATCAGGAACAGCGCGACCGAGATGACGGCGAAGAGTCCGCCCACGAACGCCTTGATCGTCGACGTGCTGAGTGCGTTCGAGACGTAGGGCGCGATCTGCCCGCCCGTCACCGTCGCCGGCACGGTGAAGACGACCATGTTCCACGGCGTCGACGCGAGACTGAGGCTGTGGCCGCCGACGAGGCCGCCGCCGAACACGTGGACCAGCGAGGCCAGGATGGCCGTCAGCGCGACGACGATGTGGTTCGTGCCGATGGCGACCCGGACCGGGACCTTCGTGCTGAGCATCGAGATGATCCCGAGTTCGCCGACGCCGAAGCCGGCGAGACCCTGGAACGTCCCGCCGATGCTGTAGTTGGCGAAGCGACGCAGGTACCCCCCGCGGGTGTACCGGTAGTCGTCGCCCTCGCG
The DNA here is from genome assembly GCF_024464595.1 of Halobellus litoreus. Lineage (NCBI taxonomy): Archaea > Methanobacteriati > Methanobacteriota > Halobacteria > Halobacteriales > Haloferacaceae > Halobellus > Halobellus litoreus. Next base: position 1,357,114 of record NZ_JANHAW010000001.1, on the reverse strand, counting down.
GTCGACCCGCGTGACGTTGCCGTCGTCGTCGGTGCGGACGCCGGCGGGGCCGAGCTTTCCGGGATCGTTCGGCATCTCCGCGTGACCGCCGTCGATCGCGGTTTCGACCTCGCCCTCGGCCGCCGGGTTCGCGTCGTCTTCGGAGTCGCCGGCGTCGTCGGCGTCGCCCTCGTGATCGAGATCGGCCTTGAAGAGGAGGTACGACGCCGCCAGCAGCGCGACCCCGAGCAGTCCGTGAAAGAGCGGTTCGGGAATGACGAACGACAGGAGCGCGCCGGCGACGACGAACGGGACCGCGCCGCCGACGAGCGCGAGCGCCAGGCGACGGTCGACGAGTCCGTACTGGATGAACGCGATCGACGAACTCGACAGGCCGAACGCCTCGCTGATGAGCCCGACCTTCACGATCGTCGGCGGGTCCAGCGGACTCGCGAACAGGGGGTACACGAAGATGAGGAACGGCACGAAGATCGCCGACCCGCTGATCCCGACGGTGTTGACGATCGTGGCTCCGAGCAGGAACGCCGGGAACAGCCACCAGTACTCCAGCCAGTAGCTCGCCCCCGTCTCCGACGGCGTGGGAGCGCCGAAGAACACCCCGACGATGAAGACGATCGGGGCGAGAAACACGAACACGTGTTGATACCGGAGGAACGACCGCTGGACACGACTGTAGGAGGTTGATTTCATTGGTGTCTGTGGATTCAGTCGTCGAGGACAGTCGGTCGCTGTGCGATGGAGAAATCGGCCGCCTCCGGCCGGCTCGGCGGTTCAGGCGCGCCGGGCTTCGAGACGTCCGCGGCCCACCGCCGGGCCTCTGCGTCCGACCCTTGGGTGTCCTCCGATTCCCGAACGGTCACGTCCGTTCGCCCGGCCGCGGGTCCACGGCGGCGGCTCATCTACGTGATCCCCCCGAGCGCGCTCCGGCGACGTTCGTTACTGATACCGACGACGACCGACTCCGAATACATCGTAGCCGCCGGATAGCGACGACCGAAGAATAAATCTTGAGGTTCGGCTCCGTCGTGGGACGCCCTCACGCACGAAACCGGGGCGCCGCTACGGTCGCGCACGGCTCCGAGGTCGTCGTCGCCGTCAGACGTCTTCGGGCGGGACCCCGTCGTCGACCGGGGAGTCGGCGTCGTCCAGCGGGTCGACGCCGGGATCGACGCCGTCGTCGCCGCGGGACTCCTCGTCGTCCTCCCGGATCCCGAACTCCTGTCGGAGTTCGCGGATCCGATCGCGGATGTCGGCCGCGAGTTCGAACTCGAGGTTGTCGGCGGCCGCTGCCATTCGATCTTCTAAATAAGCGATCTGTTCGCGCGCCTCGTCCTCGTCGGTCGGCTCGTCGGTCGGAGAGCGCTCGCTCCGGTCGCCGCTCCCCGGGAGGTTCGTCTCACCGACCGCCTTCTCGATCGTCTTCGGCTCGAAGCCGTGTTCCTCGTTGTACTCCCGCTGAATCCGGCGACGGCGACGCGTCTCCTCGATCGCGGCGGCCATCGAGTCGGTTCGTTCGTCTGCGTAGAGGACGACCTCGCCCTCGACGTTCCGCGCGGCCCGCCCCATCGTCTGGACCAGCGTGGTCTCCGAGCGGAGGAAACCCTCCTGGTCGGCGTCGAGGATGGCGACCAGCGACACCTCGGGGATGTCCAGTCCCTCTCTGAGGAGGTTGATCCCGACGAGGACGTCGATGTTGCCCAATCGGAGGTCGCGGATCAGTTCGTGGCGCTCCAAGGTGTCGGTCTCGTCGTGCATGTACGCCACGTCGACGCCGGATTCCTCGAGGAACTCGGTGAGGTCCTCGGCCATTCGCTTAGTGAGCGTCGTGACCAGCACGCGCTCCTCGCGCTCGATCCGGTCGTCGATCCGGTCCAGCAGGTCGTCGACCTGCCCCGTGGCGGCTTCGACCTCGATCGCGGGGTCGACGAGGTGGGTCGGCCGAACGATCTGCTCGACGATCTGCTCGCTCTCCTCGCGCTCGTAGTCGCTCGGCGTCGCCGACACGTAGAGCGTCCGGTCGGTCTTCTCCTCGAACTCCTCGAACGTCAGCGGGCGGTTGTCGTACGCCGTCGGGAGCCGGAAGCCGTTCTCGACGAGAGAGTCCTTCCGGGACTTGTCGCCCGCGAACTGCCCGCGGATCTGTGGCAGCGTCTGGTGGGACTCGTCGACGACGGTGAGGAACTCGTCGGGGAAGTAATCCAGCAGCGTGTAGGGCGCTTCGCCGGTGTCGCGATCGGACATATGCACGGAATAATTCTCGATGCCCGAGCAGTAGCCCGTCTCTCTGAGCATCTCGATGTCGAAGGTCGTGCGCTCCTCGATACGCTGGGCCGCGACGAGGTCGCCCTGTCGCTCGAAGTACTTCACGCGCTCTTCCATCAGTTCCTCGATCTCCGAGATGGCCGCCTCCAACTGGTCCTCCGGGATCGAGTAGTGCTCGGCGGGGTGGACCAGGACGGCGGGCTCCTCGGAGACGACCTCGCCCGTGAGGGGATCGAGCTTCGTCAACCGGTCGACCTCGTCGCCCCAGAACTCGATCCGAACGGCGTAGCGGCCGTACATCGGATAGACTTCGACCGTGTCGCCGCGGACGCGGAAGGTGCCCTGCTGGAAGTCGACGTCGTTGCGCTCGTAGTTCAGATCGACGAGTTGCGCCAGCAGTTCGTCGCGGTCGAGGCGGTCGCCGAGTTCGACTCGGAGCGCCATATCCGTGTAGTTCTTCGGGTCACCCAGCCCGTAGATGGCGGAGACGCTCGCGACGACGATGACGTCGTCCCGGGTCAGAAGCGACCGCGTCGCGGAGTGTCGCAGTCGATCGATTTCCTCGTTGATCGACATGTCCTTGTCGATGTAGGTGTCGGTCTGTTCGACGTACGCCTCCGGCTGGTAGTAGTCGTAGTAGGAGACGAAGTACTCGACCGCGTTGTCGGGAAAGAGGTTCTTGAACTCCTCGTAGAGCTGTGCCGCGAGCGTCTTGTTGTGGGCGATGACGAGGGTGGGCTGCTGGAGTGCTTCGACCGTCCAGGAGACGGTGTTCGTCTTGCCCGACCCCGTGACGCCGAGCAGCGTCTGCTTTTCCATCCCCGATTCGAACCCCGCGACCAGTTGCTCGATGGCGTCGGGCTGGTCGCCCGCTGGCTCGAACGGGGCGTCGACGCGGAACGCCCGCTCTGCGGCCGGCCTGTCCGGCGAGAGCGGGCTCGACCCGGAGGTGTCGCTCATCGGAAATTCGTTGGGGGTACAGGCACTTGAGACGGTCGGTCGGGACGACGCACGCCTCACCCAGAGAGCGCCGCCGGTCGGCAGTGGCGGCGAGTGGATCGCCGCAACTGTCGGTCGCCCCACTGTCAGTCGTGGCCGCCGTCAGTCGTCGCCGCTGTCAGTCGTCGCCGCTGTCAGTCGCCACCACTGTCAGTCGTCGCCGCCGTCAGTCGTGGCCGCACCGCACCCGTTTCAGTGGTCGTGATCGTGAGAGTGCCCGCCGCCGCCATCGCCCGCGACGAGCTGTTCTCCGTCCGACATCATATCCATGTTCTTGAGGTTGTCGCGTTCCTCGAAGTCCTCGACGGCCTCGACGATGTCGTCCTGCGTGAGCGTCATCCGCTCTTCGGTCAGCGCCTCCAACACGGCCTCGCGGAGCACCATCCGGAGGTCGGAGCCGGTGAGCCCCTCCGTCAGTTCGGCGACGGCCTCGGGATCGAACTCCTCGATGTCCATCCGCCTGGTGATGATGCGGAGGATGTCCGCGCGCATATCCCGGTCGGGCTTCGGGAAGTTCACGATCTCGTCGAAGCGCCGCCACGCCGCCGCGTCGAGCTGGTCGGGGTGGTTGGTCGCGCCGATGAGGATCACCTCGTCGCGGATGAGCGAGATGTCGTCGATGCTCTTCAGGAGCGTGTTGACCGCGCGCTTCAGCGCCGCGTGCTCGTCGGAGCGACGCGTCTTCGCGACGGAGTCGAACTCGTCGATGAAGAGGATACACGGCGAGAGTCGCTTGGCGACCTCGAAGGTCTTCTCGACGTTCTTGGCGGTCTCACCGAGATACTGACTCGTGATCATCGAGAGCTTCACCTCGACGAAGGGGAGCCCCAACTCGTGGGCGAGTGCGCGGGAGACCGTGGTCTTCCCGGTCCCCGGCGGGCCGACGAAGAGGATCTTCCCGATCTCGCGCAGGCCGATCCCTGCGAGGTACTCGCGGTGCTCGATCGCCTGCATCAGTTTGTGGATCTCGCCCTCCTGATCGCCGGTGAGCACGAGGTCGTCCAGCGTCATCTCGATCTCCTCGGGCGCGCGGACCTGCACGAGATCCAGCATCTCGGCGTCCTCGTCCTCGTCGAAGTACTCCTCGAGCAGGCTGTCGATCCAGACGCGGTCGGCCTGGATCGGGCGCGTGTGCTCGCGCGCCTCGTCGTGCGTCACGTCGACCGTCTCGCGGTCCTCGACGGCGGCTGCGATGGTCGGATTCGTCTCGAGCCGCTCGCGGTCGGCGCGGTCGAGATACCACTCGATGGCCATCTCGGGTTGCGTCAGGGAGATGCGACCCGAGAACTCCTCGCGCTGGGTGAAGAGCAGATCGGAGATGGCCTCCCAGGGGTGCTCGACCCCGGTCGCTTTCCGCGCGACGCTGTCGGTGACGACGAGCGGTCGCTCGATGCCGACGACGTTGGGACTGTCGTCGTCTTCGTCGTCCTCGGACGGCTCCGTCCAGAAAACCCGTCGGTATCGCGGTGGCAGATCGTTCTCGTCGAGGTCACGGTTATCGCTGTAGAGGTGCGCCGTGAGGAGGAACTCGACGACTTCGAGAGCCCGGTTAGTCATCCCAAAGACCTTGCCGGCTCATCCGCATAAGCGCGTCGAAACGTCCGTAGCGGCCGCTCCCGGCCGTAAGGTGGTACCTAACTACCGGCGCGCGGTGCACGGCGCGACCGACCGGCCGCAGAAACACCGCCTGCGTACAACTCCGTGTGCGGTTCCCCGCGTTCTCCCCCTTTTATGCCGGCGCGGACGCCATTGACTTCTATGCCAACGCCAGTCATCGCCGCTGCACACCGTACGCCGTTCGGAAAGGCCGGCGGCGTCTTCGAGGACGTCCGGAGCGAGGACCTCTCGACCGCGCTGATCGACCACATCCTGGCCGAGACCGGACTCGAGAGCGACGCCGTCGACGACCTGATGTGGGGCGTCGCCCAGCAGCGCGACGAGCAGGACAACAACGTCGCCCGCGTGATCGCGCTGCTGTCGGAGCTGGGCGAGGGCGTCCCGGCGACGTCGATCAACCGCTGGTGCGCCTCGTCGATGCAGGCGATCATCTCCGCGTCCGATGCGGTCGCGGCGGGCAACCGCGAGTGCGTCCTCGCCGGCGGCGTCGAGAGTATGAGCCGCGTGCCGATGGACGGCGACTCCTACCAGCACCTTCACCCGGAACTCTCCGATCGGTACAACGTCTTCGAACTCCAGATGGGGATGACCGCCGAGAAGGTCGCCGAGGAGTACGACGTCTCCCGGGAAGCTCAGGACGAGTACGCGCTTCGGTCGCACCAGCGCGCCGCCGAGGCGACCGAGTCGGGACGCTTCGGCGACGAGATCGTCCCGATCGAGACGGAGGACGGGACGATCTCCGAGGACGAGGGGATCAGGCCGGACACCTCGCTGGAGGCGCTCTCGGAACTCTCGCCGGCGTTCACCGGCGACGGCAGCGTCACCGCCGGCAACTCCTCGCAGGTGACGGACGGTGCGGCCGCGACGCTCGTCACCTCGCGGGCGTTCGCCGAGGATCACGGGCTCGACGTCCTCGCGGAGATCGGCACCAACGCCGTCGCGGGCGTCGATCCGACAGTGATGGGTATCGGTCCGGTCCCGGCGACCCGGAACCTGCTTTCGCGCGCCGGCACCGACGTCGACGACTACGACCTGGTCGAACTCAACGAGGCGTTCGCCAGCCAGTGCGTCTACGCGCGACGCGAACTCGGCGTCGATCCGGAGCGGTACAACGTCAACGGCGGGGCGATCGCGATCGGCCACCCGCTCGGGGCGTCGGGGGCGCGCCTGCCGGTGACGCTGATTCACGAGATGCGAAAGCGCGACGCCGACCGCGGGCTCGCGACGCTCTGCGTCGGCTTCGGACAGGGGGCGGCCATCGAGTTCTCGCGGTAGTCGCGCTCGATCGCGACCCTCGGCGGTCTCAGTTGTTCCATCTATCGACGACGCGCGGGACTCCGGCCGCGAGACGATGCGCGGGACTCCGGCTGCGAGACGATACGCGGGACTCCGGCTGCGAGACGATACGCGGACCGCCAGTCGCGAGACGATACGCGGGACTCGGGTCGGGGGACGGCGCGCGGCGCTCCGCCCGGGCGTCGGCGTCGACTACGCGTCGGCGTCGATCATCCGGATCGCCTCGCGAACCTCGTCGCGGCCGCCGAAGACGGTCAGTCGATCGCCCCGCTCGAAGGTGAACTCCGCACCGGGGACCTGCGTGTCGCCGTTCCGTTCGACGAGCGCGATCAGGCAGTCGTCGGGGAGTTTCGGACCGAGCTCGCGCATCGTCCGCCCGACGACCGCGTCGGAGGTGGCCTCGGCTTCCTGGATGTCCCCGGTGTGGCCGACTTCGTCCATCCAGTCCATCATCGACGGCCGCTCGATGTAGTTGTCCATCGCCTGCGCCGTCGCGAGCGTCGCCGAGATGGTCCGGACGCCGAGTTCCTCGAACGCCTCGGCGTTGTCGGGGTTGTTCACCCGAGCCAGGACGGTCTCAGGGTCGAACTTCGAACTGCTCAGCTGTGAGACGAGCAGGTTCACGTCGTCGTCGCCGGTCGCTCCGACGACGATGCGGGCGTTCTCAGCCCCGGCCGATCGGAGCACGTCGGTGTCGGTCCCGTCGCCCTTGTGGACGGTGAATCCGGCGTTCCGGGCGGTTTCGATGGCTTCTTCGTTTTGTTCGATGAGCACTACGTTCTCGCCGCGGTCTTCGAGGCGTTCGGCGAGCGTTCGGCCCACCCGTCCGCCTCCGATGATGAGTACGCGCATTGGTATGATGTCGAAGTAGTCCGCGATCCGTCGGGCGAATCCGCCCTCGAAGACGACCGTGACGAAGATGACGAGAAAGACGGTTCCGACGAGCAGGTCCGCCGCGGCGGCTCGCCCCGCGTCCCGGAGCCCGATCGCGAAGAGCGTCGCGACCGACGCCGGGATGATCCCCCGCGGCCCGACGAGACTCATAAACCACTTCTCGCCGGTGGTGAAGCGACCGCCCGTCGCGGAGGCGAAGACGAGCGCCGGGCGGAGAACGAGCGCCACGATCCCGGCGACGAGGAGGCCGCGGACGCCGAGCGTGACGAGCACGTCGAACCGCAGGAGCGCCGCGAGGGCGATGAACACGAAGGAGAGGACCACGAGCGTCACGTCGCCTTTGAACGCCGAGATCTCGTCCTCGTAGGGGATGTCGGCGTTCCCGAGGAGGATCCCCGCGGTCGCGACGGCCGCGACGCCCGCCTCCGTATCGATCGTGTCCGCAGCGCCGTAGGCGACGAGCGCGCCGGCGAGGACGAGCAGGCGCGCGTTGCGCGGCGCGTTCCCAGGCGAGAGGTCGACGTACCGGAGCCCGTAATACAGGAGCGCGGCGACCACCCCGCCGACGACGACGCCGACGCCGAGGCGTTCGGCGAACAGCGTCAGAAGCGGCAGCGGTTCGTCGATGCCGACGTTGATCGCGTTGAAGATGACGACCGCGGTGATCGCCGCCGTCACGTCGTTGACGATGCCCTCCGTCTCCAGTACGGCCGCCACGCGGTCGCGGGTGGGGACGACGTCGAGGATCGGCGTGACGACCGTCGGCCCGGTCGCCACGAGGAGCGCGCCGACGAGGAACGAGATGTCCCACGGCGCGCTGAGCAGGAAATGGACAGCGGTGGCGGTCCCGACGAGCGCGACGGCGGCCCCGAACGTGATCAGCTTCAGCGTCGCCGCCGGGGCCTCGCGCAACTTCTCGATCCGGAGGTGAAACGCGCCCTCGAAGACGATGATCGCCACCGAGAGGCCGACGATGGCCCCGAGCGCGTTGCCGAAGGAGTCGGGGCCGACGACGCCGAGCACTTCCGGGCCGAGGAGGACGCCGGCGGCGATGAGAAACACGACGCTGGGGACCTGAAACCGGTCTGCGAGGACCTGCGCGATCACGCCGATGGCGATGATCGACGCGACGATCGGGAGCAGAAACGAGCCACCGGCGGCCGCCACTATCGGTCCCCCATACATCGATTGCGACGAATCCGCGCGGTATAAAAGTACAGATGACCGCGGCGACCGACCCGCAGATCAGTCGTAGAGCATCTCGATCTGGTCGGCGTATCGGTCCAGGATGTTCCGCCGCTTCTTCTTCATCGTCGGGGTCAGCGTGTCGTCGTCGGTGGAGAACTCCCTGGGGAGGATCCGGAACCGCTTGATCCGCTCGTGGGACTCGAAGCGCTCGTTCACCGCGTCGACCTCGCGTTGGATCCGTCGGCGGACCCGCTCGTCACGGGCGCGCTTCGTCCGGTCTTCGGGGAGGTCGATCCCCTCCCGGTCGGCCCACTCGCGGATTCCCTCGTCGTTCGGAACGAAGAGCGCGGAGACGAACTTGCGGCCGTCGCCGACGACGAGGCACTGCTCGATCACGGGGCTGGCCGCGAACGCGTCTTCGATCGGTCCGGGCGCGACGTTCTTGCCCGTCGAGAGGACCAGGAGCCGCTTGGCCCGCTCGCGGAACGTGAGGTAGTCGTCGGGGCCGCGTTCGACGATGTCGCCGGTCCGGAACCAGCCGTCGTCGGTGAACGCCGCGGCCGTCTCGTCGGGGCGGTTCCAGTACCGGGAGAAGACGCTCGGCCCGCGGACGAGCAGTTCGCCCACTGCGGCGTCGGAGCCGACGTCGGACTCCTCGGTGTCATCAGCGACGATCGACCGGTCCAGCCGGATCTCGACGTTCGAAAGCGGCGGGCCGATCGTGCCGATGCGCGGGTGCTCCGGGGGGTTGGCGGCGACGACCGGTGCGGTCTCCGTGAGCCCGTATCCCTCCAGGATCGGCAGCCCCATCGCGTGATAGAGGCGACACAGATCCGGCGAGAGGCTGCCGCCGCCGCTGATGAGGAACTCGACGCGGCCGCCGAGCGCCTCCCGAACCTGCTCGAAGACCAGTCGGTCCGCGAGCCGGTGTTTCGCCGACAGGAGGAGGCCCGGTTCGTCCGCGGTCTCGTACGCGCGCCCGACCTCGACCGCCCACTCGAAGATGCGCCGCTTCACCGCCGATTCGGACGCCTGCGAGCGGATCGCGTCGTAGAGTTTCTCGTAGACCCGCGGGACCGACGTTCCCACCGTCGGCCGGACGGCCCGGAAGTCCTCGCGGAGCGTGTCGGGGCTCTCCGCGTAGGCGACGGTCGCGCCGGCGGCGAACATCAGGAAGTGTCCCGCGAGACGCTCGAAGACGTGCGCGAGCGGGAGGAACGAAAGCGTCGTCGCTTCGGGCGAGATGGCCCCCCGCTCTCTGTCCGGTCGGGGGCCGAACCGCCGGTAACAGCCGTCGACGTTCGCGCGGAAGTTCCGGTGGGTCAGTTCGACGCCCTTCGGCCGACCGGTCGTCCCCGACGTGTAGATGAGCGAGGCCGGATCGTCGAGGTCGCGGTCGTCCAGCCACGACTCGAAGTCGGCGGCGTCGAAGCCGTCGGCACCGCGGGCGTGGACCTCGCCGAGCGTGTGGACGTCGTCGCGGTCGCGGACCGCGCCGGCCATCCCGCTCCCGTCGGGGATCTCGTCGAGGACGACGACGAACTCCAGCGAGAGGTCGTCCTCGACGGCGAGCACCTTCGAGAGCAAATCGGCGTTCTCGACGACCACGCCGGTCGCGCCGGGATCCGAGAGGAGGTACTCGACCTGTGACTCCGAGGAGGAGGTGTAGACCGTGGTGACGACGCCGCCGACCGAGAGCAGCGCGAAGTCGGTCTGGGCCCACTCCATCCGGGTGTTCGCGAGGATGCCGACGCGGTCGCCGGCATCGACGCCGAGGTCGCGGAACCCGGCCGCGAGCCGGCGGACGATGCCGCGCATCTCGGCGTACGTCAGATCGGCGTAGTCGCCGTCCGGCGCGGGTGAAACGACGCCTTCGGCGACGAGCGAACGGTCGTAGATCCCGCCCTTGTACCGCTGAGCGACGCCGTCGGCATTCCGCGCGGCGCTCTCGTCGAACATCCGGGGCAGCGTCGTCTCGTCGAGGACGTCGTCGTCGAACGTCGTCTCCGCGTCCCGCCACTCCATACGACCACGAGACGCCGGGGTGAATTAAATGTACAGCCGTTCCGGCGTCGGTCGGTTGTTCCCCGTTCAACGCCGACACACGCAGGCGGCGTTTATCCCGCGCCCGCCGGGCGACGGCCGCCGCCTCCCACGAGGACCGTCAGACTCCGAACCGCAGCAACCACAGCGTCGCCATCCCGGCGACGATGGTCGCGAAGACGTCGTCGAGGTACCAGGTGACGCCGGCGGCGACGACACCCGCGAGCAAGCGCTCGTTGCCGACGACGGCGATCGCGCCCTCGGGAGCGACGAACGCGGGGGCGACGAGGGCGGCGAACACCGCCGGCGGGACGAACCGGAGCGCGTTCGTCGCTCTGTCGGGCACGTCGTCGACGCGGCCGAACAGGTGGATAAAGGAGGCGCGGATGCCGAACGTCGCGAGTCCCAGCGCGACCACGACGCTCCAGACCGCCAGCGGTCCGTACTCGGTCGGCATCAGTGGCCACCTCCCACGTCGGAGTCACCGCTCGGGGTCGAGAGCCACTCCGCGGCGAGCACGCCGGCGACGACGCCCGCGAGGCCGCCGAGGATGAGCCCCAGATCCAGCGGCACGGCGAACACGTCGCCCGCGACGGCGACGCTCCCGCCGACGAGCGCGGCGACCGCCTTCGGCTTCGAGGTGACCGCGGGGATCAAGAGGCTCAGGAAGACGAGCGGGACGGCGAACGACAGCCCCCAAGAGTCGGGGACGCGCGCGCCGACGGCGATGCCCAGGATCGTACAGCACTGCCAGACGATCCACAGGGAGCCGCCGACCGCGAGGTAGTAGCGGCGGCGCTCCGCCGGGTCGAGTTCGGCCTCGGCGTCGGTGTAGCGCGCGATCGAGAGCGCGTAGGCCTGATCGGTGAGGACGTACGCGCAGATCGACTTCCAGACGGAGCGGAGCGAGCGGAAGTGCGGCGCGATCGAGGCGGAGTACATCAGCATCCGGAGGTTGATCACGACGCCCGTGAGGAGGATCACGAGCAGTTCGGCGTTGCTGCCGAAGAGGTCGATCGCGGCCAGCTGCGACGCGCCGGCGAAGACGACGACCGAGAGGCCGACGGCCTGCAGCGGCGTCAGCCCGGCGTCGACGGCGGCCGCGCCCGCGACGAGGCCGAACGGAGCGATGCCGACCAGCAGCGGCGCGACGTCGCGGACGCCGCGGCGGACCTCGGCAGGGAGGCGAGAGCGGAACACGGGCGGAGCTTCCGCGCGGGAAGGCTAAATCGATGCGGTTTGCGTCGGCCGAGTCGGGCGATGTGACGACGACAGCCGCGTTCGGGGATGCGACGGTGGCCGGGGTCAGGGATGCGATGGCGGCCGAATCTCGGCGGGCAATCGCCGACGAGAAAACGCTCGGGCGGGAGTCCCGCGAGTGGAACGAGCGGGACGTCGATGGACGCGAAGCGTCCAGCGGGCTTCCGAAGTCCCCTCATTCAGAATCTCAGCCCAGTTTTCGCTCTGCACACGGTATGGGTGCGACACGACTAACTACCTCACACAAGAAGACCAGGGTATGTCGAACGACGCGCAGTCACAGGCCGGGACGGCCGAGGGGCAGGGCCCCGTCGAGATCTCTATCGACGTCGCCCGGCAGTTACAGGAGAAGCGCGAGGAGCTCTTCGCGGAGTTCGAGATCCGCGACGAGTTCCCGCCCGCGGTGCGCTCGGAGGCGAAGTCGCGGACAGAGGGGATCCAAGCCGAGATCGAGGACGAACTCGATCACCGACAGGATCTCCGCGATCTGACCACGTGGACGACCGACCCGATCGACGCCCAGGACTTCGACGACGCCCTGAGCATCCGCGAGAACGAGGAGACGTACACGCTGTGGGTCCACATCGCCGACGTGACCCACTACGTCCACCCCGACTCGGAGATGTGGGAAGAGGCCGTCGAGCGCGGCAACACGGTCTACCTCCCGGCGTACACGATTCATATGCTCCCGCCGGTGCTCGCGGAGACGGTCTGTTCTTTGGTCCCCGAGGAGGATCGACTGGCGCACACGGTGGAGATGGAGATCAAGAAGGACACGCTGTCGTTCGAGGACGTCGACATCTACAAGTCCGTCGTCCACTCCGACGAGCGGCTGACCTACACGCAGTGTGAGAACCGCCTCGACGACCCCGACGCGCCGCTGCACGACGAGAACGCCCTCGTCTACGAACTCGCCGACCAGCTCCACGAGCAGCGGAAAGAGGACGGCTCGCTAGTCTTGAACCCGAGTCGGGACCGCGCGCACACGATCATCGAGGAGTGTATGCTGAAGGCGAACAAGGCCGTCACCCACGAACTGATGTGGAACCGCGGCGTCGAGGCGATGTACCGCGTCCACCCCCAGCCGACCCCCGACCAGTGGGACGAGGCGCTGCGGGAGATCACCGAACTCGACGGCGTGAACATCTCCGGCGCGTCGTGGGACGACCCCCGGAAGGCCGTCAACGACGCCTTGGAGAACTCCGAGAAGCGGGCGCTCAACAAGATCCAGCGCGCGGTGTTGAAGGTGATGCCCCGCGCGAAGTATATGAACGACCCCTTCGGCGGGCACTACGCGCTGAACTTCGATATCTACGGGCACTTCACCTCCCCGATTCGACGGCTCTCGGACCTGATCAACCACTGGATCGTCCACGAGAACGACGTCCCCGAGGACCTCGTCGAACTGTGCGACCGGGCCTCCGAGCGCCAGAAGGACGGCGAGACCGCCGAGCGCCTCTACAAGCAGTTCTTAGAGGAAGTTCACCTCGATCCGCACGCGGTCAACAACCGCGGGATCGTCACCGTCGACGGCGACGGCGACGTGGTCAACGAGGAGGGACTGCCGCCCGAGGAGATCGACCTGCGGGACTGACCGGGTAGCTACCCGTTCTCGACGCTCGCTGCGCTCGGCGCACTCTCCGGCATTGCGAACGCGGCGAGCGGCCGCGTTACTGCTTGTGCGTAAAGAGGAGGACTTCGTCCTCGTGCGTCGTTACGCAGAGATCGAGCAGCATACTGAGTTCGAGACTGTTGTACTCGTCCTCGCAGATGACCAGGTCGTCGAACGGGTCACCGCACGCGGGACAGGCGATGCTCACGGTGTTCCGGTACGTCGTCACCCCGCCGGCCGACTCGTGCGGCGTCAGCGACGTGGTGAGTTCGTCGTACTCGCTGTCCTCCATCGTCCACACGAACGAGGGGATCCGTCATAATTCTACTCCTCACGAGGGGTCGGCGTCGAGCGATCGGCCGACAGTCGAGTCCCGATTCCCGCTCACTCCGCCAGCGGCAGTTCGACGACGAACACCGCGCCTTCGGGGTCGTCGCTGGAGTCCTCCCCACTACCGCCGGACGGGCTCGACTCCCTGTCTTCGACCCAGACGTCGCCGCCGTAGGTGTCGACGAGTGCCTGGACGAGATAGAGTCCGAGTCCCGTACCGCCGCTTTCCAGCCCCTTCTCGCCCTTCCCGAAGATCTGTTCTTTTCGGCCGTCCGGAATCCCGGGGCCGTTGTCGGCGACGCGGACGCGGACGACGTCGCCGTCGACCGTCGCCGAGACCCGCACCTCCGGAACGTCCTTGTCGTTGTGCTGGACGGCGTTCGTCAGGAGGTTCCGGAAGACCGAGCCGAGAATGTCGTTGGCGGACACGGTCACGTCCGGAACCGTCCCCTCGGTGACGACCACCGCGTCGGTCTCCGATCTGAGATTCTCCAGTTCGCTCTCCAGGGCGGTTCTGAGGCGCATCGGCCTGCGCTCGGTCTCGTCTGCGAGCATCACGTCCGCCATATTCCGAGCCGTCTCGGTGAGTTCGACGGCGTGGGTCGCGCTCTCGGTTATCTTCCGGAGGTACGCTCGCTCCTCGGACTCCTCGCCGGCGTCCCGTTTCTCGCAGAGATCCGAGAGCAGGTCGGCGTAGGCCGTGACCAACTGGAGGTCGTTGCGGACGTCGTGGCGGAGGACCTGGTTCAGCGTGTCGAGGTTGTCGCGCTGCTCCCGCAGGCGGGTCTCGTACTCGTTGCGATCGGTGATGTCGACGTACACCCCGAACTGACGCGAGAGGTCGTCCGCGTCCCCGTCGATCGGTGCCGATCGGAAGAGGAACTCGCGGACGCCGTCGCGCGCCTCGCGCCGGACCTGACGCGTGATCTGCGCCCCGGCCGCCGCCTGTTCGTCGACGGCTTCGGCCTCGGCCACCGCCGACGCGTCCTCGGGCACGATGAGGTCGTTGACGTCCTCGCCGGCGACGTCCTCGACGGCGTAGCCGAACGTCGTCTCGAACGCCTCGTTGGCGTCGCGCAGGATCGTCGCCTCGTCCGTGATCTCGACGGCGACCACCGGTTCGGGGACGCCCTCGAACAGCGCCTCGAACCGGTCTCGCTCGCGCCTGAGTTCGCGTTCGCGCGCTATCCGCTCGCTTCGAGCGGTCTCGATCGCGTCGCTCAGCCGGTTGAACCCGGTCTCCACCTGTTGCCACTCCTCGGAGTCGTGCAGTTCGATCCGGGTCCCGTACTGGCCGTCTTCGAGCCTGCGGAAGCCCCCGAGGAGCCGGGAGAGTTGGGCGATACTCAGTCTGTAGAGCCGCCAGCCGAACGCGGCGAGAATCGCCAGCACGGCGGTGATCGATCCGACCTGAACGAACGTCACCGTCCGAATCGTGGACTGTACCGATCCGGGGCCCTCCCGGACGCTGACTGTCCACCCGATCTCCTGAACCGTGATGTCGCGTTCGAATTCGGCCGAGACCCCGGGGCCAGTCGCGTAGATCGGCGTCCCGTCCCGGCCGTACAGCGCCAGTCGTTGATCCGCTTCGAGCCCGGTCGCGAGGCTCCCGAAGAACTCCTCTTCGGAGAGATGAAACGCGGCGTTCATCGTCCCGACGACGCGCCCGTCGCGGTATATCGGCGTGCTCACCGTGATGATGTGGTTCCCGGAGTCGGCCTCGACCGGGTCGCTGACGTACGTCGTGCCGTTCAGCGCCCGTTTGAAATAGGCCCGGTCGCTGAAGTCGGAGCCGACGAGGGCGGCCCGCCGCTCCGCGGAGACGTTCGAGACGATGTTCGTCATCGTCCCGTTGGCCGCGATCACGGAGACGCCGGCGAACTCGGAGCGCTCGACGAACGCCTCCAGCGCTCGCCGCTGCTCGGTGCTCCCGTGGGCGGCGACCTCCGGGTTCGTGGCGGCGATCGAAACCGTGCGCTGCAGCGACGAAAGCTGCGTTTCCAGCGCCGACGCGACGTGCGCTGCCGTGTGGTCGACTCCCTGCTGCTCGTGTTCGTAGAGCGTGTCCTTGTACCCCTGGAACCCGACGAAGACCGCCGCCGAGAGAACGATCCCGACGACGAGGATCGAGACGAGGAACGCTCGCTTGATCTGCACTACCAGCCCCCTCCCGGGGGAGAAAATTGAATGTACTGGTTCGCTAGCCTTCCTTCGGCGTCGTCGTGTCGCGGTCCCGCGGAAGTCCAGCCTCGCCCGCGTCCGAATCGGATCCGTCGCGACCGAGCGGACCCGGGCAGTCCCGCGAGAGGACGGCGGTCACGAGCCCCACGAGCAGGCCCACCGCGTGGCCGACGTTGATCGCCGCCGGCGAGAGCAAGGCGAGCGCCGCGAGCGACTCGACGCCGACGAGCGCGACGGCACAGAGGCCGAACAGGACGGCCAGCAGTTCGAGGTCGGTCACGCGGTCGTGGTTCGGCAAGTGGACGACGGCGAAGCCGGCGGCGGCGAAGACGACGCCGCTGATTCCGTACACGGCGACGTGCGGTTCCGCGGCGAAGGCGACGCTCCAGCCCGCGAGCGCCGCGATCGAGCCGACGGCGGCGACGAACGCCATCGCCGCGAACCGGCGACGTGGAAGGTGCGCCTCGGCGATCCGACCGAACAGGAACAGCGTGACCACGTTGGGGACGACGTGCGCGAGCCCACCGTGAAGGAGCGGCGACAGCGGCCACGCGAGCCACGGCGCGCGGAGGTACACGTAGTTGGTGGTCTCGAAGACCGAGGGCGTCCCCCAGAGCGCGGTCTGGGCGGCCTGAATCGCGTAGATGCCACACACCGCCACCGTGAGCAGGTCCGTGACCGGCGCGGACAGCGATCGGTGCTGTGTGAGGATCGGCCGCACGCCGTTCTCGAAGGGCGTCATCAGGTTCGCCACCGAAACGGGCCGCATCGTCAACGTATCCGCCCCGGGCCGATATGAGTGCTTGGGCGGACGTCCCGAGCGGGACGCTCGGTTGCAGCCAGAGCGCCGATTGCGCTGGCTGTGCCGATCGAGACGGAAGCGTCGGACGCGACACCGACGAGGGTTTATAACCGAAGGCGCGGCCAAGGTCGGTGTGACGTGAGCGTCGCCCCGGGTCGGGTCGCGGTCGTCCGGCACGTCGACGCGGGGGAGGACGGTAGCGACGCGATCGACGTCGTGGCGATCGGCCGCGTCGTCGTCGGCGTCGCCGCCGTCGCGAGCGGGTGCCGGCTGCTCGCTATCGGACGGGAGCGGATGCGCTCGCGGAGGACGCGCCGGACGGAAGTCCCTTCGCCGGCCGACGACGGATCGTCGAGACCCGCCGGATTCATACTTCGGCGCCGAGACCGACGCACGTGCGACTCGTCCAGGTGATGGTGCCGACCGGGAAGCGCGAGGCGGTGCTCGGCGTCCTTGACGAGGAGGACGTCGATTACGCGGTCTCCGACGAGACCAGCGGCCGCGATTACACCGCGGTCGTTTCGTTCCCGCTCCCGACGGCGGCGGTCGAACCGGTGCTGGACGAACTCCGCGGCGTCGGAATCGAGCGGGACGCCTACACCGTGGTCGTCCAGGCGGAGACGGTCGTCTCCGAGCGGTTCGAAGCCCTCGAAGAACGCTACGAGTCCGACGAGGAGGAGAACGGGAACGGCGACCGGATCGCCCGCGAAGAGTTGGTGGCGCGGGCGAACGATATGGCGCCGACGGTCCGACCGTACGTGCTGATGACGGCCGTGAGCGCGGTCGTCGCCACCGCCGGACTCCTGCTCGACTCGCCCGCGGTCGTCGTCGGGTCGATGGTCATCGCGCCGCTCATCGGCCCGGCGATGGCCGCGAGCGTCGGGACCGTCGTCGACGACAGCGACCTCGCCATCCGTGGGATCAAACTGCAGGCGCTCGGCGGCGGGCTGTCGATCGGCGCCGCCGCGGTGTTCGCGGTGCTGTTGCGAGTGACGAACGTCGTCCCCCTCACCGCCGAGGAGGTGTTCGCCATCGGCGAGGTCAGAGAGCGGTTGGCCCCCGACGTGCTCTCGCTCGTGATCGCGCTCGGCGCCGGTGCCGCGGGCGCGGTCTCGCTCGCCTCGGGCGTCTCCTCCGCGCTCGTCGGCGTGATGATCGCCGCCGCGCTCGTGCCGCCGACCGCCGTCGTCGGCATCGGCATCGCGTGGGGCGAACCGCAGACGGTGATCGGGTCGGCGGTGCTCGTGCTCGTGAACATCCTCGCGATCAACCTCGTCGCGCTCGTCGTCCTCTGGCGGATGGGCTACCGGCCGAAGCTGTGGTTCCGCGAGGATGAGGCGCGCTCGGCGACGGTCAAGCGGATCGCGGTGCTCGCGGTCGCGCTGCTGCTCCTCACGGGGCTGCTCGGCGCGTTCACGTACAGTTCCTACCGCACCGCCGACTTCGAGGCGGACGCGACCGCCGCCATCGAGTCGGAGCTACCGCCGGACGCGACGCTTCTGAGCCTCGACGTGACCTACGAGGGGTTCCCCGTGCAGAGCCCGCGGACCGTGGTCGTGACCGTCGGGTATCCGCCGTCGTCGTCGCCGCCGCCCGTCGCCGAGTCGATACGCGAGCGCGTCACCGCCTCAGCACCCGATCCGATCGGCCCGTTCGGCCAGGGCGACGTCCGTGTGGAGATCAGGTACGTCGGCGTCGATCGAGCGGGGAGTTAACCGGCGATTCGCGTCGGCCCGCACGATGACTCAAAGAGTTCCTTGCGCCTAGCACACGTTGAATACCTGAGACGACGAAGGAGCGGGTATGAACCGACGACTCGGTATCGGGACGATCGCCATCGCAACGCTCGTGCTGCTCGCGGGGTGTACTGCCCCGCTCCAGACGACGGAGGGAGACGCACCGTTCGGGGACAGACACCGAACGATTTCGACCAGCGGGAGCGGTGAGGTGTCCACGGAGGCCGACAGGGCCGTCGTGACCGTCGCCGTCACCGCTCGGGCCGACAGCGCCGAGGGGGCGCGATCGACGGTGGCCGCCGACGCGTCTGAAATGCGCGAGGCGCTCCGCGAGGCCGGCGTCGACGACGACGCGGTGACGACCGCGTCCTACCGCGTCCGACCGATCGTCGATTCCGCCCGCGAGAGCGGCGAACGCGAGGTCACCGGCTACGAAGCCGTCCACGCCTACCGGATCGAGACGACGCCCGACGCGGCGGGCACCGTCGTCGACACCGCCGTCGGCAACGGCGCTACCGAGGTCTACGGCGTGAGCTTCACGCTCAGCGACGAGACGCGGACGGAGCTCCGCGAGCAGGCGCTCGAACGGGCGATGGACTCGGCGCGCGACGACGCCGACGCCATCGCGTCGGCCGCCGGACTGTCGGTGACGGGCGTCCAGTCCGCCTCGACGAGCGGCGGCTACGCGCCGGCCTACGAGGTGCGAGAGACCGCCGCCGACGCCGGCGGCGCGCCGACGCAGTTCGAGGGCGGGTCGGTGACGGTCTCCGCGACCGTCGACGTGACGTTCACCGCCGAGGCGTAGCCCGATCGGGCGCTGCGGGACCGCTCACACCGGCAGCGCGAGCATCGCCACTCCGCTCAGCACGACGACGCCCAGAACGATCGACACGAGTCGTCCGAGTCGGTAGGTCCCGAGAAACAGCGCTAACCCAGCCTTGACGAGCGTGTTCGCGATGGCGGCGATCACGATTCCGGTCGTCGCGACCTCGGTCGAGACCGTGCCCTGCGCCGCGAGTCTGCTCAGCGTGATCGTCATCGCGTCGACGTCGGCCAGTCCGGAGAAGAAGGCGGTCGCGTACACGCCCGAGGCGCCGAACCACTGGTTGGCATACTCCGAGACCAGGAGGACGACGGCGAAGACCGCACCGAAGACGAGCGCCGGGCGCAATCGAAACGGATTCTTCAGCTCGTCGGCCTCGACCGGTTCTTCGGTCGCCGTCCGCCAGTAGAGCAGCGCCGCCGAGACGGCACCGACGCCGGTCATCACGCCGAGCGGCAGCGCGACCGTCGGCAAGAGATCCGGATTGACAACCGAGACCTCCACGAGCGCCCGGGGGAACATCACGATGGATGCGGTGACGACGGCGAACGCGCAGATCCGATACAGCGTCTCGTTCTGTGCCGTCTTGCCCGCCATCGACACCGTCGTCGCCGTCGAGGAGACGAACCCGCCGACGACGCCCGTCAGCGCGATGCCGCGCTCGGGGCCGAGGACGCCGCCCAAGACGTACGCGACGAATCCGAGGCCGGTGACGAATACCACCATCAGCCAGACGAACCGCGGGTTGAGCCCGTAGAGGACGTCCATCGAGCGGTCCGGAAGCGACGGCAACACGACGAGCACGATGAGGATGAACTTCGCCGACGCCAGCCGTTCGCTCGCGTCGATTCGGTCGGCGAACTCGTGGAGCGGGTCCTTCACGGTGAGGAGGACCGTGACCGCTCCGCCGACGACGACGGCGAGCGTCGCGGCGCGGTCCGAGTGCATCGTCATCGCGCCCAGGACCGTCGTGAGAAGCGCCGACGTGAGCGTCGTGAGGCCGAGATCGCCGTCGCTCCAGACCTTCGCTATGTACGCGACGGTCAGCGGAACGACGAGGACGCCGAGCGCGACGAGCAGCCCGTCACCGAAAAACGCGAAGAGCAGCGCGCCGTACAGCGCGAACAGCGGGAACGTCCGACTGCCGGCGAACCGCCCGGCCGACTCGCTCTGTTCGCGTTCGAGACCGATGAGCGCGCCGAGGCTGGTCGCGACGAGGAGTCGCAGGACGACTTCCGACAGCGGGGCGGTGAGTGGATCGAACATCGGTTGCCGGTGTATCTCGGTGTTGCGAGCGACGCGTGTTCGGTCGGCGCGGAGCTACTCCTGCCGTGACGGCGGGATGTCCGGCGTCCAGTCGACCGCCTCGACCGCCGCATCGAGGACCGCGTCGACGCCTTCGCCGCTCTCGACGCTCATATGCAGGTCCGCCTCGACGTCGCGCGAGCGGTCGCTCTTGTTGTTCACCGTGAGCACGGGGACGTCGCGCTCGCGGAACCGCGCGGCGACGGACTCCCGCAGTTCCAGTTGTGCGTCCAGCGGATAGCCGCAGGCCTCGCTCGCGTCGAGGACGAAGACGACCGCGTCCGCGAGGTGTTCGATCGCGCTCACTGCCTGCCGTTCGATGTCGTTTCGCTCCGCCTCCGGCCGGTCGAGCAGCCCCGGCGTGTCGATGATCTGATACCGGATCCGATCCCGCTCGAAGTGCCCGACGTGGACGCCCTTCGTCGTGAACGGATAGCGCGCGATCTCGTTTTTCGCGCGGGTGACCGCGTTGACGAACGACGACTTGCCGACGTTCGGGTAGCCGGCGACGACGATGGCGGGTTCGTCCGGGCGGATGTCCGGGAGCGTCTTCAGCGCGTCGCGGGCCTCGCCGATGCGTTTGAGGTCGTCGGCGACGTCCTCGACGAGGTCGGCCATCCGCGCGAACGCCTGCTTGCGGTGCTTCCGCGCCGTGTCGGCGTCGGTGTTCCGGAGCTTCGGCTGGTACTCCCGCCGGAGCTCGCTAATCTGTCGACTCGTCCACGTGACCCGCGAGAGGCTCTGTCTGAGTTCGTCGACGTCGACGATGGCGTCCGCGAGTTCGTAGTAGAAGGGATCGACTGTCCCGAAGTCAGGCCACTGCGTGACGACGTTCTCTAGGTTGTCCGAGAGGATCGACGAGGCCGTCTGGAGCATCGACTGCTGGGCCTCCAGGCCGGACTTCGCGCGCCCCGCACGGGCCGCCCGGGAGAACGCCTTGTCGAGAAGTTCCTCCGACCGGGGCGTCGTCGGGAGGGACTCGAAAATCATATTGGTCACCTTACATCGCCGAACCGTAAAAGCGCGTCCGTTCGGCGGTCGTGTGGGCCCGCCTCCCTCGCGACCGTTCGCGGCGGGATCGCGCCCGGAAACCGTTCGCGGGGGTTTTGGTCCTCGGCCGCCTCCTCTACAGTATGAACACGAACTGGCGGGCCATCGGCATCGGTTTCGTCGTGATGCTCGTCGTCGGCGCGTTCGGCCTGTGGCTCCCGGTCGTCGGCCAGGTCGGCGCCGGCCTCGTCGGCGGGTTCGTCGCCGGCTACCTCGCCGGCGGGATCGGGAACGGCGCGTGGAACGGGCTGGTCGCCGGATCGATCTCCGGGATCGCGGTCTCGGTGCTCGCCGCGCTGCTCGGCGGGTTGATCGGGCTCGCGGGCGGCCCGCTGGGGGGGTTCCTCGGCGGCGCGGGGGTCTTCCTCGTCGGCGTCGTCATCACGCTCTTGTTCGCGATCGACAGCGCCATCGGCGGGGCGATCGGCGGCCTGTTCAACCGCTGAACGGGGTGGGCGGGACCGGGCGTGTGGAGAGACGTCACTCCTCGCCGCGATCGAGGTACTCCCCCTGGACGGCGACGACCTCGGACGAATCGTCGCACTCGGCGTAGCGACGGAGCGGTTCGTCGTTCAGCTCCAGGAACGTGTGCCCCCAGGTGAACTTCGAGAGCAGCGCCGCCGCGCGCTCGCGCCGCCCGAAAATCGCCAGCGCCGCCGCGAGCGCCTCGACGGTGGTCAGTCGCATCGGCCGACCGAAGTTGACCGGGTTCGCGGCCACCAGATACGGCAGCGCCCGGTGATCCCCGGGCAGCGAGAAGCGCGCCTCGCCGGCGGACTCCCACGAGCAGTCGAGCGCGACGAGCCGTTTCGCGTCCGCGTCGGCGGGCGAGAGCGCCCGCTCGGCGTGTGGGTTGAGGACGACCCCATAGGGCGTCACCCGGTCGGAGCGGTGGAGTTCGACGAGGTCGAACCGGGCGAGCTTCCGCGCCGTGCACTTTTCGGGGTCGTCGTCGCCCTCGTAGCGCACGTGGAGGCCGTAGGTGTCGGCGACCTCGCTATCGAGCGCTTCGGAGTCGGCGGCGTCGACAGTCACAGTCGGAGAAGGCGGGCCGGGGAGAAAAGCCGTTCGTCGCGAGTTCGGCGGTCACCGGGCGAAGCCGGTCAGCCGGGGAGGCCCGCAGCGTCGCGGGCTTCGACGGTCCCGTCGGCCGAGATGCGAACGATCCGTTCGGAGAGGGAGAAGACGACGCTCGCGTCGTCGCCGTCGACGGAGCGCAGGAACCGTTCGGCGGGTTCGATGTCGACCGCGGCGTACAGCGGGACCCCGTCGCAGCAGCCGTCGGTCTCGAGGGCGGTCAGGACGGTGGCGTCGAGTTCCGCCGAGCCCTCGAAGTCGTGGTGGGCGACGACCTTCCAGTCGCCGATGCCGTTCCGGTCGGCGTCGGGTCGGTGAGTCATATCTCTGAGTACCGTCTCTCGGAGTAAGAAACGGAGCGACGATGGGGAACTGATTAAGCCCGATTTAGTCGGATTAGTGGGTTTAATCGGTCCTTTCGGTGACTTATCGACGTCTTAGCGGCGACCGGCGGCCAAGCCGGCCCGCGCGCAAAGTGCGGCAGGCGGTCACGTCAGTCCCGCGCCGCTCGGTCGGACGCGACGGCCGCAGTCAGTCTCGCTTCCCGGCCCCGACGGCGGACTCGCCGACCGGGTCGTGGCCCTCGATGACCTCGGTTCCGCCCATATACGGTCGGAGCGCCTCCGGCACCGTCACCGTGCCGTCGTCGTTCTGGTAGTACTCTAGGATGGCGACCATCACGCGCGGGATGGCGAGGCCGGAGCCGTTCAGGGTGTGGAGGTAGTCCGCGGACTCGTGACGCTCGGGGCGGAAACGGAGACCCGCGCGTCGCGCCTGGAACGCGCCGAAGTTCGAGACCGAGGAGACTTCGAGCCAGCGGCCCCCCTCCTCGGGCCCCTCCTCCATCTCGTCACCGGGCGCCCACACCTCGAGGTCGTACTTCTTGCGCTGGGTGAACCCGAGGTCGCCGGTGCACATCTCCAGGATCCGGTAGGGGAGTTCGAGCCGGCGGAGCACCTCCTCGGCCTCGTCGACGAGGCCCTCGAACCGGGCTTCGCTCTCGTCGGGACGCACGAAGTTCACCATCTCGACCTTGTTGAACTGGTGGACGCGGACGATGCCGCGGGTCTCGGTGCCGTGTTCGCCGGCCTCTCGGCGGAAGTTCGGCGTGTACGCCTGCAGTTTCAGCGGGAGGTCGTCGTCGAGCAGGATCTCGTCGCGGTACATGTTCGTCACCGGCACCTCCGCGGTCGGGCAGAGCCACAGGTCGTCGTCGTCCCAGGGCTCCTCGTTCGCGCCGCCGATGCGGTAGGCGTCCTCGGTGAACTTCGGGAACTGGCCGGTACCGACCATCGATCGGGAGTTGACCGGGATCGGCGGAAAGACGTCCATATAGCCCTGTTCGCGGTGGATGTCCATCATAAACTGGATCAGGGCGTGTTCGAGACGCGCGCCGTCGCCCTTCGTGAAGTAGAAGCCGCCGCCGGTCACCTTCGCGCCGCGCTGGAAGTCGAGGATTTCGAGGTCCTCGCCCAGGTCGTAGTGCGGGACGACCTCCTCGGGAAGCGTCCGGAGGTCGTCGAAGCCCTCGCGGCGTCGCTCGACGTTCTCCGATTCGTCCTCGCCGATCGGCACGTCGTCGTCGGGGATCTGCGGAATCTCCAGGAGCGCCGCCTCCAGTTCGGCCTCGAGTTCGTCGGCCCGGCCCTCGACGTCTTCGAGTTCGGCTTTGAGTTCCTGGGAGCGCTCGATCGCCTCTTCGGCGGCCTCATCGTCGCCCTCTGCCTTCAGATCGCCGATCTCCGAGGAGATCTGGTTGCGCTCGTGCCGCAGGTCGTCGCCGCGCTGTTTGAGCTCTCGCCACTCCTCGTCGACGGCGAGGACGCGGTCGAGATCGACGTCCTCGACGCCCTTCTGTTCCAGCGCCGCGCGAACCGTCTCCGGGTTCTCGCGGAGGAACTGTCTCCCGATCATACCCGCCGATTCTCCGGGACGTGGCAAAACCGTGTCGCATCCGCGTGCATCGAGCGGAACCGACCGGGCGGAGCGGGGTCCGGCGTCCACCTCCCGGCGCGTCGACCTCGAATGTCAGCGTCACACAACGAAAAGACACATATCCGAGGCCGCAGTCCGAGTAGGTATGCCGCAGTGGCTCCGCCGACGCTTCGCCGACGCGTACGAGCGGATGCTCCGCCGACAGTTGGAGGTCGCGCCGACCCACGTCGCGATCATCCAGGACGGGAACCGACGCTACGCCCGCGAACACGGCGACGACGCTCCCGACGGCCACCGCGAGGGGGCGAAGACGACCGAACGCGTCCTCGAGTGGTGCGAGGACCTGGGAATCGAAGAACTCACGCTGTACGCCTTCTCGACCGAGAACTTCGACCGCCCCGACGAGGAACTCGCGCCCCTCTTCGACCTGCTGGAATCGAAGCTCTACGAGTTCGCCGACGCCGACCGCGTCCACGAGAACGGCGTCCGGATCGGCGCGATCGGCGACGTCGAGCGACTGCCCCAGCGGGTCCGCGACGCCGTCGCGTACGCGGAGTCGGAGACGGCCGAGTACGACTCGCTCCGGCTCAACATCGCCCTGGCGTACGGCGGCCGATCCGAACTGCTGGGCGCGGCCCGGGCGGTCGCTCGGGAGGTCGCCGACGGCGAACTGTCGCCCGAGGACGTCGACGCCGACGCCGTCGAGGACCGCCTCGCGGAGCACACGACCCGCGATGTCGACCTGATCATCCGGACCGGCGGCGACGAGCGAACGTCGAACTTCCTGCCGTGGCACGCCAACGGCAACGAGGCCGCCGTCTACTTCTGCGCCCCGTACTGGCCGGAGTTCTCGAAGGTCGATTTCCTCCGCGGCTTGCGCACCTACGAGGCCCGCGAGCAGTCCTGGCGGCAGTCCCGGACGGAACGGGCCGTCGGTATCCTCCGTGCGGTCGCCGAGACCGAACTCGCCGACGCGAAGACCGTCGCCGGGCGGTTGCGGACGCAACTCCCCACCGCGGGGGCTCGCGAAGTGTCCGCGGAACTTGAGCGCCAGCGCGGCGCAGAGGCTGGCGAGCGCATCGATTGACCGGTCGCGCGGTTGCGCGCGAACGCTCTAAAAGCCGCGTGCCTGACGGCGGGGACCGCTTTCCGCAGTCACCGACCGAACCGCCGCTGTCGGTTCTGGTAGTCCAGAACGGCCCGGAGGTAATCCCGCCGCCGGAAGTCCCGCCAGTTCACGTCGGTGAAGTACAGTTCCGAGTAGACCGACTGCCAGATGAGGAAGTCCGACAGCCGCTCGGCTCCGGTCTTGATCAGCAGGTCGGGTTCGTCGTCGAAGACGAGCCGCTCTTCGATCTCGTCGGCGTCGACGTCGTCGGGCGAGAGCGCCCCCGACTCGACGGACTCCGCGATCCGTCGGACCGCCGCGGCGAACTCGCGCTTCCCGCCGAGGCCGATGTTCACCCGGACGGGCGCGTCGGCCCGCTCGGTGTCGCCCGGTTCGCGGACGGCCACGGGGCGGGGCGAGTCCACGTTTCGAAGCTCCCGCGAGAGCGTCGGAACCACGGCCTCGTCGAGCACGCTCACGGAGACGGTGACGCGCTCCGCGCCGTACTCGAAGGCCCACCCGAGGAACTCCGAGAGCGTCTCGTAGGCCCCCTGTTCGAGCAGGTCCCGCTCGGTGATCACGACCGCGACGTGCGCGGGCGGGTCGGCGTCGTGGAGGCGGTGGCGGAGGGCGAGATAGCGGTCGTACAGTCCCACGGACGTCTCTGTGACCCACGATGATATATGCCTCCGGGTTTTGCGAGAGAGCGCGACAAACACGTCAGGGCGGTAATATTCTGTTAAATTATGCCATAGAAAGCGATATTAGGTGCGAGGTTGGACGACTATCCGAGAAATAAGTATACGATGCTGAGTAATTGTGCGTTTACAGTAGCGATATGTGAAAATAATATCCTCAAACGGACGCGTTGTCCGGGAGCACTATGAGCGCGTCTTCTCCCGGACCGATCCGGGCGGTCGTCCAGCGACCGCTGCTGCGCCGCCTGCTTCGTCCGGTGGCGGCCTTCGGAATCGTCGTCGTACTCGGCGTTTCGGGGTTCACGTCGCTGGGCGGCGTCGGCGTCGTGGACGCGCTCTTCTGGCTCCTGGACCCGACGAGCATCGAGTTGCACTTCCGGGCGCACGGGGGGCCGGAGACGCTCACGAAAGGCTACGCGGTCGTCGTGCTGTCGGGGCTCGTCGTCACCGGCCTCTGGATCGGCGAGACGGTGTTTTCGGCGGCGTTCGGCGGACAGATTCAAACGGAGTTGAAACAGATGGGAGTCGAGCGAACGATCGACGAGTTGGAGGGGCACATCATCATCTGCGGCTACGGGACGTTCGGGAAGACGGTCGCCCGGCGGCTTCGAGACGAGGACCGCGACGTCGTGGTGATCGAGCGGGAGGACGCGGAGTTCCAGCGCGCGATCGACGACGACCTCCTCGCGATTCAGGGCGACGCCCGGCGCGAGGAGGTGTTGACCGAGGCCGGCGTCAAGCGGGCCTCGACCGTCGTGGGCGCGATCGACGACTCGAACGCGAACGTCCAGATCGCGATGGGCGCGAGCCAGATCGCGCCGACCGTCCGACTCGTCGTCCGCGTCGGCGACGAGATGTACGAGGCGCTCGCGCGGCGCGCCGGCGCGGACGAGGTAATCATTCCCGAGGTCGCGAGCGCCGAACAGGTGACGTCGACGCTGTGAGGCGTCGGCGACGCCGGCCGCGTTCGCTGGCTGGGCGGTCCGAAACGGCGGACGGGCGACGGCGATACGGAATGTCGGGAGGGTTAAGTGCGCGTCGGAGGTATCCGGAGACGTGCAACCGACGCTCCGGCGGGCGGGCGGATTCGCCCTGGTGGGGACCCTGGCGGTGGCCGCCCCAGTGCTGGGACGGGCCGCGTTCGCGCCCTTCGCCGCGGTCGCGGTCGCCGCCGCGTTCGGGATCACTGACGGCCCGCTGTTCGACCTGTTCGCCCGACCGGCGGACAGGCGCGAGGGCCGACTGAACGGTCTCGCCGGGTTCGCGCTGGCGGCCGCCGGGCTCGCGATCCTCGCGACCGAGATCGGCCTCCCGCTTCCGCTCTTCGTCGCCGCCGTCCTGGTGCTCGCCTACGGGAACCTGGGCAAGCGGCTCGTCGCCGAGACGACCGACAACCCGTTCCTCGGGACGGCCGGGTTCGGCGTCGGCGGGAGCGTGGCGGGCGTCGGCGGACAGGCCGCGGTCGCCTCGCTGTCGGGGACGCCGATGCTCCTCCAGCGCTTCGTGTTTCTGGCAGTCGCGGGAACGCTCGTCGCGGCGCTGTTCAGGGAGATGCTCTTCGAGCGCGACGACCCGCTGGTGATGCTCTCGACCGGGATGTTGCTCTGGCTGTTCGACGCCCTCGCCGTCGCGGTCAGCACGCTCGACGTGGTCGCGGGACTCGCGGTCACGATCGCGCTCGGGATCGCTTCCTACGCGCTCGGCGCGGCCTCTGTCGCGGGAATGCTCTCGGGCGTCCTCCTCGGCCTGCTCGTCATCGTCTTCGGCGGCGTCGGCTGGTTCGCCGTGCTCATCAGCTTCTTCGGCGTCGGCTCGCTCTCGACGAAGTACAAGTACGACGAGAAGACCGAACGCGGGATCGCCGAGGAGAACGAGGGCGCCCGCGGAACGGGGAACGTGCTCGGGAACGCCGCCGTCGCGCTCGTCTGCGTCATCTGCTTCGCCGCCAGCCGGTCGCTTCCTATCGACGGGGTGCTGTTTCAGTACGCCTTCGCCGGGTCGATGGCCGCCGCGCTGAGCGACACGCTCTCCTCAGAAATCGGCGGCCTGTACGACGACCCCCGACTCATCACGACGTTCGAGACCGTGCCGCCGGGAACCGACGGCGGGGTCACCTGGCAGGGCGAGGTGTTCGGGCTGCTCGGTGCGACAGTCGTCGGCGTCGTCGCGCTCGCGCTCCTGCCCGGCGTCACGCCGCTCGGCGCGGCCGTCGTCGCGCTCGGCGGGTTCCTCGGGATGAACGCCGACAGCGTCCTGGGCGCGACCGTCGAAGGGGCGCGGTTCGGCAACGAGGCGGTCAACTTCGCCGCGACGCTCGTCGGGGCGGTCGTCAGCGCCCTCGCCGTGCTCGCACTGTTGTGAGAGGGTGGTTCGAACGTGACCCGTGAGACTCGAACGTGATCCGCGACGCAAAACCCACTGACGCGTCGGCACTGGCCTCCCTGCAGTCGTATCTCGACGCGCCCTCGCCGAGACTGCTCGCGTCGTTCGCGTCGCTCGGAACGTGTCTGGTCAGCGTCGTCGACGGCCCCACCGCGTCTGCGGGATCGCTCGTCGGGTACGTCCTCCTGATCGGCGGCGACGACGTCCACCTCGCGGAGCTCGTCGTTCACCCCGCACACCGTCGGGAGGGTCGCGGACGGGCGCTGCTTCGGGCGGCGATCGACCGACAGGAGCCGGGGACGCGGGTGACGCTCGCCGTCGCCGCCGACAACGACCCCGCGCGTTCGCTGTACGAATCGGTCGGATTCCGCCCGATCGACTACCGGGCAGGGTTCTACGATGCGGAATCGGTCGAGGGGTCGAAAGACGCGGTCGTGTACGCCTACGACGCCGCGTGACCCTCAGCTCGCGACCGATTTCGCCAGTTGGTCGGCGGTCAGCAGCCGGGTCCCGATCGGCTTCTTGACGAACTCGCCGGTCGAGGTCGCGACCGCGTGGTCGACGCCGCGTTGGGCCGCCACGTCGAGGAGCCGCTGGGTGAACTCGCCGTCGACGACCGCGGCGTACGGTGCGGGGTCGGCCTCGGCGATCGCGTCGAAGGCGTCCTCGACCGGGCGCTCGGCGAGCGTGCCGAACTCGTCGTCGAGGAGGCGAATCGCTCCGGTCTCGCCGTCGATGACCTCGCGGACGTGATCTCTGAGCGAGCGCGGGCGCTCGGTCTCGGCGGCGGACTCGTCCGCACCGTCTTCCTCGGCGCCGTCTGTCTCACTCCCGTCCGGGGCCGCTTCCGACCCGTCGTCTGGGGTCGCGTCCGACTCGCCGTCCGCGCCACGTTCGGCGTCGACCGACTCGCCGTCCGCGCCCGGGCGAGCGCCGTCGTCGGCGTCCGTCTCGTCGGCGTCGGGGGTGACGTCCGCCGAGGGGGTTCCTTCGGCCGTCTCCGCGGCAGTTTCCTCGGCCGCCTCCGCGTCTGCGACGCTGCTCGTTCCCACGTCGACGTCCGTTTCGGTGGGGTCCGACGGTGAGGCGTTTGGATCGTCGGATCCCGCGCTGGGCGCGGCGTCGTCTCCCGCCCGCCCGTCGGCTGCGTCGCGCGCGGTGGTTCCGCCCGAACACGCGGGCGGGGTAGTGCTCGAATCCGCGGCCGCCGAGGCATCTCCCGTCGGCGGGAGTCCCGAATCGGTGACGTGATCGCGTTCGGTCTCGCTCTGCGACTCGGATCCGTCGGACTGCGGGGCCGCCGACTCAGTCGTCGGCGACCCCCGCAGAGGGTCTGGGTGGTCACCGTCCGCGACGGACTCCGTCGTCTCCCCGTTCGGCACGGCCTCTTCGCCCTCGAAGGACTCGATCGGTTCCTTATCGCGCAGCGCCGCGAACACCTCGTGGCGCTTGAGGTCCTCGACGGAGCGACCCTTCGGCGCGAACGCGACGTAGTCGACGTCGCCCACCTGGGTGAGTTCCCGGAGGATGAGTTCGCCGCCGCGGTCGCCGTCGAAGAAGGCGGTCGTGGTCCGCTCGGCGGTGAGGTCGGCGACGACGTCGGGAACGTTCGTCCCCTCGACCGCGATAGCGTTCTTGATGCCGTAGCTCAGAAGCGTCAGGACGTCAGCGCGCCCCTCGACGACGACGACGGCGTCGGAGTCGGCGACGTGGGGACCGGCGGGGAGGTCCTCGTACTCGCTGATGTCCTCGATGCGGACGCTCTCTTTGACCTCCTCGAGGATCTCGGTCGAGGAGATCACGCTCTCGTCGAACGACTCCGAGAGGAGTTCCTTCGCGCGCTCGACGACCTCGCGGCGCTTGGCCTCGCGGACGTCCTCGATGTCGGTTACCTCGACGGTGGCCCGGCAGGGCCCGACGCGGGTAATCGTCTCCAGGGAGGCGGCGAGAATCGCGGTCTTGACTCTGTCGAGGCTGCTCGCGATGGTGACGGTCCCGAACGACTGGCCGTTCTGGGAGTCGATTTCGACGTCGATGCGCCCGACTTTCGACGACTGTTGGAGGTCGCGGAGGTCCAGGTCGTCGCCGAGGAGCCCTTCGGTCTGCCCGAAGATGGCCCCGACGACGTCGGACCGTTCGACGATGCCGTCGGCGGTGATCGCTGCGTGGATGAGGTATTTTTCGGTATCTTCCATTGGTGAAGTCCCCCTACGGGGCGGTGTGATGGTGATGTGAGCGTCATGGGAAACCCGATGACGTGCTTATATATGGGCTGCTCCCGGCAAATATCTATCGTACCTGAGAAGAGCGCCGGCGGTTCGGCCGCGTCCCGGACCACCGACGACTGCACGGACCGTCGCACGGTTCACACGACTGTTGGACAAATTACACGATCGTCGGATAAGTCACACGACTGTCGAGTGAGCCACACAACTATTGGATGAGTCACACAACTGTCGGATGCGGCGCTGCGGGCGTCGAATCGGGTACACGGGGACTCCGAACCGGCGCTACGAAGAAAAATTTTCTTCGATAGTAGAAACCGAATCTCGAAGAGTAATACTTACGTACGAAGAGTAATTACTCGACTTCGATGAGACGAAAGAAGACCGATTTCTTGTGGATCGGAGTCTTCGTAGTACTCGTCGCGTTCGCTATTCCGTGGTTCCTCTGGGCGGACGCGACGACGTGGCTCGGGCTTCCGGTGTGGCTCTGGTGGCACATCGGGTGGATGGCGCTGGCGTCGCTCGCGTTCGCGCTGTTCGCTCGCGGAGCCTGGGACCGGGGAATGAACGTCGATCCCGACGAGGTGGGCGTCGATGGCTGAGTCGGAACTGCTGGTCCGGCTCGGCGTCGTCGGCGCGTACCTCGTGGTCGCGCTCGCGGTCGGCGTATTCGCCTATCGGGCGACCGGGCGGGACGCCGAGGATTACTACTTGGCGAGTCGCTCGATCGGCACGGGCGTCCTCCTGTTCACGACGTTCGCGACGCTGCTCTCGGCGTTCACCTTCTTCGGCGGTCCCAACCTCGCGTACGCCTCCGGCCCCGAGTGGATCCTCGTGATGGGGCTGATGGACGGGATCCTCTTCGCGATCCTCTGGTACGTGATCGGCTACCGCCAGTGGCTGATCGGCAAGGTCCAGGGGTACGTCACCCTGGGTGAGATGCTCGGCGACCGGTTCGGCTCGAAGCGCCTCCGGGCGCTCGTCGCCGGCGTCTCCATCTTCTGGCTGTTCCCGTACGTGATGCTCCAGCAGATGGGCGCGGGGGAAGCCATCGTCGGCCTCTCCGACGGGGCGGTCCCCTACTGGGTCGGCGCGGCGGCGATCACGCTGTTCATGATCGTCTACGTCGTCCTCGCGGGACTCCGCGGGGTCGCCTGGACCGACACGATCCAGGGCGTGTTCATGCTCGGGATCGTCTGGATCGCCGTCGGCTGGGTGCTCTCGGCGGCGGGCGGTCTCGACGCGGTCTCGACGTCGCTGGCGGCGTCGAACCCCGAGTTCCTCTCGCTGGGCGGTGGCATCTACTCCCCGCAGTGGATGATCGCCCAGGCCGTGACCATCGCCTTCGGCGTCGCGATGTTCCCGCAGATCAATCAGCGCTTCTTCGTCGCGAAGGACGTCCGCGTGCTGAAGCGCTCCTTCTCGCTGTGGCCGGTGCTGGTCCTCCTGCTGTTCGTGCCCGCGTTCCTGCTGGGCACGTGGGCCGCGGGCCTCGGCGTGGCCGTTCCCGAGGGCGCGAACGTCGTACCCGTAGTGCTGAACGCCTACACGCCCGGGTGGTTCGCCGCGCTCGTCGTCGCCGGCGCGATGGCGGCGATGATGTCGTCCTCGGACTCGATGCTGCTCTCGGGCTCGTCGTACCTGACCCGCGACCTCTACCGGCCGTTCGTCAACCCCGATGCGTCCACCACCCGCGAGGCGTGGATCGCCCGCGGCGGCGTCGCGGCGTTCGCGATCGGCACGTTCGTCGTCAGCCTGTTCCGGCCGGGCACGCTCATCACCGTCGGCGACACCGCTTTCGGCGGCTACGCGCAACTCGCGCTGCCGGTGATCGTCGCCCTCTACTGGTCGCGGACGACCCGACAGGGGATGATCGCCGGCATCGCGGGGTCGCAACTGTTCTACGTCGCCCACGTGTTCGTCCCGGCCGTGACTGTCGGCGGCGTCACGGTCCTCGGGTCGACGTACTTCACCTGGGACTTCGCGCTCTACGGGATGGCGCTCTCGCTCTTCCTCACCGTCGGCGTGTCGCTTCTCACGTCGGCCGACACCGACGAGCGGAGCGAGACGTTCGCCGTCGGCACGCGCGCGGACTGACACCGCGAACGACCTGTCCCCGTTCTCGGCGTCTCGGAGCCGGCGAAGCGCTCTTGATCGCCTGGCCCGATTCACCGGTATGAACGAACCGGGAATCCAGTCGCTCCTGGACCAGGAGACGCTGGCCGCCCGCGTCGACGACGGCGACGTTCCCCGGTGGGTCCGCCGCCACTTCGAGACGTTCACGGACGCGCTGCTCGGCGAACGCAACGGGACGGAGTTCCCGTGTCACTTCGGGGCGCAGTCGGTCCGCGACGGCGAGCCGCTCTACACGGCCGTCCCCTCGACAACCGACCCCGACGCGCTCCTGGCGTTTCGGGACACGCTGCTCGAATACCTCGACACCTACCCCGACGCGCCGGGGCGGGCCTCGCTGGTGACGTTCTTCAAGCCGCCCGCGCGGGAGTTCACCGAAGCCGACTACCACGAGACGCTGTGGCACCTGCTGCAGTTCCTCCACGTCCACGACCCCGAACCGTGGCCGGCGGACATCCCGACAGACCCCGACGACCCCCGCTGGGAGTTCTCCTTCGGCGGCGAGCCGATGTTTCCGACCTGTCGCGCCCCCTTCTACGACGACCGGAAGAGCCGCTACTGCCCGGTCGGCCTGGAGATCACGTTCCAACCGCGCGCGCTCTTCGCGGGGATCACTCACGACACCGAGGCCGGCGAGCGCGCCCGCGAACAGATCCAGGGTCGCCTCGAGGAGTACGACGGCGTCTGCCCCCACGCGGACCTCGGCGACTGGGGCGTCGAGGGCGACCGCGAGTGGCCGCAGTACCTGTTCAGGGAAGACCCCGAGCTCTCGCCCGACGAGTGTCCGATCGAGGTGACGCGCGAGCACCCGAAAGCCGCGCCGCCGAAGGAGGCGCCACAGCCCCCGGCGGGGGACGACTGAGCCGATGACCGGGACGGACGCCGCCGCGCTCCGGGAGCGCCTCGGCGACTCCCCCGCGCTCGTGCTCGTCGACCTCCAGACGGGGTTCGACGACCCCGCGTGGGGCGAGCGGAACAACCCCGACGCCGAGGCGAACGCCGCCCGCCTCCTGGAGGCGTGGCGCGCGGCCGACCTGCCCCGGTTTCACGTCCGCCACGACTCGGCGGAACCGGACTCGCCCCTGCGGGGTGACGCCCCCGGCTTCGCGTGGAAACCGGAGACCGCGCCCCGCGACGACGAACCGGTGATAACGAAGCGGGTGAACGCGGCGTTCGTCGGCACCGACTTGGAGGACCGGCTCCGCGAACGCGGGTGTGAGACGGTCGTCGTCGTCGGCCTCACGACGGACCACTGCGTGTCGACGACGACCCGCCTGGCCGAGAACCTCGGCTTCGAGCCGATCGTCGTCGCCGACGCGACCGCGACGTTCGAACGCGACGCGCCCGACGGGACGCACTACGCCGCTTCTGAAGTCCACCGAACCGCGCTGACGCACCTGTACGGGGAGTTCGCCGACGTGGCGGTCACCGAGGAGGTCCTCGCGGCAGTCGAGGGGTGGACGGAGGCGTAGCGGCGGGGCGACGGCTCCGGTCTCGCCCCGGTACCGCCGGTACCTCTATCCGAATCGATCGACAAGGCCGCCCTATGCGCCGCGCCCTCCTCACGCTGCTCGGAAGCGGACTGCTCCTCGTCGCCGCCGCCTTGGTCGGACTGGCCGGCGTCCCCGACGACGCCCCGACCGGACTCCTCGTCGCCTGTCTCGGCGTCGCCGGCGGGACGTTCGTCGTCGCCGGCCGGCGCGAACGCGTCGCGGTCGGATCGCGGTCGGTCGAGTGGCACGTCTTCGCGGGCGTCGGTGACCTCGCGCTCGCCCTCGCGATGCTGTCGACGACCGTCCCGGAACTGCTCGGCGGGAGCGCCGCCGCTACGAGCGCCGTCGTCGGGTCCGCTGCCGGCGCGCTGGGCGCGCTCGCGCTGGCGTTCATCGGCGTCGACTACCTCCGCGGCGGGGTCCACCTCGACGTCGACGTGGTGCGGTGAGCGGGACGACGACAGACTGTCAGCGGCCGGCGGACGGGAGCGGCCGCGTCATCCCGTCGTCCAAACCTGTTCGTGGACCGATCCGATGACCGCCCACAGCGAGAGCCACAGAAAGAGGAACACGAACACGAGCATCGTCGTCGAGAGCAACTCGAACGTGCGCGTCAGATCCGTCAGCGCCGGCAGCCAGATGACAAAGACGACTGCCGCGGCGGCCCCGCCCGCCAGGCACTCCAGGCACGTCCAGAGCGTGCTACTGTCGGGGGGTAGTCGGTAGTACCGTTCCGCCCCTGCCTTTCCTGGTGTGGTCACACATACCACCTAGATGAAAGTACACTGTAGATAATTATAAATATATCGTGCGCTCCTCGCGAGCGACGCCGCGGGCGCGACTCGCGACTGCGAGTGCGGCCTGTCGATCCCGCTGACCCGCGGGTAGTCGCCTCGCGCTTTTTATGGTCGCCCCCGGCGAACGATGGCGTATGCAGACTCACATCGTGCCGGTCGGCTTCGACTACGACCGGCTGATCGCCCCGCTCATCCGGGACCAACAGGACGTCGACCGGGTGATTCTCCTGGAGGGGGCCGTCGGCAGCGAGTCGAACGTCGAGTACTCCCGGAACCTCTCGGGGAAGTTGGAGAAGGACTTCCAGAACCTGCTCGGCGCCGACACCGAGCGCGTCGTCGTCGCCGACGTGTACGACTACGACGCCGCGTTCGAGCAGGCCTACGACCTCATCAACGCCGAACTCGACGCCGCAGCGGATTCGGAGGTGTGGGTGAACGTCTCGGCGATGCCGCGGCCGGTCTCGTTCGCCTTCGCCACCGCTGCCCACTCGATTATGGTCGAACGCCAGGAGGACCGCGACCGGATCCACACCTACTACACCGCCCCCGAAAAGTACCTGGAGACCGACCTCGCGGAGGAAGTCCGTGCGGCGAAGGAACTGCTCGGGGAACTGCTCGCGGGGTCCGACGTCGAGAACGAACGGATCCGCGAGCGCTACGAGTCCGCGGCGGACATCCTAGAGGAGTTCGACGAGCGCGGGACGACCATCGGCGCCAAGCGCATCGGCGACACCCACATCGTCGAACTCCCGATCGCGTCCTTTCAGAACGTCAAGCCCTTCGAGGAGGTCATCCTCTTCGAACTCGGCGAGTACGGCGAGTTCGATTCGGTCTCCGAGCTCGCGGAGACGCTCGCCCGCGATATGAACGAGGAGTACACCGACTCGTTCAGGTCCAAGGTCATCTACAACGTCGACCGGCTCGGCCCGGGCGGGAAGGGATACATCGAACAGGAGGAACACGGGAAGTCCTACCGGACCCGACTCTCGCGGATCGGCCAGCTCTGGGTGCGCGCCCACGCCGAGGACGAACCGCTCGCCGGATCGACGTAACGTCGGTCGAAGCGGTGTACCGCCTGACGGATCGACGCCGCGGCGGTACGGACGTCGACCTCTCGACGGCATTGACCGACCCAGCGGGTTTTCCAGAGGCTCGTTGACGGTGTGTCTCGACTACTCGTCGACGTCGAGGTCGAACTGCGCGTTCTCGACGACGGCGTTGAGGACGACGCTCGTGTTCGACTCGCGGATGTCCGTGTCGGTGAGCAGTTCCTTGATCTGATCGTTCATCCCGTCTGTGTCCTCGAACTTCCCGACCGCGATGACGTCGTAATCGCCGGTCACCTCGTAGACGGTGACCATCTGTTTGTGTCCCTTGAGCCGTTCGGTGATGTCCGGAAGGGCACTC
This sequence comes from Halobellus litoreus, assembly GCF_024464595.1. Lineage (NCBI taxonomy): Archaea > Methanobacteriati > Methanobacteriota > Halobacteria > Halobacteriales > Haloferacaceae > Halobellus > Halobellus litoreus. Next base: position 1,320,461 of record NZ_JANHAW010000001.1, on the reverse strand, counting down.
CCCTCGACCTTCAGTTGGATGATCGCCGTGACGTCGTAGCCGAGCGCGTCGTAGTTCACGCGCGGGGAATAGCCCTCGATGACCCCCTCGTCTTCGAGGTCGCGGAGGTGATTCGAGACAGTGGTGACGGAGACGTCGAGGTCTTCTGCGAGACTTCGGAGACTGGCCCGTCCGTCGCCGAGTAGTGCGTTGATCAGTTTTGCGTCGAGGTTTTCGTACGTCATTACACTCACGATGCGACTGTGGGCATTAGAATTTTACGAATATCCAATTAGACTAGCAACCACGGGCATTTGCACTAAGCGATAAGGTCTTTATACTGGGAGTGTTCGGATTCGATTGTCCAGGATATGACGGACGAAAACACACCTGCCGCCGCACCCGACGGCGGTCTCTCCGCCGAAGCACAGCGCGTCATCGACGAGATAGAAGAGAAAGACGTGGACTTTCTCCGCCTGCAGTTCACCGACATTCTCGGGACCGTGAAGAACGTCGCCGTCCCGGCGACACAGGCCGAGAAGGCCTTCACGGACGGCATCTACTTCGACGGGTCCAGCATCGAGGGCTTCGTCCGCATTCAGGAGTCGGACATGCGCCTCAAGCCCGATCCCGAGACGTTCGCCATCCTCCCGTGGCGCGACGGCCGCTCGGCCCGGCTCATCTGCGACGTCATCAACACCTCCACCGGCGAACCCTTCGAGGGCGACCCGCGCCGCGTCCTGAAGAACGCCCTCGACCGCGCCGAGGAGATGGGCTACACCGTCAACGTCGCGCCCGAACCCGAGTTCTTCCTCTTCGAGGAGGACGAGGAGGGTCGCGCGACGACGAAGACGAACGACGCCGGGGGCTACTTCGACCTCGCGCCGAAGGACCTCGCCAGCGACGTGCGCCGCGACATCATCTACGGCCTCGAACAGATGGGCTTCGAGATCGAGGCCAGCCACCACGAGGTCGCCGAGGGCCAACACGAGATCAACTTCGAGTACGACGACGCGCTCTCGACGGCCGACAACGTCGGGACGTTCCGAACGGTCGTCCGCGCCATCGCGGCCCAACACGACCTCCACGCGACGTTTATGCCCAAGCCGATCCCGAAGATCAACGGCTCGGGGATGCACACCCACGTCTCGCTGTTCGACGAGGACGGGAACAACGCCTTCCACGACGAGGACGACGAGTTCAACCTCTCGGAGACGGCGCACTCTTTCCTCGCGGGCGTCCTCGAACACGCCCCGGCCATCACGGCCGTCGCCGACCCGACGGTGAACTCCTACAAGCGGCTCGTGCCCGGCTACGAGGCCCCGGTCTACATCGCGTGGTCCGACCGCAACCGCTCGGCGCTCATCCGGAAGCCGGCCGCGCGCGTCCCCGCGGCCTCCCGCATCGAGCTCCGGTCGCCGGATCCGTCGTGTAACCCCTACCTCGCGTTCGCGGCGATCATCCACGCCGGCCTCAACGGCGTCGAGGACGGCCTCGAAGCGCCCGACCCGGTCAGAGAGAACATCTACGAGTTCGACGAGGCAAAGCGCGAGGAGTACGGCATCGACACGCTTCCCGCGAACCTCGGCGAGGCCGTCGACGCGCTCGAAGAGGACGAGGTCATCGCGGAAGCGCTCGGCGAGCACGTCTACGAGAAGTTCATCGAGGCGAAGACCCAGGAGTACGACGAGTTCCGCATCGACGTCTCCCAGTGGGAACTCGACCGCTACCTCGAGACGTACTGAGCCCGAACGAACCTGAGCTCGAACGGCCCGACTGCGTTTTTTTTGACTGTTCTTTTAGGAACCGACGGCACCGTCACCCTCGTCGCCGACGACCACCGGCAGCGCGAGCAGGCAGACCGCCCCCACGGCACCGACCGCGACGATCAGGAGGCCGCTCTCGGCCAGTTCCGCCGCCCCGCTCATCACCCCGAGAACGATCGCCAGTCCGCCCCCGCCGACCGCGAGGGTGTTCCCCGAGAGTTCGACCGTCGTCGACGCCGCACGTTCGCCGAAGCGGTGCCAGGCGACGATCCCTCCCGCCGCGGTCCCGATCCCGAGGAACAGTTCGCTCTCGCCCGGCGCGAGGGCGAGCGCCCCGAGGCCGAGGCCGAGCGCGACGCCGAAGAGCACCGCGACGTGTCGATGCGTCGGGGACGCGATCGGTCCAGTCGGGTCTTCGGCCGAGAACCCCGGCCCGAGCGCGAACGCCGCCGCGAGGACGGCGACCCCGGCCGCGACTCCGGCGGCGACGTCCGCGAGGTAGTGCACGCCGATGAGCACCCGGGAGAGCGCGACGACCGCGACGACGCCGCCGGCGAGCGCGAGTCGGCGTCGCCACCGCCCGCGGTGGGCCAGGACGGCGACGCCGCCCCAGAACGTCGTCGATCCGAGCGCGTGCCCGCTCGGGAAACCGAGCCCCTCTCGATACGAGATGGGCGGGCGCGGCAGCCCGAAGAAGTGCTTCAGCCCGACCGTGAGACCGATCGCGCACAGCCCGAGACCGAGCGCGAAGGCCGCGTTCCGGCGGGAGATCCCGACGCGGTCGCCGAGAAGGTACGCGAGTGCGACGCACGTCAGGAGGAGATACGGGTTGCCGAGGTGGGTGAGCCCCCAGAAGACGGACGTGACGGCCTCGGGGAGCGACTCGGCGAACGCGACTTCGCCGACGCCCCGGGAGGCCAGGGGGGTGACCGAAGGAGTCATCGCTCGTCCACTCGCCGCGCGAGCGACAAATAGCCCGGGGAAACCGTCCGCCGTCGTCGCGGGCGCGTCGACTCCGCCGCCGCTGACGGGGACTCCCCTCAGGAGCGCCGGTCGCGCACCCAGTCGACGAGCCGGCCGGGCACGCCGAGGGCGTTCAGGCCGACGCCGAAGATCACGAACAGCGCGTAGAGCCCCAGCGTCGACAGGTAGATCACGAGCATCGCGACGACCGCGAGCAGGTCGTCGTCGAGCAGATAGAACGCGGCGATGGTCGCCGCCGTGCCGTACAGGAGCACGAGGTACGGTCCCCAGCCGCGGGCCTTCCCCCGTCGGAGTCGCCCGCGGACGTAGCGGCGCATCTCTGATTCGACGTCCGGCCGGTCGACCGTGCGGGACTGGACGTCCTCCTCGAAGGCGTCGAGGTCGGCGCGGAGCTCCTCGACGCGGCGGTCGAGTTGGTCGATGTCGGGCGCGCCGCGGGGATCGACGTCGGTGTCGGCGCTCGAAGCGTCGGTGGTCGAGGGACCGGCCGTCGAAGAGCCGGCGCTCGAACCGTTGGCGTCGGTGTCGGCTGTGGATTCGTCACCCGCGGGGCCGGTGTCCCCGGACACGGCGTCGTCGTCGGTCGTCTCGTCGTCCGCGCTCATCGTCCGCTCGGGACGTCGGTCCCGCGGGTGTTGTACCTGCCGGTCTCCGTCCTCGCCCCGGCCCGCGAGGACGGCGTTGAGCACGGCACCGGTGAGCACCAGGATCCCCGAGAAGTAGAACCAGGTGACGAGCAGCAGGACCGCGCCGAGCGCCCCGGCGACGCCCGTCGAGAACTGCGCGTACAGTCCGAACCCGGCGCTGAGAACGGCCCAGCCGACGGCGGCGAAGGCCGCGCCGGGGAGGGCCTCGCGAACCCCGACCGGAACGTCCGGGATGACGGCATAGAGGGGGAGGAAGGCGGCGACGAGGAACGCGAGGAGGACGAGCGGACTCACGATCCCGACGAACGGCACGTCGACGAGCGCCATCACCGCCGTCGCGATCACGACGCCCACCGTCGCGCCGCCGAGCGTCGCGAGCGTGAGCAGTCCGTCGGACAGTTGGTCGACGATGGGGCTCGTCGGATACTCGTAGATCCTGGCGAAGGCGACGTCGATGCCGCGGAAGAGCTTCAGCGCCCCCCAGGTCGTGACGAGGAGGCTGAGAATCGAGACGGCTCCGCGCCCCGTGGGGTCCGTGATCGCGCCCACGACGAGTTCCGAACCCGTGGGGAGGAGATACCGCCCGGCGATCGACTGGACTTGCGTCGCGAGATCCGCCCCGCCGACGACGGTCGCGACGACGACGGCGAGCGTGAGAAGCGGCACGAGCGAGACGAGCACGTAGTAGGAGATTCCCGCCGCGAGGAAGGTCACCTCCCGGTCGCGGACGGTCGCGACGATCGAACGCGGTACGGCGAGTCGGTCGGGGGTCGAGACGCTCACACGGTCCGGTTCGGCGGATTGACACAAGAATCACCCGGCGGTGGTCGGTACGGCGCTTTCGTCACGGCACCCACGTCGACTCGATGCTCGCGACGCAGTCAGCGCAGTACGCACTCACTCGGCGGTGGCGTCGCGGATCTCCGGGACGGTCGCGTCGGTCTTGAACGCCGTCCCCGAGTAGTGCGCCCGCGTGGCCGCGAAGCCGGCGTCCCGAAGCGACGCCAGGAAGTCGTCCATCGCGGGCGCGGAACGGCTCCACTGCTTGCAGAGGCGGTGTTGATCGTAGTGCGTCGGCGTGTCGAGCTCCGTCGCGACCGTCTCCAGCAGCCGCTCGGCCCGGGCGGCCTCGCCCATCTCGTCGGTGACGTGCTCGCGGACGGTATGGACGAAGTCGGCGTCGCGAATCGGGCCGAGGTAGAGCGGCCCCGCCGAGAGGAGGCGGTCGCCGCCGCAGGCGTCGCACCGGTCGGGCGGGTGCGCGATCAGACCGACCTCGTGCGTCCGGCGGAGGCAGTCCTCGCAGTGGTGGACGTAGCCCAATCGGTCGATCAGTTCGTCCGCCTGCGTCGCTCGCGCGTCGATCTGGAGGTACGTGCGGACGTAGTGGCGGCTGACGTGCGAGAGGATCGGAACGGCGGCCTTGTCGTACCGCGCCGCCGTGCGGATCAGCGCCGAGAGCAGGACGCGGAGGCCCATCTCGGGGTGGTAGTCGGTGTTCTGCGGGAGCGTCGAGTACTTTCGAATCCCGGAGCGCTGGTGTGCGCCGCAGAGGGGGGCGGTGTCGGTGGCGGTGACGCAGACCATACTCCGCGCGTTCGACAGCGCCGCGTCCGCGAAGGGGATCGGCGTCCCGAACGGATCGAGGTCCACGACGTCGAACAGCGATTCGTACAGCAACGCGTTGACGTCGCGCTCGATGGCCTCGCCGTCGAGGTCGTTCCGCGCCAGGTTCTCGCGGGCCAGTTCGACGGCGTCGGGGTCGACGTCGGCGCAGGTGACGTCGTACCCCTCGGCGGCGGCCCGGACGCCGCGGATCCCGCTCGCCGCCATCGCGTCGAGGTACGAACTCGCGCGGGGCTCTCGCTCGCGGTACGCCCGGAGCGTCGCCACCGTCACATCGCGGTTGAGTTCCTGCGTCGGGTTGTAGAACACGCCGTCGCCCGCGCCCTCGGATGCGCCGTCGCGGGCGTCGGGAACAGACACCTCGACGCCGCCCTCACGAACGTCCATACCTCCGGTCGGACGCTCCGCGGCGAAAAGCGATGCGGTCGGCGTGAGTCGGGACCGAGGATCTGAGGCTGGGGCACTGAACCGGGACCGCGCCGGAGTCGCCGCCGGCCGCGGGGCACCGGTGACGTTTTGTCCGGGCCGGGGGAAGAGCGGGCCGTGAGCGACGGCGACGACTCGGACGAACGGGAAGACGGCGACGCCCGCGGATCGGAGACGGGCGGCGCTGCCGACGCCCCTGGCCCGCTCGAAGAGTTCGTCGTTCCGACAGAGACCGGAACCGAGGCCGAGACCGCCTGGCGGCGCGCGCTGGCCGAGCGCGGCGAACTCATCCCGGACGCGGTCGACGCGCTGATCTCGCGTCACGGCGACCGCGGGGCGCGCGCCATCGAGGCCGTCTCTGAGGGGCGCGTCAAGCGCTACCGCGACTTCACCGTCGTCGTCGGCCACGAGGACGAGTACGTCGTCGAGGACGGCGGGTGCACCTGCAAGGACAGCGCCTACAACCTCGACCCCGAGGACCCGACGGAGCGCTGCTGGCACGTCCTCGCGGTCGCCGTCGCCGAGCGCATCGGCGAGGTCGACCACCACGAGATGTGGTACTCGGAAGTGCGGGACTTCCTGTGACGGGCCGGCCGACTCCGACTCCGGAAGTCGCGACTGCCGCGGGATCGCCCGGTTCCGACGCCGGGTCCGGCACCCGCCCGCTCCGCACCGTTTTTACCCCGTCTCGACCAACCTCCGACAATGCCCACGATCGACGAGAAGCGGGTGTACACCGACAACGCCGGCACCGAAACGGTGCTGCTCGCGACCGGACTCGGCGTCGTCTCCGTCTCGGTCTCCGACGACCTGATCGGCGAGTTCGGGGTCGTCCGCCGGTGTGAGGCCCGCGACGTCGCGACCGCCGGTTCGCTCGTGGCCGTCGCGACCGAGGAAGACGTGTTGCTCGCGGACCGTTCCGACGCGGACGTCGCGTCCGACGCCGCCACCTCGACCGCCACCCAGCGGCTCGACTTCGCGGAGACGGGGTTCGGGCCGGCGACGGCCGTCGGATTCGACGAGAAGACGCTGCTAGCGGGCGACGAGAGCGGACGCGTCGCGCGCAGCGCGGCCGAGGAACGTCTCAGCGGCCCTGAAGGCGGCGAACGAAACGAGAGCGACGGAACGGCGTGGACCGAGGTCGGGACGACCGGCGCGGTGCGCGCCGTCGAGGGCGGCCTCGTCGCCGCCGCCGACGGCGTCTATCGGGTCGGCTCCGCGGGTGTCACCCACGCAGGCCTCGACGACGCGCGCGACGTCGACGCGGAACCGCTCGTAGCCACCGGATCGGGACTGTACAAACTCGGCAACGGCTGGATGGACGTCCTCGACGGCCCGGTCGACGCCGTCGACGCCGCCGGCGAGCGGGGGCTGGCGGCGGTCGACGGCGCGCTGTACGCGCGAGGGCTCGATACCGAGCGAGCCGCGGACGTGGGGGACGCCGCTGATCGGAGCGGGGTCCCGAACGAGAGGGACGACGACGGCCGGAGCGGGGCCGCGAACGGTGAAGACGGCGACGACTGGGACGGGATCGCGACGGACGGCTGGACCGAAGCGGTGCTGCCGGTCGACGGTGACGTCGTTGCCGTCACCCACGGCGTCGACGCGTCGTACGCGGTCACCGCCGACGGGACGCTCGCGGTACGGCTGCCCGACGGAGCGTGGCGCTATCGCGGACTCGGCGTGCGGGACGTCGCGGCCGCCGCGGTCTGACAGCACCGCGGCAGCCCGACGGCGGCGCGGTTCCGGGGCGCAGACGAAAAGGGGTTTTACCGCGGGTCGAGAGGGTATCGGTATGATCGTTCCCGGCGCATCCTCGCAGGCGCTCGCGGCCGCACTCGCCACGCAGTTGGACGAACCGATCTCGGCCGTCGAGTACGATCGCTTCCCCGACGGCGAGACGTTCGCGGCCGTCCCCGACTTCGACGCCGACCGCGCGGTTGTCGTCGCGACGACGGACTCGAACGACGCGTGGGTCGAACTGCTGCAGCTGCAGGACGCCGTCCGGGAGGCCGGGGCCTCGGAGGTCGTCACCGTGATTCCGTATATGAGCTACGCGCGACAGGACCGGTCGTTCGAGCCCGGCGAACCGGTCTCCGCTCGGGCGATGGCTCGTGCGGTCTCGACCGGTGCCGACCGGATCGTGCTAGTGAACCCCCACGAGGAGTCGATCGCGGACTTCTTCGACGCCCACGTCACCGTCTGCGACGCCGCGGGGCTGCTTGCCGAGCCGCTCCCGGACGATCTCACGGAGCCGCTGTTTCTCTCGCCGGACGCCGGCGCGGTCGAACTCGCGGCGGCGACGCGCGACGCCTACGGAACCGGCGAGATCGACTACTTCGAGAAGACTCGTCTCTCCGGGACCGAGGTCGAGATCTCGCCGAGCGACGCCGACGCCACGGGCCGCGACGTCGTGATCGTCGACGACATCGTCGCGACCGGGTCGACGATGAGCGAGGCCGTCGCCCACCTCGACGACGACGGGGCCGAGCGCGTCTTCGCGGCGTGCGTTCACCCGATCCTGGCCCGAAGCGCTCGGACGAAACTCGAACGCGCCGGGATCGAGCGGATCGTCGGAACAGACTCCGTCGAGCGCGACGTGAGCGCCGTCTCGGTCGCCCCGATCGTCGCCGCCGCCGTCGACGCGGTGGATGTGGCCTGAGAACGCGATCAGCACAGACGATGGACCCCCAATTCCCCGACGAGAAACACGTCCTCGAAGCCGACTGTACGCGCTGTCCCGCGCTCGTCGCGTGTCGTGAGCATATCTCGTGGGGCACCGGCGACCGCGACGCCGACGTGATGGTCGTGGGCGAAGCGCCCGGCGCGGGGAACCCCGACGCCGAGCGGTGGCGCGGCGGCAACTGGACCGGGAAGGCGTACACCGCGCGGCACTCGGGGCGTCGCGTCCGCCGGCTCCTCGCAGATATCGGCCACCCCCGCGCCTACGTCACGAACGCCGTGAAGTGCTTCCCCTGCGACGGTGAGGGGTCGAACCGCGAGCCGACCGAGACCGAGCGCGCGAACTGCCGGACGCACCTCCGGACAGAGATCGAGACCGTCGACCCGTCGGTGATCGTCGCGACCGGCAGGCACGCCACGACGACGACGCTCGCGCTCGAGGACCGAACGATCGACGGCTTCGTCGATCTGATCCTGGAGCCGATCGAACTGCCCTTTTCGACGCTGCTCCCCATTCTGCACCCCTCCTATCAGGATATCTGGCGGGCGCGGCTCGGCTACAGCGCCGAGGAGTACCGCGAGGCGGTCCACGACGCGATCCGAACGGCGCTCGGCGACGACCGATCCTGACTCCGGAGTCGAACAGCGGCTTTTGGCGCGCAAGTACAGGCCAAAGTCCCTATGGGCGGGACTGGAAGGGGGCTTCCGAGGTCGTCTCTGCTCCGCGACGCTCGACGAAGTACAAATCCGATCAAACATATTGACCCGAACTTACTTCGGCGATTCGTCCGACGTACCGCGTATGAGTGAGGAACCGACCATCTTCGAGCAGATCATCGCCGGCGACATCCCGGCGCGCATCGTCTACGAGAACGACACCGTCGCGGCGTTCCTGGACGCGAACCCGCTCGCGCCGGGACACACGCTCGTGGTGCCGAAGGAGCCCTACGAGCGACTCGACGACCTGCCCGAAGGCCTCGCGGCCGACCTCTGGGCGGCCGTTCAGGAGTTGACGCCGCGGATCGAGTCAGCGGTCGACGCCGACGCGTCGAACGTCGGCGTAAACAACGGAAGCGCCGCCGGTCAGGAGGTCCCGCACGTGCACGTGCATATCGTCCCCCGGTTCGAGGGCGACGGCGGCAAGCCGATCCACGCGGTCGCGGGCGGCCGACCGGACCTCTCCGACGACGAACTCGACGACATCGCCGCCGCCATCGAGACGAGCGCGTGAGCGTCGATCCGCCCAGACTCCCCTCGTCGACGGACGGTCGACCGGATTGTTTAAACCACAGTACGCGGCCAGACTGGGTATGAGCGAGACACGGGCGAACGTCACGGCGTTCGTCGGCGCGACGGGCGGCGCGGGGACGACACGGACGGCCGTCGAGGTCGGCGCGGCGCTGGCGGCGGACGGCCGCGAGACGGCGATCCTCGACGCCGCGTTCGCGACGCAGGGCCTCGCAGACCACGTCGAGGGGCGGATCGATCCGGACCTGACGGCGCTCGTCGTCGACGACGACCGAGACCTCTCGACCGGACTGTCGGAACTGGGTTTCAGCGACGCGGTCGCCGGTCGCGTCGCCGTCTGCCCTGCGAACGCGCCCTTCGAGCGACTGGCACGGGCCAAGCGCGTCGAGGCCGCGCGACGGTTCGAGTCGCTCATCGCGACCGCGGCGGCGCGGTTCGATCACGTCCTCCTGGACGTGCCGCCGATCGCGGCGAACCAGGCCGTCGCCGCGGTGAACGCCGCAGACAGGGTCGCGATCGTCGCGCCGGCGAGCGAACGGGGCACCGAGGCCGTCCAGCGGTGCCACGAGCGACTGGTGGACGTCGGCACCGAGGCGTCGCTCGTCGTCTCGGTCCGCGGTGACCTGGAGACGGCCGACGTGTCGGTCCCGGAGACCGACGTGACGGCGGCCGACTCGGTCCCTGCGTGCTTCGACGGCGACGACGCGTTCGCCGGCGCAGTCGGTCGCCTCGCGGCCGCGGTCACGGGAGGCGAGATCGCCGATCCGGAGGCCGAACGCGACGGACTGCTCGAGTCGGTCGGCGGACTCGTCGGTCGGTAGGAACGGCGCTCGCGACGGTTTCCCCCGGCGGTCCTACCCCTGATCGGGAACGGACCGCGGGGTGTGGGTGCCGCCGGTCCTCTCTTATCGGAGGTCGGAACTGCCGGTCATCGTCTCGGCGAGCGCGTCACGCTTCGAGACCAGCGCGTCGCCCGCGATCGGTGCCGAGGCGTCGCGGCGAATGGCCTCGGCGAGTTCGGCGATCGGTTCGTGCGTCTCGACGTAGGCGGCGAGTGCGAACTCCGCGTCGTCGGTATCCGTGAGTTCGAGCGCGTCCGCGCGGGAGAGCCGCCCGTCGATCCAGTCGCGGAGCACGCGGCGGGCCGTCGGCGACAGCGGCGTCACGCCTTCGAACCCACACCGGTGCAATAGCTTCGCGGCCGTGACCGGCGCGAGCGCCGCGGCCTCGCCCGCGTCGCCGACGCTTGCGCCCTCGTCGTATCGGTCGAGGACGGTCCCCGCCGCCGCGGCCGAACACGGGAGGTCGGCCTCGAACTCCCGGAGTCGCGCGTCGAGGTCGACGTCCGTGTCGTCGACCGTCGCGACGCCGCGCTGTACCTGCTCCGTCTTCAGCTCCAACCCCGCTGCGATTTCCGACAAACCCATCGTGGGTGTCTGTCCACCCCTCCGGATAAGTAGGTTCGCTTTGAGTATCAAATCTGATTCTACTACGTACCGGTTACCGGTCGGTTAAAGTCCGTCACCAAGGGTCCAAAACCCCGATTTCTCACGTCTTTAAATATGGCTTCACGACCGAGTTTCAATTGTGATGAGTGAAGCACCCGCCGCCGACGCTGCCACGACGACGAACACCTGCCCCGAATGCGGCGGTCGCCCGGAGACCGCTCGCGGAGAGACGCTGTGTGGGGACTGCGGACTCGTGCTCTCGGAGTACCGGATCGATCACGGTCCCGACTGGCGCTCCTTCGCCGACGATGACCGGGACCCGAAACGGACCGGCGCGCCCCTGACGCGCTCGCGACACGACCGGGGGTTGTCGACGAAGATCGGTCGTTCGACGCGAGCGAAGGGACGTAAGCGCCGGCAGTTCGCCCGGATGCGTCGGCAGCACAACCGCGCGCGCATCTCCTCGAAGCGCGAGCGCAATCAGGTGTACGCGTTCACAGAGATCCGCCGGCTCACGAGCGTGCTGTCGCTTCCGGATCGGATCAGAGACCACGCCTGCTCGCTGTTTCGGTCCGCCCAGTCGGCGGACCTGCTCCCCGGACGCTCGCTGGAGGGCTTCGCTTCGGCCTGCGTCTACGCCGCCTGCCGCGTCGCACGGGTGTCGCGAACGGTGGGGGAGGTCGCCGACGTGGCGAAGGCCACTGAGGACGAACAGACCACCGCCTACGACGCGATCAACCGGGAACTCGGCCTCCCCGTCGGACCGATCGATCCCGCCGAGTACGTCCCGCGATTCGCCTCGCAGTTAGACCTCTCCGGCGCGGTGGAACGGCGCGCCCGCGACTACGTCGCGGAGGCGGTCGAAGACGGCATCGCCGTCGGCCGGAATCCCAGCGGCGTCGCCGCGGCGTGTCTGTACACCGCCGGCCGCGACGTGGGTTCCGGAGTGACGCAGCAGGAGGCCGCCGACGTCGCCGGCGTGACGCCGGTGACGCTCCGGTCGACCTATCAAGAGCTCAGTGGGGAGTGAGACACCCCCGGCTCGCGAATCAGACTCCACAACTCGCGAATCGGACCTCCCGGCTCGCCGATGTGGCGGAGGAATCGACCCTGTCTCCGAATCGATCCGACCGCACACGCTGCGATACGAATCCGTTCTGCCGAAGAGAGAATCAGACCCGCTTCGCCCGACGCACCGCGTCCGCGACGGCCGTCACCGCGCGGGCCGCCCGCGTCGACGGCGCGGACCGGACCACCGGACGGAATGCGGGGACAGTCTCGCTCACGCGTGGGTCCGCCGGCACGGTGACTGTCGGCGCGCCCAGCACCTCCTCGAAGGCCTCGGTCGGCGGGTCGTCGACGACGCGGTTGACGACCACTCCGACGAGCCCCGCGTCGAGTTCGCGTGCGAGTTCCCGCGAGCGGGCTGCGTCCGCGAGCGCGTACGGCTGCGGTGACGCCACGACGACGCAGGCGTCGGCGACGGCCAGCGGCACGCCCGCGTCGGCCTTCATCCCCGCGGGGCAGTCGACCACGACGTCCCCGTAGGCGGCCTCGACGGCGCGGAGCGCGTCGTCGAGCATCGCGACGTCCGCCGCGCGAGCGCCCGCGAGCGATCGGCCGCAGGGGAGCAGCCGGACCGGTCCGCAGCCCTCCCGTACCGCCTCTATGGGGTCCGCACGGTCGGCGAGGACGTCGTGAAGGTCGGGGCCGGGACCCGTCGGGAGGTCGGCCATTCCGAGGTCGGCGTCGACGACGGTCGCGTCGAGGGCCGCCCCGAGTTCGACCGACATCGTGGACTTGCCCACGCCGCCTTTACCGCCGGTGACGGCGAGAATCATCGATCGACACCGATCCGGGACGTCGGGGTGGTCGGTCGATCTCCGTTCGCGGCCGCCGACAGCGAGGCGACGACCGGGGCTGCGTTCGTCGTCGCCGCACGGTCGGCGAGCGCGTCGGCGCGCGCGGCGACGGCCCGCAGCGCGGATTCGTCGGCCGCGACCGCCTCGGGAAGATCCGAGAGCGCGTCGACGCCGCCGCGGGCAGCCAGCACCGCCGTCGCCTCCTCGGCTGACGCGTCGGTCAGCCGGTCGGCGACCCCCACGCGAGACTCGACCTCGTCGAACCAATCGTCGACTGCCACCGGGACGGCGTCGGCCGCCCTCGGTTCAGTGTTCGTCGCGTCGGTCGCCCACGGGCCAGCGTCCGTCTCGTCGGTCGATCCGTGCGTTCCGTCGCTCGCGGTCGTCTCGGGTGAACGTGCACCGGCACCGATCGGAACGGCGTCCTGGGGCGGGCGAGCACGCCCGAGCGACCGAATCGTCGCCTCGACGGACGCCGATTCCGCTCCCGCTTCGTCCGCGGGGCCGAGCAGTTCGACCGAGACCGCATCGGACTCTCCCGCCGTAGCGGTCCGCTCTCGGGTCGTTCCGTGATCGGCCGAACGTCTCGCCCCCGAGGTCGATACCGGACAGGCGTAGCCCACGCCGAGGCGTCCCGAGGCGGGGACGACCCCGCGGAACCCCTCGGCGTCCCATCCGGCCGCCGGGACGCCTTCCGGGCGCGGCGGCAGGACGGGACCGTCCAGTCCGTTCGCGATCCGGACGCGGAGGTCGGCGTCGACAGTGCTCTGCAGCTCGACTCGCACCAGCGTCACGCCTGAACTGGTCGTCGTCGAGACGGTGGCCTCCAGGGGTCCGTCGACGGGAGTCGCCTCTGCCGCGTTGGGAGCGTTGGATCCGTCGGCCGCGTTGGGAGCGTTGGATCCGTCGGCCGCGTTGGAAGCGTTGGATCCGTCGGCCGCGTTGGAAGCGTTGGATCCGTCAGTAGCCTCGGGAGCGTCGAGAGCGGATTGCACGCGGGCTCTGGTGGCGCGTTCGTACATAAACCGTCGGGCCCGCCGGCACCGACGCCACCTAGCCGATCACGAGCGGCGCATCGAGGGACTCGAACGTCGCGGTCGGGCCGCCGAACGCGTCGACGACGTCGGCGGCGACGACGACGGGTGCGCGGATCGGCGCGAGGCGCGTGATCGCCAGCGCGTCGAGAACGTCCGCCGACGGCTCCGCGGGTTCGATCCCGCCACGGTCACGGATCCGGTCCCGCAGCGCGTGACGCGCGTCGCGGAAGTCGTCTGCGACGGCGGCGACGCGGGCGTCGCGAACCGCCCGTTCGAGGTTCCCGACCCGGTCTTCGAGCCGCAATCGAGCGTCTCGCTGGTCGCGGGCGCTCCGAACGCGTTTTTCGAGCACCGCCAGCCGCTGCGCGGCGGCGACCCGCTCGGTCGCGACCTCCGAGAACTGCCGGGTCGCTTCCGACAGTGACGCCTCCGCGGCGGTCAGGGCCTCGCCGTCTGCCGACGGGGCGTCCCGGAGGGCCGTCACCCGTCCGCGGACCGTGGCGACCCGTTCTCGGAGCCGCTCGGTCTCGGCCCCCGCCTCAGCGGCCCGCCGCCGCGCCTCCCGGAGTTCGGCGTCGTCGACGGCGGCGGGCGGCGACGAACGCAGCGACCGGACTGCGCCGACTAAGTCGTCGTCGTGCGGCGTCTCGACCCCGCGGTCGGCCGCGACGGCGGCCAGTGCGGGACGTGTCCGAACGTCGGCGTCGCAATCGAGTCGGGCGATATGCGCGTGCACCCGACCGGGGGCGGACGCGTGGACCGTCGGGCGGCCCGGAGCCGACGGGCATCCGTGGCGTATCGCCCGTTGGATCCGAGATGCGATCGGACCCGTCGCGGCCGCCGAATCGCGGAGGTCGACGACGGGGCCGGTCTCGGTGCTCCCGTCTGGGAACCGGATCGTAAAGTCCCGCTCGGCGACGCTGTCGGTCACAGCTCCCGCCCGCGCATCGCCTCGGAGTCCGGATGCTCGGTCCCGGCCGCGAACCGGTCGTACGGCGTACTCGGCGACTCCCGTGCCTCGTAGGCGGCCGCCGCCTCCCGGACGGCGTCCGGCGCGTCGGCGAACTCGTTGAACGGTTCGGTCCGTTCGATCTGCACGTCCCCGGCGTGTCGCTCGCGGAGCCGACACGCCAGAAACGCGCCGTACTCGGTCTCCCGCAGGAGCGCGACGCGGCCGAATCGACGGACGACGGTCTCCTCGTGGGCCCGGCAGGCGTTCCGGAGCGTCTCGCGCGCCCGACGCGAGTACGTCACTACCAACAACACGGCTACGCCGAGGTTTCCGGGATGGAATAAAAACCCACCTACATCGTCGAAACCGGCTTACACCGGCGAGACGTCGGCGTCGATCGTCGTCGGATCCTCGTCCAGCAGGTCCGCGATGCGCTCGCGGGCCTCGCTCTCGTTCTCGGCGACGACGACCAAACCGTGCGCACGACCGTCACCCGTCGCCTGATACGCTCGAAGGCCCGTTTCGCCCTCGAAGTCGGTCGCGTACGTCCGGAGGATCGTCACGACGCGCTGCTCGGTCGCCGCGAGATCGGACTCCCCCGACTCGAAGTCCCGAAGCGCCTCCTCGACGTTCCGGAGCGCGGATATTCGGTCCATTACGTCGTCCGGAGGTAGTCGTTTCGCGGTTCGTAGAGCTCTCCCTTCCGCTTGAGATTCTCGATCTCGTCTTCGGCCTTCGTCTCCTCTAAGCCGAGGTCCGTGCCCGCGCGTTCGATGACCTGCTCGACCGGCGCACCCTCCTCGTACTCGTCTTCGAGGTCCTCGATCAGGTGCTTGATGTCCTTGATCCGATCGCGCTGGTTCTTCGAGGTCCCGGTCTCGACGATGTCGGCGTCGAACTCACCCGTTTCGGGATCCATTCCGATGTCGCGGAGACACGATTCGACGATCTCGGTGACGCGGACGGCGTCATCGCGTTCGACCGTATCCGAGAGTCGAAGCCGCGCGGAGGCCTCCGAGAGGCGAACGAGCGCTTCGAGCTTCCGCGCCGTCACCGGCACGGGCGCGTCGTCGTCGGCGCCCTTCGCCCGGAAGTCGACGTAGAAGTCCCGGATGACCTCCTTCGCCTCGTCGGTCATCGTCGGGTAGCAGTTGCGCTTCGCGTAGGCGATGTACTTCCGCAGGAGTTCCGCGTCGATTTCGGGGGTTACCTCCTCGGTCGCGCTCTCGACCTCCCCGTCGGTGAACTCCGAACTCGGGATCTTGGACTTCTGGGTGTTCAACTCCCCCGCGTAGTTCGTGTTGATGATGTGCTCGGCGAGTTCGGCGTCGGTCTCGGGGTCGGGGTTGTCCGTGACCGTGAAGATCAGGTCGAATCTGGAAATGAGCGCTGGTTCGAGGTCGATCTGCTCGCCGATCGGTTCGTACTGGTCGAAGCGGCCGTACTTCGGGTTGGCCGCGCCGAGCAGCGAACACCGGGATTTGAGGGTGGCGTTGATGCCGGCCTTTGATACCGAAATCGATTGCTGTTCCAGCGCTTCATGCATTGCAGAGCGGTCCTCTGAGTTGTGAACAACCATTCCGTTCGCGACGAAGTTGTGCGTTCCTTGGACCGTGAGATCGTACACTTTTGGTGACCGATTCCGGCTCTCGATTTCGTCGTGAATCGACGCAATCCGCGCTCGAACCGCTTCGATCAACTCGAATGCGGCACGTCGCACTTCCTCGAAGTTGTCGACGTCGACCGTGCCCGAGAACCAGCGAGAGACTGTCGATCCTGCAACGTCTAACTGGTCAGCGAGCCGCTGGAACGAAACGCTGTGTCGTTCGAGTTCACAGCGGAGTTCGTCCCACGATTCGGCTGTCGGCTCCGTAGAGAGGAGCATCCGAGCGGAGTCTCGGGCGCGGTCACGATCGCAACCGATCTCATCGGCTAACTGACGCTCCAAAACCGGAATCCTATCGTCGCCGGAAGACGGCACGGTCGGCTCGACAGATTCGACCCGACGCCACCGAACGTCAGCCTCGACCAGCGCGGAAATACCAGATGTATTTGTATTCGAGATGGATTTCAGGATGCTTCGGAACCGGTCTACGACGGTTCGTCGGAGCGCATTGTTTTGCCCCCAGAGACGGGAGATCTGTTGTTGCGTGTACGCTGTTCCTTCGGCGATTTCTCGCTGTGAGACGTGATACTCGTCACGGAGAACGTTCAAACCCGTCCACGACGGGGACTTCTCAAGCAGTTCCAAGTCGGCGTAGGCCTGGTGCCGGCGTTCCGTGAATCGGGTGACAATCCGTCTAGCCCGATGAAGTGATGGGTTGGCATCGCCGTTCTCGAAATTGCAATACGTGGCATCGTTGAGCCCGCATTCGGACTGATAAAGCCGAAGCGACTCTCGGAGTCGCTGGAATCGGTCCCCGATCTCCGGGAGGACATCGATAATCGCTCTGTCTCCAGTCGTCCGTTCGACTGCCTCGTTCAGCGCCGACTGCTTTCTGTCGAGTGTGAACCCGATCTCGCGGTTGTACGCTTCCAGGGAATCTGCCGCAGTAATCGCCAAAATATAGAGGTCACGCTTGTTCGAGTACGAGCGGGTCTGTATTTGACTGCGGATTCCGAACTCCGAGAGGAGCATTTTCGTCCCTAGCAGCAAGTCGTAACTGCTGGAATGGATCTTGACCGACCGTAGGTCCACGGTCGCCTCCGAATCAGCGAGGCCTCGGATGAAGGCGGCTTTCGTATCGCCACCACTCCGAGTGACTTCGACCGGGACACGTTTGTTTTCGTACGTTTCGAGGTTCAGGCCTGATTCAAGGAGGTCGTCAACACACTCTTTCCCGTGGAGTCGGACGGTTTCGACCCCATCGTCTCGCTGTTCACTGGGGTGACGAACCGCTTCTTTGCCGTACGCCGTTCGGCAGACGGATTCGAAGTGACTCAGGAGTTGTTCTTCCTTGTTCGTAAACCGGATCCCGTGACTTCCCTCGGATTCGTTGCTGTAAACGTTGCCGTCACCGGCGAGATACCCTAGTATCGCACCCTTTGCCGGGGGGAGATCCGCCGTATCTCCGGGCTCGCTCCCGACTGTCTCTGGAATCGGAGCCGATGCCGTACCGCCGTCTGTCGCCGTTTCCCGAACGGCCTCGGGCACGTACACCCAATCGCCGGGCTCAAGTTCCCCAGTGGATTTCTCGGTTCGCTTACCGCTCTCTAAGACGAAGAAGGGGTGATCGGCAGTAGCCGACACTGCTTCCCCGGATTCGAGTGTCACTTCGTAGAGCGTGTCAGGGGCGTCATACTCGTGGACTGCGGTAACGGGCCGCGTGACGAGTGTCCCGTCTTCTGTGAGCGTCCAGACGTCCGCGACGTCGTCGCGGATCGTCCGCCCGTTCGACAATGGCTCAATGACTCCCGACGACGCAGCTTCGTGTGCGAGCTCACGGATCGGCCGGATCCCGTCTGTCGTATGGACGAGCGTATCGCCAGTCACGCATCTCATCTTATCCAGCTCGTCGACAGCCGCAATTCCCTTGTCGGCCAGGACGAGCGCACCGGCTTCGAGCGTCCACTGTTGGCCGTCGCCGAAGTCGTCGCGGACGGCGGCCGCCGTGAGACCGGCGGACGAACTGCCTTTCCCGGAGGTGTACACCGATCGGGGCGCGATGTTGCGTATATATTGAAGCATCGCGGACTTGCCCGTCCCGGGATCCCCGATCAAGAGCATATGCAGGTCGCCCCGGATCCGTGACCCGTCCGGGAGGTGCTTGGTCACGCCCGAGAACAGTTGCAGAATCATCGCGAGTTTCTCCTGGTCGTATCCGTAGATCGAGGGCGCGACGGAGGCGACCATCTTCTCGTAGATGTCGGGTTCGTTCGAGAGGTCGACGATCTCGGCGACGTCCTCGTCGGTGATGTCCATGTCCTCGAACTCCTCGTCCTCGATCTCGACGGCGACCCCGTCCATGTAGAGGTCGAAGATGGGCGTCTTCTCGTTGCCGGAGGTCTGCTGTTCGATGTGGAGGACGCCCGTGACGGTGACGTGATCGCCGGCGGTCACCCGACCGGTGACGTCGTCTTCGAGGTCGATGTCGATGCTCTGTGGCGTCTCGCCGCCCCGCAGGCCCTCGGGGCTCTCCTGGACGCGCACCTTCTGGGCGTCGACGAACTCGGATTGATCGAAGTCGACGTGAAACGGTCCCTGCCGCTCACAGCCCTGGCACTCGTGGGGTTCCTGGAAGCCGCTGTCCGACTGGGGGATGTAGGTCATCGTCCCGCAGCGCTGGCACTCGAAGGCCGCCTCGGTGATCTTCGGCCGGACGTCGGTCGCCTTCCGGACGATTCCCTGGACCGCGATCATCCGGCCGATGTGGTCGTCGTGGACCCGAATGCCCCGGATGTCGACCGTCTCGGGGAGGTTCGCCAGGCGGACGTGCGCGCGCCCGAGTTTGACGTCGGCGGGGAGGTCGTAGAGGCGCAACGCCTCCTCGGCGTACTCGCGTATCTGGTCGGGTTTCTGCTTGTAGTCCTCGGCTAACTCCGCGTCGAACTTGTAGAGGTCCTCGTAGTTGATGTACAGCGAGCGCTGTTCGTTCGGGTATTTCTGGGCGAGCGTGCCGATCTCGTCGCGGTAGTACTTCCGATAGAACTGGATGAACCGATCGGTGAGGTCGCGCGAGTCCTGGGGGGCCTGGGCCATCGCACCGGAGTAGGGTCCTCATCGGGTAAGAGTCTTCGCCAAGGGAAGTGAAAGTGATCGGCCCGCGCTCGACGGGAGTGAGGGGCGAAAGCGCGCCGCAGACGCTCACAAAGACACGTCGGTCTCGATGTCTTCGGTCGCCTCTTTCAGGCCGTCGCGGCGGGCGTCCGCCGCGAGTCGCGTCGACAGGTCCGCGTCGGTCAGCAGGTCCGAGAAGGCGTCGCGGAAGCGGTGGTTCACGCGGCGGGACGCCAGGTCGGCCGCGACGACGCGTCGGTAGCGGCGGACCGCGTCGGCGTCGACCGTCCCGTCGACCTCCGCGGCGAGTTCGGCCGCGAGCGCGTCGTCGTGAGGTCCGTCTGCGACCTCTGACGGCCCGTCCGAGGCGTCGGAATCGCCGGTATCGTCCGCCGAGAGCCGCCGTCGAAGCCGGTCGTACGGAACGGGTCCGTCACGGTCCGCGTCGCTGACGAGGTGGAGATCCATCCGCGCGCGGAACACCTCGTCGGCGTCGACGTCGCTGTCGAGCGACGCCGCGAGCGCCGCGTCGGCTTCCGCCGACCACGACCCGGCGTCCGCGCCCGCCGCCTCGGGATCGAAGAACGCGCGGACGACGCGACGGAGGTCGGGCACCGAAAGCGACGACGCGAACGCGTCGCGCTCGCGCATCTCCTCGACGATGGCCGTCAACCGCTCGTCGACGGCCGCCTCGTCGCGGTCGCTCCCGAGAGAACCCCGCGGCGCCGACTGCGACTCGGTCACGGTCTCCTCGCCGGTCGTCTCCACGAAGAGGTCCCGGAGGTCGGCCGTCTTCTCGTCCATCGGAAGCGTCTAGGACCCGTGGGCGTACAAACGTTACCATCGTAAACCGAAGTATTCATTGGAGTTTACGAGAGGGCAGAGAGTATGTCGGCAGAGACGCAGTCGATCGAACTCGTCGGAGAGGACGTCGTCGGCAACGTCGCCCGCGCGGCGCTGTTCGCGGCGCTCACCGGCGCGTTCGCGTACGTATCGTTTCCGAACCCGATCTCGCCGGTGCCCGTGAGCCTCCAGGTGCTCGGCGTGTTCCTCGCCGGCGTCTTCCTCGGCCCGGTGTGGGGCGGCGCGTCGATGGCGTTCTACCTCGCGGCCGGCGCTGCGGGGGCGCCGATCTTTGCCGGCGGAGCGGCCGGGTTCGGTCCGCTCGTCGGCTACACGGCGGGATACCTCTGGTCGTACCCGATCGCGGCGGCGCTCATCGGCGCCGCCGTCCACGGGTTCGACGGCCTGGAGGACCCGAAGGCGGTCGGCACCGTTCGCCTCGTCGGCGGGATGCTCGCCGGGACGGTCGTGATCTACGCGCTCGGGACGGTCGGGTTCGCGCTCGTCCAGAACGTCGGCCTCGTCGAGGCCTTCGCGGTGAGTGCGCTGGCGTTCGTCCCCTTCGAGGCCGTGAAGATCGCGGCGGCCGTCGGCGTCGTTCGCAGCGACGCCGCGGCAGCAGCGTGACCGACGCGATGACCTGGCACGTCGGGGATAGATCGCGATGATCCGAACTGAGGGACTGACCCGCCGCTACGGCGACGCCGTCGCCGTCGATAACGTCACGCTCGCGATCGAGGACGGCGAGTGCGTCGTCCTCGCTGGCGCGAACGGCTCCGGAAAGACCACGCTCGTCCGTCACTTCAACGGGCTGCTGGAACCCGACGAGGGGACGGTCGAGGTGAACGGGCGAGGCGTGGGGGCGGACCTCGTCGCCGCGCGGACGGCCGTCGGGATGGTGTTCCAGGAGCCGCGCGACCAACTGGTCGCCGCGACGGTCGGCGCGGACGTCGCCTTCGGCCCGGAGAACCTCGGCCTCGCGAGAGACGAGATCGACCGCCGGGTCGCGGACGCGCTCGCGGCGGTGAACCTCTCGGGGCGCGGGGACGACCGGGTCGACCAACTCTCGGGCGGCGAGCGCGAGCGCGTCGCCATCGCAGGCGCGCTGGCGATGGAGCCGGATCACCTCGTCCTCGACGAGCCGTTCACCGGGCTCGACGACCCCGCGCGGGCGTCCGTGCTGGATCGGCTTCGCGAACTGTCGGCGTCCGGAACGAGCGTCGTGATCGTCACGCACGACCTCCGCGACGTTCTCGGACTGGCGGACCGCGTCGTTGCGATGGCCGAGGGCCGAATCGTCGTCGATGGCCCACCGGAACGCGTCGTCGACTCGCTCGCGGGGTACGACGTTCGCGTGCCGGAGACGACCGAAACGGACGTTCGGGGCCGATCCGCCCGCCCGCCCGGTCGATGCTGACCTACGCCCCCGGCGACTCGCTCGCCCACCGGCTCGATCCGCGGACGAAACTGCTGGCACAGGCCGCATTCGCCGCCGCCGCGTTCGCGCACACGACGCCGCGGGGGCTCGTCGTCGCGACCGTCGTCGCGGCGGCGTTCCTCGCCGCCGGGCGGCTCTCTCCGCTCCGGGCGCTCCGCGGGTACCTGCCGGCGTTGCCGTTTCTGGCGGCCGGGCCGCTGATCTCGGTCGTCGACGTCGGGATCGGCGTGGGTCCGGATCCGGCGACGTGGACCGCGGGAGCCGGAGCGTCAGCGTGGTCGTTCGGGATCGATCTCGCCGCGGCGACCGATCCGTTGCTGGCGAGCTACCGGGTGCTTCTCATCCTGCTCGTGTCGGCGGTCTACCTGCACACGACGCCCGTCCGCGACTCCCGCGCGGCGATCCAGCGATTCGTCCCCGGGCGCGTCGGCCGCCTGCTCGGCGTCGGCGTCGCGCTCGTGTTCCGCTTCCTCCCGCTCCTGCGTTCGGACCTCCGGTCCGTCCGGGAGGCGTCGGCCGCGCGGTTGGGGGCGGAACGACCGCTCCGCGAGCGGATGCAACTCGTCGCCGCGGCGGGCATCCGCCGAGCCTTCGGCCGCGCGGATCGGCTGGCGCTCGCGCTCCGCGCCCGCTGCTTCGCGTGGAACCCGACGCTGCCGGCGCTCCGATTCGGACGGCTCGACGGCCTGGGGCTCCTGGTCGTTGCGGCGCTCGCGGGATCGGTACTGCTCTGAGGCGGGGCCCGCTCCGGGAGAGACGCGACCCGACCGCCGGGCGCAAAGCACTTTCCGTCGAACGGTCAACTCACGGCGATGCCTTCCAGACGCCGGTTCCTCGCCGGCGCCGCAACCGCCGTCGTCGCCTCGTTTGCGGGCTGTAACGCCGGCGTGTTCGAGCCGCGCGTCCGCCAGCCGGTGTCGGCGTCGGTGACGATCCCGCCCGACGGACACCGCGCGTGGCGGTTCGAACTCGCCTGGGACCGCGACGGGCGGCTCGCACTCGAGGAACACGCGGGCGACGCCCGTGTCACGACGATGACGCCCGCCCAGTACGAGGCGTACGCGGCCGAAGAACCGATTCCAGACGCCGAGCGGGAGGCCGTCGCACTGTGGCACGACGACGAGGCGTACGTGACTCAGAGCGAAATCGAGGCCGGCGAGTGGGTCCTCCTCTGTGAGAATACGGGCGACGGCCCCGCACGGGTGACCGTTCGCGTCAGCGTCGACGTGTGGGCGGTCGATCTGCGAGAGTAGCGTATCGAGCGACGCGGGGAGGCTGTCGAGCGACGCGGGGCTGCTGTCGATTTATGCAGGCTGCTGCCGCTCTCCACGGGTGCCGAGACGCGGTCCGTCAGTCCTGGCTGTACTCCTTCTTGAACCCGCGGAACTCCGTCCGGTGGGCCTCCTCGTCGGCCAGAAGCGTCACTGCGAGGTCTTCGGTCACCGGGTCGTTCGCCTCCTCGGCCGCGGCGACGAGCGCGCGGTACGTCTCGATGGCGTCGTCCTCGGCGTCGAGGACGCCCTCGATCACCGAGAGCACGTCCGTGCTGTCCTCGGGCGGCTGGAGGCTCAGCTGGTTCGCCTCGAAGGCGGCCGAGCCGGGCGGGTGCTCGTCGAGCTGCTTGAGTCGGTTGCCGAGCTGCTCGGCGTGGCCGAGTTCCTCCTGGATGTCCTGCTGGAGTGATTCCTTGATCTCCTCGGCGCGGACGCCGTCGAGGACGATGGAGTTCGTCATGTAGTTCATCACGGTCTCGATCTCGTCCTGGTAGGCCTTCTGCAACAGCCGAACGACTTCGTCAGACATCGTGGTTTTGCGTTCGGCCGCCGGCGGCAAGACACTGTCGGCGATCGTGATCGGGGGCTGTCTGCGACGCGTGGGCCGTCGATCCCATCCGCCGACTACGGATCAGTCAGCGGACCGTCGACGGGGCGCTGTCCCCGCCCCGTCGAGTTGTTGCGTCTCCGACAGCGACGAGACGACGGAGAGACATATATAAGGATTTGAACGGAGATGCTTCGCCCGTCACGACTCGACCGCACCGTGGCGACCGATGTCCCCGCCAGATCTCTCCCGTCGACCGCTCGTCGCCCGCTCGAAGAGAACCGTCTGGGCCGTGATGGCCTTCGCGATTCTGGTCGGGACCGCCGCGTACGACCGCAACTTCAACCCCGACTGGGCCGAGTGGGCCTGGAACCCCGGTGGCAACCTCGGGGCGAACGTCCGGACCTATCGGTACGCCGCGAAACTGGCCCGGGACGGACAGTCGTTCTACGGCGTCGCCCCGCCGGAACTGGGCGAGTGGGCGGTCTACCTCTACCCGCCGATCACCGTCACCGTCTACTACCCGTTCACCGGCTTCGAGTGGCTGACCGGCTACTGGGTCGTCGTCGCGCTGAACGTCCTCGCCGGCCTCGCCGTCGCGGCCGCAGTCGTGCGCTTCGTCGATCGAGTGGCGTACCGGCTCGGGTGGCTCGACGTCGGGTTGATCACCGGACTCGTGCTCGTCTCGCCGTTCACCTTCGGGACGATGTACTACGGCAACATCAACCTGCTCGTCGCGCTGGCGTTCGTCGCGGGCTTTCTCGCGCTCGACCGCGACCGCGAGGGCGTCGCCGGTGCCGCGTTCGGGCTCGCGGCGCTGTTCAAACTGTTCCCCGCGCTCGTCGGCGCGTGGCTGCTCAAACGCCGGTCGTGGCGGTCGATCGCGAGCGCGACGGCCGTCGGCGTCGGCGGGCTTCTCGCGGGCGTCGTCGCGTACGGCACGGAGCCGACGGTCACGTTCTTTTCGGCGGTCGTGTTCGACCGCGCGGAGACCGCGGCCTTCGTCGGGGGCTACCCCGCGGACGCGACGTTCTACGTGACGCTCCAGCGGCCGCTGTCGCACGTCGTCTGGGGGCTCTTCCCGAACGCCCCGCCGGAGGTGCTGACGCCCCTCGCCGCGCTCGTCGGTGTCGTGATCCTTCGTTCTCTTTACGCCGACGTGGCGACGCTTCAGGGGCGACTGATCGGGATCTTCGCGACGCTCGTCGTCACGATCACGCTGATCCCGGCGCTGCAGTGGTATCTCGTGCTGCTGTTCTTCCCGATGATCCCGCTGTGGTACGTCTGGGACGGTCCGGGACGCCGGCTCTTTCTCGCCGGCAGCGCGGTGCTGTTCGCGAACGAGTACCCGGGGTCGCTGGTCGAGGCGGTTCGGGAGTTCGGCCTCCCGTCTCTCCTGGAGGTCGCCCTCGTCGACGTGTTCACGTTCGCGACGGTGCCGCTGTACGGCATCGCGATTATGCTGCTCGCGTGCGCGGCGGCGACGCACGGCGTCCGCCCCGAGCGCGCGGCCGGCCGGGTCGGAAGCCGGATTCGAGCGGCGATACGCGATGTGACCGAGTGACGACCGTCAGGTCGGAGGAGAATCGGTCCGAGCGGGACGCGGTGGCTCTCAGACCCGAGACCCGTCGACGTCGATGGCGTCGACCGGGCAGATGTCGACGCAGAGCATACAGTCGATGCACTGGTCCTCGCGCGTCGGTTCGACCTTCCGCTCGGACTCGGGGTGCCCCGGCGTTTCGACCCACGTGAACACGTCGACCGGGCAGTTCTCCAGGCACGCGCCGTCGGCGACGCAGAGGTCGTAGTCGACGGCGACGTGCGTCCCGTGGATCCCCAGTTTTTCGGGGGGCTCGACGGGTCCCCAGACGTCTACCCCGTCGCCAAATTCCGTTTCGCTTGCCGACGAGCGGAGCTCGTCCAGCTCCTCCTCGCCGACCTTCTCGCGGTTGCTGTCGAAGTTCGGATCGATTCCCATTGCCCGTCAGTACAGTGGAGAGGATGAAAACGCCGTCGGTGCCGCTCCTTCCTCTGCGTTCGGGCCGGCGCGTCCCGGTGCAAAAGCTGGCGCTCCCTAGCCGCTATGCCACGACGTTTACGACACTCAGTCGGCCGCGCCTGACCATCGAGCCACCGGTCCTCGACTCGAGCCGCCGCCCCCGTATTTAAGCCGCCAGCTCTGGGACGGAACGTATGGGCCGTGTCAACGAACAGGACGTCGAGTGGAGCGAAACCGAACGCGAGGAGACGCATTTCAGACGAAAGAAACTCGCGGCCGAGACCGACGCGGCGGACCTCGGCGCGAGCCTCTACGAACTCCCGCCGGGGGCATCGTCGTGGCCGTATCACTTCCACGCCGGCAACGAGGAGGCGGTGTACGTCCTCGCGGGGAGCGGGCTGCTTCGGACGCCCGACGGCGAGACCCGGGTCGGACCGGGCGACTTCTGCGCCTTCCCGGCGGCCCCCGATGGCGCACACCGGCTCCACAACGACGGCGATGACCCGCTCCGCTTTCTCGCCGTCTCGACGATGCAGGACCCCGACGTGACCGTCTATCCGGACTCCGAGAAGATCGGCGTGTACGCGGGATCGCCGCCCGGCGGCGACGCCGACGAGCGGGTCGTCTCTGGCTACTACCGCCGCGACGACGACGTCGACTACTGGGAGGACGAGTCGTGATCAAGCAGGAAATCGTGATCGAGCGGGACGAATCGTAATCGAGCGGGACGAATCGTAATCGAGCGGGACGAATCGTAATCGAGCGGGACGAATCGTAATCGAGCGGGACGAATCGTAATCGAGCGGGACGAATCGTAATCGAATAGCGGAATCGTAATCGAGCGGGAGCAAGACCGATCGGTGGTGCGATCACCGCGCCGCGGCAGCGGTCACCGCACCGCAGCCGCTCGCTCGCCCCGAATCCGCCGAACCGCGTCAGTGAAGTTGTCGAACAGCCGCTTCGTGCGACAGGCGGCCGCGTAGTTCTCGTCGGTGACGCCGTCGAGCACCGACTGCCGGCGCTCGGGGGAGAGGTCCTTCTCGTTCGTGACCGCGACGGCGGTCTCGCGGTCGTACTCGGGGTGGAACTGCACGCCCCACGCGTCGCCGCGGCGGAACGCGTGCACGCCGTAGTCGTTCTCGGCGAGCAGTTCGGCCCCGGGCGGGAGTTCGGTCACCGCGTCCGAGTGCGTCGTGAAGGCGACGAAGGTCTCCGGGATCCCCTCGAACAGTTCGTCGTCGGCGACCCGCTCGATCTCGCGGTAGCCGATCTCGTACTCGCCCATGTCTCGGACGCGGCCGCCGAGCGCCGAGGCGACCACTTGGTGCCCGTAACAGACGCCGAGGATCGGCAGTCCGCGCTCGTCGGCCTCGGCGACGTAGTCGACTAGGGGTCTGATCCAGTCGCGGTCCCAGTAGACCGACGAGCGGGAGCCGGTGACGACGACGCCGTCGAAGTCGAACCCCGCCGGTCGCTCGTTCGCCGTCACGTCGAACTCCACGAGGTCGGCGTCGAGTTCCCGGCGGAAGTTCCGCGGCGTGTGTTCGTCGCCGTGGGAGGCGTCGAGAAGCGCGAGGCGCAGTCGGTCGCTGGACCGGGTCATCGGTCTGGAAAACGCGATGCGCCGAAAAAGACCTTGCGCCCACGGGCAGTCGTGCCGGTCTCTCGGACGCGACTGGGCCGACCGGGCGAGATCCGATCGGGTCAGATCACTCCTCGACCTGCCCGTCGAGGAAGCCGATCAGGTCGTCGTTCACCCGCCGCGACGCCTCGACGTGGACGAAGTGGCCCGCGTCTTCGACGCCGTAGAACTCGCCCCGCGGGAGCCCCTCGGCCAGCGCCTCGCCGCGGGCGGGCGGCCAGACGGCGTCGTCGCGGCCGTGGCACACGAGCGCGGGGGCGGTGATCTCGTAGAGCCGGTCCGAGACGTCGAAGTCGGCGACGGCGGCGGCCTGCGCCTCCCACGCCGCCCGGTCGGCGTCCGCTTCGGACCGCCACTCGACCATCCGCTCGACGGCGTCGGGACGGGCGTCGACGAACGCGTCCGACAGGCCGGCCGCGAGCGAGGATTCGAGCGCGTCCGGGTCGTCGGGGTCGCCCCACAGCGGTTCGAGGTCGAGGTCCGCGCCGCTCGCGGCCGTGCCGAGCAGGACGAGGCTGTCGACGCGCGCGGTGGTTCGAGCCGCCTCCAGGGCGACCATCCCGCCGAGCCCCGCGCCGACGACGTGCGCCGAGCGAACCCCGGCGTCCGAGAGGACGGTCGTGAAGTCCGCGACCAGGTCTTCGACGGCGTACGGGCCGGACGGGGCGTCCGAACGTCCGGTCCCGCGGAGGTCCGCCACGAGGCTCTCGTACGGCCCCGCGACCGCGGCGTGCTGCCAGCCCCACTGCCACGCGCCGTACCCGACGTCGCCGACGAACGCGACGGTCGGGCCGCTGCCGGCCGTCTCGTAGTAGAGGCCGACGTCGCCGTTCGAGGTTCGAACCATACGTACGAGTGAGACAGGAGCGGCTTAGGCGTCTCGGAGCGCGACCGCCGCTCACCCGTTTCGAATCGCGACCGACCACTCGACCGTCGAGTCGTCACCGTCGTCGTCGACCTCGCACTCGACGACGGCGTCGAACAGCGTCTTGAACAGTTCGACCGTCCGGTCGTCTTCGAGTGTCGGATCGAGGTAGAACTGCCCCGCCGCGTCGGTCGCCTGGAGCCGACTCGTCAGCACGTGGAGAAACTTGTAGACGCTCTGCGTGTCGGCGTACTGGAGCAGCACCGTCAGCGATTCCACGACCGCGAGAGCGTCGTCCCACTCGTTCAGGTACGGCGTCGATTTGACGCCGATCCCCGTGAGGTTGGAGGGAGTGGCCACCGTTTCGACGTTGGCGTCGCAATCCTCGGGCGTCCCTCCCGCGAGCTCCGCCGTCGAGATCACGGCCGACGCTGCGGGGGCGTTCCCGAGCGCGTCGACCCACTCTTCGTACCAGACAGCGGGTGGCTGTGAG
The DNA here is from genome assembly GCF_024464595.1 of Halobellus litoreus. Classification (NCBI taxonomy): domain Archaea; kingdom Methanobacteriati; phylum Methanobacteriota; class Halobacteria; order Halobacteriales; family Haloferacaceae; genus Halobellus; species Halobellus litoreus. The sequence goes on along the minus strand of NZ_JANHAW010000001.1, from coordinate 1,291,986 downwards.
AAGGAGACACCGAGCAGTTCGACCTCCGTGGAGTCCCCGACGAGCGCCCCTTTCCACTGGACATCGTCGAAGGCCGCACGCTGTGGCCGGAGAACTAGCACGGTAGACGCCTCCTCGATCCGGGAAGCCACCTGCTCTATGGAGGACACAATGTTAGATAACCAACAAGTATCGATAAGTCTTGTGTCGAACGAGTCTGTTGCCGAGACCGACAGCGACGTGCCGCGGTCAGGTGACTAACGACGGCCCGCGATCAGGTGGCCAACTCCGACACGCCGCAGTCTGGCGACTGCCTGCGACGCGCTGCGATCGCGTGACACGGTGACCCGCCGCAATCAGGCGCTCCGGATGGCGCGGAGAATCTCGGGGGCGTCGTCGAGAACCTCGTCCAGCGCGTCGACGTCGGGACCGCCGCCCTGTGCGAAGTCCGGCGGGCCGCCGCCGCCGCCGCCGACCCGGCCGGCGAGTTGCCCGACGACCTCGCCCGCGTTGATTCCCGCTCCGTCCGGGACGCCGACGACGAACTGCGCGCTTCCGCCGCTTCCGGAGCCGAGAACGGCCACTTTGCCCTCCTCGACGAGCGCGTTCGCGGTCGCTCTCAGTTCGTCGGCGTCGCCGTCGAGTCGGCGCACCACGGCGGGCGTCCCGTCGATGTCGATCTCGTCCTCGCCGGCGGCCGCGCGCGCCTCCGCCAGTTCGGTCTTCAGCCGATCGATCGTCTTGCCGCGCTCCTTCCACTCGGTGAAGAACCGCTCGGCCGTTTCGGGGACGTCCTCGGGCGTCACGTCGAGCACGTCGGCCGCCGCGTAGAGGGCGTCCTCGGTCCGCTGCGTGGCTTCGATCGCGGCGTCGCCGGCGGCGAAGACGATGCGCTCGATGCCGTCCTGCACCGGCTCCGTCGTGAGGATCTTGATCGTGCCGATGTCGCCGGTGCGACTCACGTGCGTGCCGCCGCAGGCCTGGACGTCGTCGCTGATGGTGATCGTCCGGATGTTCTGTCCCGGCGGGATACCCCCCTGGTAGAGGTCGAAGCCGTGCTCCTCCTCGGCCTCGTGTCGGTCCGGCCAGCGCTGCTTGACCGCGACGTTCCGCATCACGAGATCGTTCGCGACCGCCTCGATCCGCTTTACTTCCTCCCGGGAGATCCGCTCGTAGTGCCTGACGTCGAGTCGCGAGCGGTGCGTTCCCTTCTGTGCGCCGGCCTGTCGGACGTGCTCGCCGAGCACCTGGCGGGCGGCGTAACCGATGACGTGCGTGGCGGTGTGGTGCCGCATCAGTCGCCGCCGGCGCTCGACGTCGAGTTGGCCGCGGACGAACTCGCCCTTTCCGGGGTTGCCGTCCGCCCGGTGGAGCACGACGCCGTCGCGGATCTGGACGTCCGTCACCTGCACCGTCACGTCGTCGGTCGAGAGCGTCCCGTGGTCGGCCGGCTGGCCGCCGCCCTCGGGGTAGAACATCGTCTGGTCGAGGACGACGTCGTAGCCATCCTCGCGCTCGATGACGTCGAGAACGACGGCCTCGAACTCCGTGCGCTCCTGGTCGTCGTAGTACAGTCGCTCGGTCTCGGGGAGGTCCGCGAGGCGTTCGCTTCGCTCGACGGCCTCCCGGGAGGCCCCCTCGCCCTCGTGCCGCTCCGCGACGAGCGAATAGAAGTCGTCCGGGACGTCGACGCTCGCGCCGCGATCGGCGGCGATCTCGGCGACCATCTCGGGCTGGATGCCGTGGGAGTCGTACAGTTCGATGAGCTCTTCGACCGGAATCGCCGCGTCCTTGTCGGCGTACTCGGCGGCCAGGCTCTCGACCTTCCGGCGCCCGCGTTCCAGGGTCTCCCGGTACTTCCGCTCCTCGGTGCGGACGATATCGCGGATCGTGTCCCGGTTCTCGTACCCGAGGCGCTCGGCCTGCATGTCCACGAGTTCGTCGAGCGGCGCGTCGACGCCGACGTCGTCGACGAGGCGCTTCGTCCGGCGCAGCACCATCCGCGCGAGGTAGCCCGTGCCGACGTTCGAGGGGACGATCTCGTCACCGAACATGTAGGCCATCGTCCGACAGTGGTCCGCGATGGCGTAGATCGTTTCGAGGGGGTGCAGCAGTTCCGTGAGTTCGTCGGCGTCGACGCCGAGTTCGTCGGCGACGTCCGCGCGGGCCTGGGTCAGGTCGTCGATCTCGTCGATGTCGAGATAGCCCGAGAGCTTCGCCGCGCGGTGGACGAGTTCCGCCTCCTCATCGCTCAGGGTGACCCCGGCGTTCTCCTTGAGGAACTCGATCATGTCGGGATAGACCGCCTCGTACACGGTGGGCGTCCCCTGCGACACCCACGTCCAGCGTTCGAGGCCGTAGCCGGTGTCGACGATGTAGGTGTCCATCGGCGAGTACCGGTTGCCGTCCTTCATCTCGTAGTCGCCCTCGTCGTCCTGCTCCATCGACATGAAGACGAGCGTCGCGAGTTCGGCGCCGCGGTACAGGACCTCGAAGGCGGGACCGGCGTTGCCGCCGCCGACCCACGGGTCCTCGATGTAGGTGATCTCTTCGAGGTCAGCGCCCATATGCTCGAAGAACTGATCGCAGAGTTCGACGGTCTCGTCCTTCCAGTAGACCTCGCCGGAGTAGGCGTACTCGTCGCCGACCTCCTCGCGGGCGTTGAACGCGTGGTGGGCCATCATCTCGAAGGCCATCGTGTGCCGACCGGTCTTGCCGACGTTGTCGATGTCCTGCATTCGGATGCACGGCTGGGAGATGGTGAGGGGATTCGCCGGGGGCGGCGTCTGCCCGCTCGTGACCAGCGGCTGGAAGTCGTAGATCGACGCCTGCGTCAGGAGGACGTCGTCGCGCCAGCGGTTCGCCGCGACCGGGTACGGTTCGATCCGCTCGTGACCGTGCTCCTCGAAGAAGGAGAGGAACTCCTCGCGCATCTCCTCTAAGGTGTACTCCTCGTCGAAGCCGGGGTTGTCGATGAAGGAGTAGTCGTCCGCGGGGGGTTCGCCGCAGGTCTCGCGGTCGGGGTCGCGCGTCCAGAAGTGGACGTCCGTCACCGGACACTGCTTCCGGTGGAACCCCTCCTCCTCGAAGTAGTCGAGACGGTACTCCGCTTCGAGTTCACTCATTACCCGTCAGTTGACCCACGGCCGGGTAAAACAGTTCCGGGTGCGGGAGGCGTCGACGGTCGTTCGAGGCCGTTTAACGACTGATTAGCGGCCGGCGGCGGCACGTCGATGCCGAGTGACGCCTACTCCTCGGCGGCGAGAGAGGCCAACAGCGCCTCCAACTGCACTCGCTCGTTCGCCCCCGCCGTGATCCGATAATCGGCCTCGCCGATCCGCTCCATCAGCCGGATCGTCGTTCGCTCGTCGAGGTCGAAGTCCCACGCCGAGCGGTGCAGCTGATCGATGACGTCGCCGCCCGCCATCCCGGTGTCGACCAGTAGCGTTTCGAGTTGGGACCGCGCCGACGCGAAGTCGCCGTCGATGGCCGCCTCCACCATCTCCTCGATCTGCTCGGGGCGGGCCGTCGAGGTGATCAGATACACGGCCTCCTCGTCGACGACCTCGCCGGTCGTCGCCGCCGCCTGCAGGGAGTTGATCGCGCGGCGCATATCGCCGCTGGCGGCGTACACGAGCGCGTCGAGGCCGTCCTCGGTGACCTCGATGTCCTCCGCTTCGGCGATCGCTTCGACCTGCTGTCGGATCGCCTCGTCCGACAGCGGCGAGAAGCGGAATACCGCGCATCGGGACTGAATCGGGTCGATGATCTTCGAGGAGTAGTTACACGAGAGAATGAAGCGCGTGTTGTCGGAGAACTGCTCCATCGTCCGGCGCAGCGCTGACTGGGCGTCGTCGGTGAGACTGTCGGCCTCGTCGAGGAAGATGATCCGGTGGTCGTAGCCGCCGAACGACGAGCGCGCGAAGTTCTTGATTCGATCCCTCACGACGTCGATCCCGCGCTCGTCGGAGGCGTTCAGTTCGAGGAAGTTGTTCCGCCAGTCGTCGCCGTAGACTTCGCGGGCGATCGCGGTGGCTGCGGTGGTTTTCCCCACGCCGGCCGGGCCTGAAAACAACAGGTGCGGTAGGTCGTCGCGCTCGACGTAGGACCGGAGGCGCCCGACGATCTCCTCCTGTCCGTAGATGTCGTCGAAGGTCTCCGGTCGATACTTCTCGATCCAGATCTCGCGCCCCGCCGGGGCCCCCTCCGAGGCGTCGGCCTCACTCATACGCGAGAGAGGGGCCCCGTGGCTCATAAACCACCCGCGTTCCGGTCGCCGCCTCACCGCCGAAAGCGAAACCGGCAAGCCCGCGCCGACCGAATCGGGCGTATGCGCGTGACCGTCGACGTCGTCGGCGAAGGCGAAGAGGCGGTCGAAGTCGGCGACACCGACACCTACGCCGACGTCGTCCGTGCCGTCGGCTACTCGCCCCACGAGGTCTCGGTGCTGATCGACGGCAGTCCGGTGCCGGAGGATCAGCCCGTGGAAGTCGACCGCGTGCGGGTGCTTCGGCTGATCAAGGGCGGATCGTCGCCGCGATGACGGTCCCTTGCGAGGCGTTTCGGTCGCCCGCGACACCCGCGAGGTTCCCCTCGTGACCCACGAGATCCGCGAGGCGACGGCCGACGACGCCGACGACGTCGCCCGACTGCTCGACGCCGCGATGCTCGAATTCGATCGGGAGCGACTGGTTCGTCGCGTCGAGGCTGGGGACGTGCTCGTAGCCGTGGTCGACGAGTACGGAACGCCCGCGGAGGTCGACGAATCCGGAGCCGGTGAACTGGAGCGCGAGGGCGACACCGAGGGGAGAGACCGCGAAGCCGACGGCTCTGAGACGTTGGCGGACCGCGTCGTCGGCGTCTGTGTCCTCGCAGGGGTGGACGATGACGGCGACGCGACCGGACTGGAACCGGCGGACGTGGGCGATTTCGCGGCTGTCTCGGACCTCGTCGGAACCGATCGCTCCGCGACCGAGATCGAATCGATCGCCGTCCACCGCTCCCGGCGCGGGCGCGGGATCGGCCGCGCGCTCGTCGACGCGGCCGCGACGCGCTCGGCGGGCCCGCTCGTCGCCCGCTTCCACGAGCAGGTGCGGCCGTTCTACGAGGCGCTCGGGTTCGAGATCCGCGAGCACGCCGGCGAGACGGGCCGCGACGATGAATCGGGGACCGGCGTCGGCGGGTCGGAAGATAGCGGTGTCGAGGGCGCCGGCGATCCCGTCGGCAGCGACGACCGCCTGTACGGTGTGCTCAGGTGAGCGGTTTGCGACCCTCTCAAATGAGCGGCTCGACTAACTCCCGGCCCGCCGCCAGCAACGCGTCCGCGCGCTCCTGGCTCGCCGCTTCGGCGTAGATCCGCATTTTGGGTTCCGTCCCGGAGGGGCGGACGAGGAGCCACGAGCCGTCGTCGAGCAGGAGTTTGAAGCCGTCGAGCGTCACCACCTCGGCGATGTCGCGATCCGCGACCCGGTCGGGAAGGGCGTCGTCGAGTTCGTCGATGACGCGGTCCTTCTCCGCGTCAGGGCAGTCGAGGCCGATCTTGTCGGCGACGATGTCGCCGTGGGTGTCGAGCAGGCGGTCGACGCGGTCGTCCATCGGTTCGGCGGCTGCCGCGGCCGCGCCGAGCAGTCCCATCAGGACGCCGTCCTTCTCGCGGACGTGCCCGCGGATCGAGAAGCCGCCGGACTCCTCGCCGCCCATCAGCGCGTCGTGCTCGGCCATCGACTGCGCGACCCACTTGAAGCCGACCGCCGTCTCGAACACCTCTTCCCCGTGCGCCTCGGCGATCCGGTCGATCAGGAACGTCGTCGAGACTGTCCGGATCGCGGGGCCGGAGTCCGACTCCAGCAGGTAGTCGTACGCGGCCGCGAAGAAGAGGTTCTCGTCTAAGTGGCCGCGATCGGGCGTCACGAACGCGACGCGGTCGGAGTCGCCGTCGTTGGCGACGCCGAGGTCCGCGCCGTGTCGTTCCACGGCTTCCACGAGCGGCCCGAGGTTCTCGGCGCTGGGTTCCGGCGGCGTCCCCCCGAACTCGGGATCGCGGTCGTCGCGGACGTTGAACACCTCCGCGCCAGCGGAGCGGAGGAGTTCGTCGGTGACGCCGCGGCCGGAGCCGTGCATCGCGTCGTGAACGACCGTGAGCCCCGAGAGGTCCGCGTCGACCAGCTCGCGGGCGTGTTCGGCGTGCGGCGTCACGAGGTCCACCCGCCTGACGGTCCCGCGCTCGGATTCGGGGCGGAGATCGGGCTCGGCGAGCCGGTCAGCGACGGCGTCTGTCACCTCCGGGAGCGCCGGCGCGCCGTCGGCGGGGATGAACTTCACGCCGTTGTACTCCGGGGGGTTGTGCGAGGCCGTGATCATCAGCCCGCCGGAGAGTCCGCGCTCGACGATCGCGTGGGCGACGAGCGGCGTCGGACAGTCGCGCCTGGGGAGGAGGACGTCGAAGCCGTTGCCGGTGAACACGTCCGCCAGCGACCCGGCGAACCCCTCGGAGCTCAGACGGGCGTCGTAGCCGATCACGACGGGGTCGTCGTAGCCTTCGTCGGCGAGATAGTCGGCCACCGCCTGCCCGACGATCCGCACCCGCTCGTCGGTGAAGGTGTCGAGCGTCGCCCGCCAGCCGTCCGTCCCGAAGGAGATGGCGTCCATACACGCACTGTTTCCGGCATCGGATAAAAAGATGCGGCGGCGGGGCCTCGCCCGACCGTCCCGCGCCTCGCTGCCCTCGCGGTTTCTCGCTCCGCGCCGCTCGCGCTCCGCGTCCCGCCGCACCCACGGCTCTTTTCGCCCTCGGACCCCGAGGTGAGTGTAATGATTACGGTCCTCGCAGTCTCCGGGAGCCGGCGCGAGCGGAGTTACACGAAGAAGTCCCTGCAGGTGGTCCTCGACGCCGCGGGTGAGACGGGCGTCGAGACCCAACTGCTCGACCTCGGTGCGGTCGACCTCCCGCTGTACGACCCCGACCGCGACGAGCAGGGCGACTCGGCGGAACTCACGCGTCGCGTCCGCGGGGCGGAGGCGGTCGTCCTCGGCTCGCCCGTCTACCATGGGTCGTACTCCTCGACGTTCCGCAACTTCCACGACTACTGCTCGAAGGACGACTACCGAAACACGGCAGTCGGCCTGGTCGCGACCGCCGGGGGCGGTTCCTACGGTCCGACGCTGGAACACATGCGGAGCACGGTGCGCGGCGTATACGGCCACACGGTCCCCGAACAGGTGGGCGTTCGGAACGCCTCGAAGAAGTACGACGGCGACCGCCTCGCCGACGCCGACACGCGGCGTCGACTCGAAGAACTCGGCGTGGCGGTCGTCGAGGAGGCGCGGCGGTTGCATCCGGATTCGTGAATCCAAACGGCGACCCGCACGCGCAGCTGTCGACGCTCGAAGCAGAGCGCGCCGAGTAGCGTTCGAGTTCCGGCGTGTCGCGGGGCGAACAACACCTTTGTTTGGGTTCGACGCGTTTGATCGACGTGGCTACGCTATGATTGAGAGATTCGGTGTCGATCGTACGGGAAGCGGCGCGAGCCTTCGGGTACCGCACGCGTGACCGACGAAGACGGCGGCTTTTCCGACGTCAGTGAGACAGTCGACGGACATCCGATGCGGAGCCTGCTCGGGTACGCTCGCCCGTACTGGCCCCGGATCACGCTCGGGGTGATCGCGGCGATCGGGACCCGGTTCGCCCGACTGGTCCCGCCGATCATCGTCGCGACCACCATCGATCGGATCGTTCTCGGAGCTGACGAACCGGGGCTGCTGACCGAGGCGGGCCTGTTGCCGGGCGGCGCGATCACCGGTGAGGCCGCCCGCTTGGCGTTCTTACAGCGACTCGTCGCGATCGCTGCGCTGGCGTATCTCCTGCGCTCTGTCACGCGTTTCGGGTCGCGGTATCTGTTACAGTCCTCCGCACAGAAGATCCAGCGAGACCTCCGCGACGACACGTACGATCACCTCCAGCACCTCTCGATGGACTTCTTCGCCGACCACCAGACCGGCGGGTTGATGTCGATTCTCAACAGCGACATCAATCGGTTGGAGCAGTTCCTCAACACCGAGTTCCGTCAACTCATTCGCGTCGTCGCGACCGTCGGCGGGATTGCGGTGATCCTCTGGTACTACGCGCCGACGCTGGCGCTCATCGCGTTAGCTCCCGTCCCCGTGATCGGTCTCGGTAGCGTGCTATTCCTCCGGTGGATCGAACCGCGATACAAGTCGATTCGAGAGACGGTCGCCCGGCTTAACACCCGCCTGGAGAACAACCTCGGGGGCGTCGCCGTCGTGAAGTCGTTCAACCGATACGCCTTCGAACGCGACCGCGTCGCCGAGCAGAGCGAGGCGTATCACGACGAGAAAGTCGCCGCCCTGCGTATCCGCCGGGGGTTCTTCGCCGCGCTCCGCCTCCTCACCGGCGTCGTGTTCGTCCTCATCCTGTTCGTCGGCGGCCGGGCCATCATCACGACGCCCCCCGGCGAAGCGGCCCTGATCTCGACGGGGGCCTTCGCGGCCTTCTTCCTGTACCTCCGGCGGCTGTACTCCCCGATGCGTCGGATCGGCCGGTCGGCCAACAAGTACCAGCTCGCCAAGTCCAGCGCCGAGCGGGTGTTCGGCCTGCTCGGGCGCGAGCCGACCGTCACCGAACCCGAGGACCCACACGTGCCCGACGGGATAGACGGTCACGTGACGTTCGAGGACGTCTCGTTCAGCTACGACGACCGCGAGTCGGTACTCGAATCAGTCTCGTTGGACGTCCCGAGCGGCGCGACGGTCGGCCTCGCCGGGGCGACCGGTGCCGGAAAGTCGACGCTCGTGAAGCTCGTCCCGCGCTTGCACGACGTCGACGAAGGCTCCGTCTCCGTGGACGGTCGGGACGTTAGAGCGTACGACCTGCAGGCCCTCCGCGAGGAGATCGCGGTCGTCGAGCAGAACCCCTACCTCTTCTCCGGAACCGTCGCCGAGAACGTTGCCTACGGCGACAGCGAGGTGCTCGCCGCCGAACGGCACGGCGCACGGGAGCACCGCGACCGCGTGGTCTCGGCCGCGAAAGCGGCGGCAGCCCACGAATTCGTCGCCGACCTCCCGGACGGCTACGAGACACAGATCGGCGAACGGGGGATCAAGCTCTCCGGCGGCCAGCGACAGCGGATCGCGATCGCCCGGGCGCTGCTCAACGATCCGGCGATCATCGTCTTCGACGAGGCAACCAGCGACGTCGACACCGAGACCGAGGAACGGATCAAAGCGAGCATCGATCGGTTAATCGAGGACCGAACCGCCTTCGTCATCGCACACCGCCTCTCGACGATTCGGGACGCCGATCGGGTGGTCGTCCTCGACGACGGCGAAGTCGTCGAATCGGGCACCCACGACGAGTTGCTCGCCGGGTCGGGAGAGTACGCCGCGCTGTGGGACGCGCAACTCGACGAGTCCGCAGCGGTCAGCGCGGATCGAGCGGGGTAGCGTCGCTCAGCCGGACACGCGGCCGCGCGTCCAGCCAGGGTCGTGACCGGTGCGATCGATGAGGTCGGACCGACACGCCGGGCAGTAGTCGGGGGTGACGGAGTCGCTTCGAGGAACGTACACTCCGCCGCCGCACTCCACGCACGCGTCCGCGACGATGGTCGCACAGTCCGCACAGAGGTTGAAATCGTCGGCCGTGAGTTCGCGCAGCGGTTCGAGTTGTTTATCCAGGAGATACTCGTCGATAACCGACTGGCAGCCGTGACACGGTTTCATAGCGGTGCACAGTACGTCTCGTGATCGGCCCGTATATACCTGCCTCCGCAACCGAACTGGCTACACGAGCCTGGAGCCGAACCGATAACCGGAACCCGAACGGCCCGGTTGCGTGATTGGTGCGCCCCGTCCGAAGCCGGCGACTGTCGTGGTGCCTCGACCCTCGGAAGCGTCATTTCCGAAAGCAGAGTCCGTTCTCTTGTCGGGGCAAACGGTACCGTCGCTCTCTCCAACGACACCGGCGGCTACGGTTTCACTTCGACTGACGACGACGTTGTCGACGACGGGGAGTGTTCTTCCACAGAGAGGACGTCGGCAGTTCCGACCTCGAAGAGGGACGGGAAGTCGAATTCGAAATCGAATCGTCCCCCCCCAAGGGATCCCGCGCGACGAACCTCGTCCGCGACTAACGACCCGTCTCGCCCGTCGTTCGTAGCGATGGACGGTGATTCGTCCTTTCAGATCCTCACACAGCGGAGATACAGCAGTGTACGCTCTGTGTCTGCGCCGCAGATCGATCGCGACGACCACCGTGTGGGCGGTCCCGCACGCGTGAGACCCGTTTCGACTAGTCGAGGCCGACCAACTCCGCCTTTTCCCGGCGCGAGAACTGTTTGATCTCGTACTCCCGCGACATCGCCGCCGACTTCGAGTCGAAGGACTCGACGTGGACCAACTCGACGGGCGTCCGACCGCGCGTGTACTTCGCGCCCTCGCCGGCGTTGTGTTCGGCGACGCGGCGCTCCACCTCGGTCGTGTAGCCCGTGTACAGCGAGCCGTCGGCGCACTCCAGGACGTAGACGTAGTGATCGCCGTCGGGGTCGGCGCCAACCTCGCGGTCGTCGGAGTCGGCAGTCACGTCTCGTGAATCGTGATCGGCGGTCGGTTCTCGTGAGTCGTGATCGGACATCTCGCCGCGGGCAGTCACTCCACGTCGATCGTCTCGACGACCTCGGCCAGCGCGGCGCTATCGGGCGAGGCGTGGCTCATCGAGAGCGGCGAGACGCTGACGGCGGCGTCGACCATCGCGCGGCGGTCCGTCCCGACGGGGTACCGCTCGCGGTGTTCGTCGGTCGGCGGGAACGGGTTCTCCCAGCCGACGACGCCGGGCCACGTCCGGTCGTGGAGGTGAACGATCTGTTCGTCCGCGGCTAACTCTCCGCCGTCGGCGTCGATCTCGCCGTCGTCGAGCGCCTCGGGGTCGGCGGGTTCGACGTCCTGTTCGTAGTCGTGGTACGGTTCGGTGAGGATGACTGGCGGCGACGACGCGTCCACCGGTGCGTTGACGTTCAGCAGGTCGACGTCCTCGTACACGCCGGATTCGAGGGCGCGTGAGACCAGGCGGCCGGCGATCCGAGCGGGACGGGCGAAGTCGTACTCCTCCGGCGGCGAGAGGAAGAAGTCCGTCGAGTGGTACGCCGAGATGGCGAGCGCGGGCGTGCCGAGGAACGCCGCCTCGATGCCCGCGCCGACGGTCCCGGAGCGCCCGACGACGTAGTTGCCGGCGTTCGGACCGTTGTTGACGCCGGAGACGACCACGTCGAAGTCGGTCTCCAGTCCCCGCAGGCCGTACGCGACGCAGTCGGCGGGCGTGCCGGAGAGCCGGTACCCCCAGGGATGCTCGCGGATCCGGGCCGTGTGGCTCCGGGTCCGGCCGACGCCGCTCTGGTTCGCATCGGGCGCGACGACGGTGACGTCCCCGAAGGCGGTGAGTTCCGTCCGGAGGGTCGCGATGCCCGGCGCGTCGATGCCGTCGTCGTTGGTCAGGAGGATCGCGGGACCGTCGCTCATTGAGAGAGCGTTCGCGGAGAGACAGGTAGCCCTTCCGGTACGGGACTGGGTACGACGATCGGGGGGTGGTTCGCCCGCCCGATCGAAAACGGGAGTCGGCTTCGCGTGGTGGTCTGTGTCCGTTTCAGTGGTCACGCTGTGCGGGTGCGCCGCCGTGCGACCTCCGCGATACCCGCGTTCGCCGAGCAGTTTGGACAGGCGAGGAGTCGCCCTTGCTTGTCGGCGAACACGCGCGCGAAGCGGTCGGAGACGTGTGACCCGCAGTGGTCACAACTTGGCATGCGTGTGTCCGGCAGCCACCATTTGCCGGTGATTCCCATACGGACCCGCGACTTATAGGGCTTTCCGCGCACGCGCGCGAGATTCGAGAACCTGGCGGTGACAGGAACGCGGCGACGGCGACGGCGGAGGGGCGATGGCGACAGCCACGTCGCGACGGCGACAGACGAGGGACGGGGCGAAAGCGACCGCGGCGAGCGACAGGACGGTGCGACGCCGCGCGGCACTCACTCGGCGTCCGGAGCGTCGCGAGGGTCGGACTCGCCGCCGCGGGCGTCGCTGACGGCGCGAGCGACGAGCCCCGCCTGCGTCCCGGCGACGAATCCGGCGTCGACGTTGACCACCGAGAGCACGGTACAGGACTGGAGCATTCCGGAGAGCGCCGCCGCGCCGTCGCCGCCGTGCCCGTAGCCCGTCGAGACCGGCACGCCGATCACGGGGGTGTCGACGAGACCGGCGACGACGGTGGGGAGCGCGCCCTCCCGTCCGGCGGCGACGACCAGGACGTCCGCGGCGCGGAGCGCGTCGAGGTGATCCAGGATCCGGCCGAGGTGGGCCACGCCGACGTCGTCGATTCGCTCGACGGTGGCTCCCATCGCGTCGAGTACCGTCGCCGCCTCTCCGGCGACGGCGGCGTCGGCCGTCCCGCCGGTGACGATCGCCGCGGTCGCGTCCAGTGTCGGCGGTTCGTAGTCCGCTCGGCGAGCCACGAGCGTCCCCGCGCGCTCGTCGTGGACCAACTCGACGGATTCGTCGACGGCCGCCTCGACGGCGGCGACGTCCGCGGCGGCGACTCGCGTGATGACCGCGCGGCCGGTCGAGTCGAGCGCCGCGGTGGCGAGCGTCGCGACCTCTGCGGGCGTCTTGCCCTCGGCGAGGATGCCCTCGGGAGCCCCGCGCCGCTGCTCCCGAGCGGCGTCGAACCGCCCCGCGTCGGTGGTCACGTACCCGGCCAGTCGAGCCTCGGCCTCCGTCGGCGAGAGTTCGCCCGCCGCGACGGCCTCTAACAGTTCGCGCATACCCACCTTCCGGGGTCGAGCGTCACGTACCTATCGTTCGAGAGGCCGGACCGGACAAACAGCCGAGGCGATCGGCGTCGCGGCGCTCGCCACCGCGGCGATCGACTCGGACCGCGCTCGCCGGATCGTATCGTTCCAATCAGTCGATTCGGGACGCCACAGGTGTCGAATCGCCCGAAACAGTTCGATCAGTCTAATGCGGTGCCCGGGTATATAAATCATTCCCATAGCAAACGCTACAGACGAGGCGCACGGACGGAGAGGCGGGCGTTTTGGAAAATCTTTTTATATAGTGCCGATATAGAGGGTGTTGTATGGCAGACCTTATTGTCAAAGCGGCCGTGAAGGAAGCGCTCCAGGACAAGAACGTTGCTTCTGACTTCTACGACGCGCTCGACGAAGAAGTGAACGAACTGCTCGAAGACGCTGCCCGTCGCGCGGAACAGAACGACCGCAAGACGGTCCAGCCCCGCGACCTGTAAGTCGGCGACTCGATCCGATTTTTTCGCGATAGCCGCCCGTGCAGTCCCCGGTCCGTCGATAGCCTGGGCAACCCTACACGACGTTCCGCTCGGTCGAGACCGCCGTCACTCCCGACGCCGCACCTCGACGTCGTCGTCGGTTCCGACGTACACCGTATCCACGAGGCCGACGAACAGCCCGTGTTCGACGACGCCCGGCAGACCCGAGAGCCCCGTCGCCAGCGACGCCGGATCGTCGACGACGCCGAAGTCGCAGTCGAAGAGGAGGTTCCCGTTGTCGGTGACGACCGGCCCGTCCTTTCGCTCTGCCCGTCGGAGCGTCGGCTCGCCGCCGAGGTCCGTCAGATCCCGTTCGACCGCCGCGTGCGCGTCGGGGAGAACTTCGACCGGCACCGGGCGCGACAGCGCCTCGGTGACCTTCGAGGGGTCCGCGACGACGACGAACCGGTCGGCTGCGGCGTCGACGACTTTCTCGCGGGCGTGGGCCGCGCCGCCGCCCTTGATCGCCTGGAGGTCCTCGTCGACTTGGTCCGCACCGTCGATCGCGAGGTCGACGCCGTCGACTTCGTCGAGCGAGCGGAGCGGGATCCCGGCCTCGCGGGCGAGTGCTCGGGAGTCGAACGACGTCGGGACCCCTCGAAGGTCGAGGCCGTCGTCGACCGCCTGTCCGAGCGCGCGGATCGCGTGCGCGGCGGTGCTGCCGGTTCCGAGGCCGACGACGTCGCCGTCGGAAACGAGTTCGGCGGCGCGTTCGCCCGCGCGTCGCTTCTGGTCGTCGGTTCCGCCGGTCGTCTTCATACCCGTCGACTCGGCGACGGCCGGCACAAAACTTCCGCTCCGGGCGCGCCGTTCACCGCTTTCCGCTCTTCGCTGCGCCGCCCACCGCTCTCTACCGCGCCGCTCACTGCCCCCACGTCCACTTCGCGTCGAGCACGTAGCGGTAGATCCCGCTCACCACGATCGCGACGGCGTTGGCCGCGAGGTACGGCACCGAGCGCCACTCGACGAGCAGATACAGCACCGCGAGCTGGATCGGGATCGCCGTCCCGCGGACCACGTTCGTCTTGAGCAGCCCCGAGAGGTACTCGACCGTTCCGGTGTTCTGCGTGGCCTGAAACGTCCAGGCGTTGTTGAGGACGTACGAGAGGATGATCGTGATCTCGATCGAGAAGAGCGCGCCGAGGAGGTAGAACAGCCCCACGACGTCGACGAAGACCCACAAAAGCACCATCTGGATGCCGGCGGTGACCGCGCCCACGACGACGAACCGACGGAGCTGAAGCGCGAGCGGGCCGCTATGGAGGTTGCGCAGGAAGCTCCGGAGCATCTATCGGTAGCCGAGCGCCTCCAGCCGTGCCCCGAGGTCTTCGTTCACGTCGCCGGCGTCCGCGGCGACGTCGCCCGTCTCGCGGAGCAGTTCCGCGTGGGCGTCGACGATCGGTCGGAAGCGCTTGCGGACCGCCCGCGCGTCCCCGTCGGCGTCGTCGCCCCGGTCGTCCTGCTGGGTCGGGTCGTCGGGGCGGTAATACATTTCCTCCGTCTCCGCGTCGACGTTCCGGATGTAGGTCCAGTCGCGGTCGCGGACGCTCACCAGCAGGTCCCCGTCGTCGAGCGACCGCGGGATCGGCTGGGCGGTCACGTCCTCGTCGCGGACGGTGACGGAGACGACCGGTTCGTCCGCCGGCGCGTCGCCGTCGATGACGGTCGACGCGAGCGAGTCGCCGGTCCACTCCTCGGGGGCGTCGATCCCGAGCAGTTCAGTCACCGTGGGGGGGATCGCGTCCAGGCCGACCTGCTGTTCGACCCGCCGTCCGTCCGCGCCCGGCACGTCGACGACGAACGGGACGTGGATCAGTTCGTCGTACAGTTTCGGGTAGTGCGCCAGGTGACCGTGCTCCTGGAACTCCTCGCCGTGGTCGCCGGCGAGGATTACCGCCGTCTCGTCGTCGAGGCCGTTGGCCGCGAGTTCGTCCAGCAGGCGACCGATGCTGGCGTCGACCTGCCGGGCGGCCGCCTGGTACAGCGTCCGGAGGTCGTCGAGGGTCCGCTCGCCCACCTCCCAGCCGAGGCCGGTCCGCGTGTGGGCGTGGAGCATCCGGTGGGTTCCCAAGATCCCGTCGGAGACCTCCCGGATGTACCGCGGCGCGGGCACGTACGGCGTGTGGGTGTCCATGTAGTGCACCCAGAGGAAGAACGGTTCCTCGGTCGCGTCGAGGAACTCGCCGGCGGCGTGTTCGACGTCGAACATCCGCGAGGTGTCCAGGAACGGCCGGTCGTCCGTGTCGCCGGCGAGCCGCGACCGGATCCGCCTGATCGGCGACGCGGCCAACTGGAGCCACGCTTCGACGGTCGGGTGCGTCGCCAGGTACCGGCTGTAGATGCTCGATCCGACGCTGGCGACGAACGGCTCGAACTCGTCGAAGCCGTCGTCGTACCCCCAATGCGAGGTGAGAAAGCCGTTCGCGGCGTTGAACCCCCCGGTCGCGACGCCGGCGTCGGAGACCGTCCCGGCGAGCGTCGGCACGTTCTCGACGCCGATCTCGCCGGAGTCGGCGAACACCGGCCGCGACGCCAGGATCGAGGGGAAGGAGAAGGGCGTCCAGTTGCCGGTCGCGAACGCCCGCTCGAACACGGTCCCGCGGTCGGCGAGGTCGTCCATCACGGGCGTGTGTCGGTCTCGATCGTACGCGCCGATCGCGTCGGCCCGCAGCGAATCGACCGTGACGAGGACGACGTTCGAGACGTGAGTATCTGTGTTCATCTGTGTGCGCGGACTCGTTCGACGCGGAGCCCCGATCCGCGGAACGACGTACTATCCCGGTAATGGCATTTTAGACATTTATACCCGCGGATTTGTTTTGACTCGCCTCGACGACCGCGGTCGTCCCGTTTAACTGTCTCTCCGGACGAGTACGGGTATGTCCTCGAATCGAAAGGGCGACCGCCGCGAGCGCGAACTGGTCAACCGCCTCGACGAGGCCGGATTCGCGGTGATGCGCGCGCCCGCCTCGGGGTCGGCGACGGAGCGGGAACTCCCGGACGTGCTCGCCGGCGACGGCGACGTCTTCTACGCCATCGAGGCGAAGTCCAGCTCCGGCCGGCCGATCTACCTCTCCGGCGAGGAGGTCGAGGCCCTGATCTACTTCGCGCAGAACTTCGGCGCGAAGGCCCGCATCGGCGTCCGCTTCGACCGCGAGGAGTGGTTCTTCTTCCACCCCGGCGACCTCCACGTGACCGACGGCGGCAACTACCGGGTGAAAAAGGAGACGGCGCTCGCGGAGGGCGAGGGCTTCGACTCGTTCGTCGGCGGCCCCGCGCAGTCACGGCTGACCGACGTCGGCGACGGCGTCGACGACGGGGCCGAGTAAGGAGGAAGCGCGGTCGCGACCGGCATCGTCTGCGCCCGCCTCCCGGCGAGAGACGTCGTCCCGGCCGGCGTCCTTCGGGAGCGGGCGGAGGCGGGACGCCGGGAACAGGTACCGCCGCGCGTCGCCGGGATCGATCGGCAGAGATTCCGCGTAGACCGCCGCGAACACGGGTTCCTGACCGCCGTAGGCCGCGTTGGTCTCGTACTCGGAGACGAGGCGCCCCTCGTCGGTCCGCGTCTCGTCGGCCCGCTCGCCGATCGCGTCGACGACCACGAGGAGGCTACCGGTCTCCCGATCCCGGACGACGTCGCCGGGTTCGTGGTCGTGTCGGTCACAGAGCGCGGGGCTCCAGTCGTCGATCGGGCCGAACGTCCGACCGCCGCAGACGGCGCAGACGCGTTCGCGCTCGTTCGGCGCGGGGACCGCTCCCGCCTCGATTTCGAGACTCACGCGACGGATGTGCTTGCAGCGAGCGCCGCGGATCGCGTTGTCCGGACAGGTGCAGGTCGTTCGTTCGGCGTCGACGACGTACGTGCCGCCCTCGCTCTCGACGACGTAGCGGCCGTCACGCAGCGGCCGGACGGTCATCGGTTCGGTCCGTGCGCGGTACGCGCGGCCTTCGTAGCCCGCGGCGGGGAACGTCCGGCCTCCCCGGTCGCCGGCGGTCGATCCGTCTCGACGACCGCGGGAGGGCCGGTCCGTGGTGCGGGCGTCCGCTCCTCGTCCCAGTCGGGTCGTAGTCTCGTCTGACGCGGCTGTGTTTCGGGTGTGCGTCATTGGTGGCTCTCCCGAGGGGGCGTCTCCTACGAAGTCGGATCGCTCCCTCGTTACGTACTCGTACGCGCCCGACGACCCTAAACCCTCGTTTCAGGTGGAGTTCGGCGGGGAGCGCGTCGCATCGAAGCCCTTTTAGAATGTCCTCCGGAAGGCCCGGGTATGGAAATCGACGCGGCGATGC
This sequence comes from Halobellus litoreus, assembly GCF_024464595.1. NCBI lineage: Archaea > Methanobacteriati > Methanobacteriota > Halobacteria > Halobacteriales > Haloferacaceae > Halobellus > Halobellus litoreus. The sequence goes on along the minus strand of NZ_JANHAW010000001.1, from coordinate 1,274,375 downwards.
GCCGGAAGATCGTGGTCTCTCTCGTCTCCGTCGGTGCGTTCTTCGCGCTCTTCATCGGCATCGGTGCCACGTACGGCCCGGACCTCGGCGAGACCGGCGGGCTCGCGCTCGTCGGCGCGATCGCGCTGTTCGTGCTCGTGATGGCCGGCGTCGGCCTCGTCCTGCAGGACTGACTCTCGCTCCGTCGGTATCGCGATCCGGTTCCCGCTCGTCTATCTCTGCCCTGCAGTCCGGCGAGCAGTCCCTCGCGTCGTCGATTCCGGAGTAGCGCCAGGCGCCGCCTGCGACGCCTCTCCGACTCTTCCCAGCACCGCCTCACTCCGCGCGTTCGGCGGTCTCACGCCAGTCGCGGACGTCGCCGGCGTCCCGGATCGCGTCGGTGTAGTACGACAACGGGTGCGAAATCGTCTCACAGCGCTCGTCCGGATCGACGCAGGTGCCGTACTCCTTCATCGTCGCGCACGACGGCGGCGGGTACTGCGTCCCGTCGCGCTCCGTGAGGTACTCGACGCGCGTTTCGATGCGCGCGCCGGCCTCGCTCTCGGGACTGACGTCGAGGAGCGTCGCCACGTCGCCGCGGTCCATCCCGAGCGCCACGAGGAACGAGACGAGCGAGAACTCCGCGTGGTCCGAGAGCGCTTCGCCCTCCCGGGCACGGCGGACGAGCGTCCGCATACACGGGGGAAACAGCGCGGGGACGACGGTGTCGACCCGTCGCGGGTCGACGGCGTCGTGGTCGTCGAGCAGCCCCCGAAGCTCCGAGACGGCCGATTCCAAGGCCTCCGCGAGGGCGTCGCCGCCGTCGGTGCCGCGCACCTCGAACGGGAGGCCCTCCGCCACGCGGCGCTCGACGGCCGCTTCGAGGAGCCGCGAGAGGTGCTCGGCGGAGATCCGGACCTCGCCGTCGGCGACCTCCCGGTTGACGAGTCGCCAGCGCTCCCCCCAATCGGCGTCGGCGAGTTCGAGGTACGGCCCGATACCGACCCAGTAGTGCGTGGGGCCGCGACCGCCCCGCCCGCCTCCGCGCCGGCCGCCGCGTCCTGCCCGCTCCGCTCCGACTCGGTCCCGCTCTGGCCGGACGGCGTCGGCGAGGTCGAACTCCCGCAGGACGTCGTCGAGCGATGCGCGGCGTCGCCCCGTGCTCTGGAAGTCGTCGTCGGCCGCGAAGTCGGTCTCGAACCGCTCGCGCGCCGTCGCGGCCTCCGCGGTCGCGTACTTCTCGACGGCCGCAGGCGTCTCGATCAACGAGACCAGAATCCGGGCGATCGGATACGAGAGCAACTTCTCGCGGTCGTCCCACCGGGACGGCTCCTCGGCGGCGACGGTCCCCTCCATCAGGGCGCGTTTGACCCGCTCCGTGGCCCGATCGACTGCGGGGGCGTCCTCGGTGATGAGCGCCGCCGGCGAGATGTCGGCCTCTCGGACGGCCTCGCGCGCCCCGTCGAAGAACGGGTAGCGCGCGTAGAGCGGGTCCAGCTGCATCGCCTCTCCTTTTCTCCCGCCGCCGAATAAACACGACGATTGGGTAGCTACTGACGGCCCCCGCATCTACCGACAGCCACCCACTACCTACCGACGCCCCTTCGACGAACGAGGGCTCCCAAACGCTCCCAGCGGCGGGACCCGTCGGCACCCACACCGCATCATCTAAGACGGACCCCGCCGTTTCCCTCCACGTGCCGCAGTTCGACTACCCGTGTCCCGACTGCCGGGCCACGAACAGCCTCCACGACACCGACTGCGAGTTCGAGGGGACGGCCTGGCCGGCCGTCGAAAAGGCTTACACCGACATCGTGGCCCGACTCACGGCCGCGCCGACCGAGGAGTCCGAACTCTACGACGCGGTCGACGGCGAGTGGGGCGCGCTCCACCGCGCGGCGCTCGAACGCCTCAAGCGCGACGAGCGGATCACGGAGGGCAACGACGTGCTCCGACTGCGCACGTCCGAGGAGTTCCGCGAGGAGGTGTCCGAGCCGACCCGCGAGCCGATGCGCACCATCTACCGCAACGGGAGCGTCCCGGGCTGTCACGACAACGCGGTCTTCGCGATGATCGCGTGGTACGAGATGGTCGGCCTCTCGTGGGCGGAGACGCGCGAGAACGTGATCGAGTGGCTCCACGACAGCGGTGCGTGGGCCCGCGGCGGCTTCGAGGAGTCGTCGCCCGAAGCCCTCGTCGACGCGAAACGTCACGTCTACGAGGCGGGCTACGGCTGGAAGGAGAAAGCCGAGGCGGCCAAGCGCGTCATCGATCGCCATCGCAGCTGAAGACGACGTCTTCTCGGTGTCGGATTCACTCTTCCGTTCCGGTACAGGGTGGCTCCCGCGCCGTAGCGAGCCACGCCGCAGCGTTATCCCTCTGCGACCCTTGGTAACGCTATGCGTTCGACGACCGTTCGACGCGGGACGGTCGGTGCCGTCGTCGGCACCGTGTGGCTCGCCGGACTGTACCTCGCTGCACCGCTCGTCGGGGGATTCGCTCCCGTCGCCCTCGCGGAGGGGATCATCGTCCGCTCGCCGGGGTGGCTGTCGACCTTAGCGGTCGGCCTCTTGGGGTTCTCCGCGAAGCCGGTGTTGTTGGCATCGGTGCTCGTCGGGATCGTCGCCCTCTCGGCGATCGGGGGTGCCGTCTGGCCGCGCGTTCGAGCGGAGACGCCGTTCCTGGCGGGTTTTCTGGCCGTGGGCGCGACCGTAGCCGTCTTTCTCGCCGCCGGGGTTCCCCTCTCGCCGAGCGCGGTCCTCGGCGTCGTCGTCGCCGTCGTGCCGGCGTACATCGCGAGTCGCCTGCTCTCGACGCCGACGACCCGCCGATCGCCCGACCGCCGCCGGTTCCTTCGACGGATCGGCGCGGTCGCGGTCGTCGGGACGGGGTCGCTCCTCGGCGTGCGCGCGGCGTTCGACCGACTCGCTGGCGGGCGCGGTCGCGGCGGCGACGTGGACGGCGTCGATGCGGGCGGTTCCGACGGCGGCACCGACGCCGCCGGAGAAGCATCGCCGGTTGCCACCCCCGGCGATCCTCGGTTCGACTTCGAGGGGATGCCGGCGGCGGTCACGGCCCCGGAGGACCACTACGTCGTCGACATCAACATCCGACCGCCGGATCTCGATCCGGCGTCGTGGACGCTCGACGTCGACGGTGCGGTCGAGCGACCCTACAGCCTCTCGTACGACGAACTTCGCGAGCACGACGCGAGCGTCGAACAGGTCACGACGATGGTCTGCGTCTCGAACACCGTCGGCGGCGACCTCATCGGGACGCCCCGCTGGACGGGCGTCCAACTGTCGGACCTGGTGGCCGACGCCGACCCCGCCGCCGAGGCGGTCGACGTCGTCACCCACGCCGCCGACGGGTACAGCGAGGCGATCCCGCTCGACATCGTCGAGCGCGAGGACATCCTGATCGCCTATCGGATGGGGTCGGAGCCGCTCGCGACGGAACACGGCTTTCCGGCCCGGTTGCTCGTCCCCGGCCGCTACGGGATGAAGATGACCAAGTGGATCACGCGAATCGAGGTCTCGGCCGCCGACCACGAGGCCTACTGGGAGGCGCGCGGATGGGACGAGGAGGCCGTCGTCAACACGATGTCGTACGTCCGCGGCGTCGAACGCGACGGCGATCGCGTCGTCGTCGGGGGAGTCGCGTTCGGTGGGTTAGCGACCGGCGTCGAGGAGATCGCGGCCGTCGAGGTCAGCGTCGACGGCGGCGACACGTGGACCGAGGCCGAGTTGGAGTCGCCGATCGCGCCCCACGCGTGGCGGCGCTGGCGGTACGCGTTCGACGCGCCGAACCGCTCGGAGTTCGAGGTCGTCGTCCGCGCGATCACCCGGGACGGCACCGTCCAGACCGAGGAGCGGAGTTCGCCCCGTCCGAGCGGCGCGACGGGATGGCACAGACGGCCCGTTCGGGTGTGATGCCTGAAAAGGAGGAGAGAAACGCTAGTCGCTCTGGATGCGCGGCGCGAGCATGTACGTGACGTTGCCCTGCCCCTCGGCGACCGCGTAGTGGATCTTGACCGGGAACTCCTCGCCGAGTTCGACGGTGACCTCGGCGTCCTTCGGGATCGCCTTGTTCATGTCCTTCAGGTAGTCCAGCGAGAACAGCGAGTCGGCCGTACCGGCCGTGAGCGCGATGAGGTCGTCGGCGTCGAGTTCGAAGTCGACGTCGTCGGTGTCGCCCTCGGCCTCGATGTGGAAGGCCTCGTCGTCGGCGTCGACGCGGAGGCGGACGTGGTCCGACACCATGTCGGCGGCCTTGATCCCGCGGTCCAACTGGGCGCCTTCGAGGACGATCTCGGCCGCCAGGTCGAGGTCGGGGATGTCCGGCTCCTGACGGATGGAGTCGGGGTCGATCAGCGCGAGCGTCGAGGAGAGGCCGTCCATCCGGATGTTCAGCTTCCGGGTCTCCTCGTCGAGTTCGAGTTCGACGAGTTCGTCCCCCGAGGCCATCCCGACGAAGTCTTCGAGTTTCGCGAGGTTGACGCCGATGACGCCCCCGTCGGCCTCGTAGGATTCGAAGGCGGCGGCATCGAGCGAGAGATCGACCATACCGACGTTCGCGGGATCGACGGCGCGAATCGACAGTTCGTCCTCGTTCAGTCGGATCTTGCACTCGTCGACCAGCACGCTCACCGAGTCGAGCGCGTCCTGGAGCGTAGACGCGCTCACGATGGCCTTGAACATATAGGGAGGGATTGGCCGGGATGTGATAAAAAGGCACCCGATTCGGTTGTGTGTTTCTGCGGGGGCGGACGCGCGCGAACGGGTCCGGATCCGGCGGTCGTTCGTGACGCAAACCCTCGGCGCGTGACCGACGCCGGCACCCCCGATCGACGAGTGTGGAACATACCCCGATGCAGATCGTGTGACCGTCACCGTGGTCAACACCACCGACGCTCCGGTCAGCGACGTCGCGGTGACTCGACGTCAGGGTTCCGGTCGGGTCAGTCGGTACGCGCCGAGGCCGACGAAGACCGTTCCGAAGATGCCGGCGAGTATCGGGACGCCGGGGAAGGCCGGGATCGACCCGCTCCCGGAGGAGGACGTCTCCACGGCCCCTGTCTCCGAGTTGGTTCCCGCCGTCGACTCCGCGGTGGTCCTCCGAGCGCCGGCGACGTCGGCGCTGATGGTCGCGCCTGCGTCCAGCGACTCGTTCGTGGTGAGCAGCGGGATCGGTGCCGATCCGACCCGGAGGTTCGCCGAGTGGCTCACCCGGGACGGATCGTAACCCTGGAGCACGACCGCGAGAGAGGTCGTGTCCCGTCGGATCTCTTTCCGGAACTGCGTCCCGGTGAGATCGTAGGCCGCGCCCACCTGCGTGCTTCCGTTCGCGGGGACGCTGACGTTCAATTCGACGCCCGCTTCTGTCTGTCGATACTCCGCCCCCGAGCCGTCGACCATCGCCGCGTACGCCGACGCGTCGGCGGGCGTTCCGATCGTCACGGTCCCGACGAACGGTCGGTCGCTCGGGTTCTCGAACGCGATCGTCTCGATGACGCTCGGCGCGTCCGATTCGTTCCCCGGCGGCACGATCTGGACGACGTGGCCGGTCGGCGTCCGGTTCGCGACACCGAGTACCGACGTGTCGTTCGTCGGCTGCAGCGCCGTAACCGTCACGTTCCGTGTCGTCGACGGATCGATCGTCCGCCGATACGCCGCGTTCCCGACCGTGGTACGGAGCTCGTACGTCTCGTCGGATTCCAGCGGGCCGAACGCGAACGCGCCCGTCTCGTTCGTGCGTCGCGTGCCGACGACGTACTCGTTCTCGTCGATCAGTTCGACGACAGCGCCCGGCTCCGCTTCCCCATCGTCGTCGACGACCCGCCCGGCGAACCGCTCGGACAGTTCGAATTCGACCTGCGTGCGGTTCTGCAGCACCTCGTAGTGTGTCGTGCCGCCGTGCTCGACGCGCACGGCATACGCCGGCGCGTCCGGCGCGTCGACCGAGAAGGACGAGTCCTCGACGGTCGTGGTCACTGCGTCGTCCGCTCGCTGCCGTTGCTCGCTGAGCGGGACGACCTCGACGGTCGCGCCGTCTGCGCTCCCGTCGTCGACGGTGACCGTCCCGCCGACCGTCGTCGTCGCGCTGGCGACGGGAACGAACGCGAGTGCGCTGACGACGACGAGCAGCGCGAACAGCCGTCTCATTGGTCCGAAACCTCCCTCACGCCTTCCTGACGATCGCGAGTCGTCGCTGCAGTCGAGTCGCTGGAACCGACGATCGAGTTCGTTCGAACGCCGTGTCGCGGGTCGAAGACGATCACGAGCAACATCCCGAGGAGGAGCGCCGCGATACTCGCCCGCATCAGGGTCACGAACGGAATCCGCTTGACGGACATCGAGGCGGTTCCGTCGCTCACGCCGGCGATGACGTACGTGTCGACGAACAGTCCCCGATCGATCAGGACGTCTCTGACCTGGAGTCCGCCCTGCTCGGGATACTCTCGCTGGCCGGCGACGCCGGAGACGACGAGACCGGTATCGTCGTACACCGCGAGCGACACGCCGGTGGCGATCACCCGGGTCGGAACGGCCGCGTCCGGCGGGTCGTCGGCGGGACCGACGGTTTCCGGCCCGGCGAGGACGATGGCGTCAGCCGTCGGGACGAACTCCCACATCACCTGTCCGCGGGCGACGACCGATTGGCCGGTTTCGAGACCCACCGTTCCGTTGCCCGCGACGCCGATCCACACCTGGGAGTCGTCCAGTTGCACCACCGTCGCCTGTGGCCCCTCGCGTATCGCGGTCACCGTCCCGTGAACGGTCTGTACCGACGTATTCAGCGACTGTCCGCGTGTGAGAACCTGCGAGGAGGAGAGCGCGTACGTCCCCGGTTCGGGGTCGGTCGGGAACTCGGTCCGCTCGTACCCGAGCACGCGGACGTCGTACGAAGACGTCCCGACGTCGCGTTGGGACGTGTCGACCGCGCCGGCCGCGACCCCGGTCGCCATCACCGACGCCTGTCCGGCGAAGAGATACATAAACGGTAGCGAGAGCACGAGCAGCGCGGCGCCGACGTGAATCAGCGTGATTCCGGTCTCTTTCAGTTTTGCATCACGGCTCGTCGTCGCGGCGATCCGCTGCCCCGTTCGTTTGACTGTCCCGAGAATCGCGTACGCCACGGGTGGCAGCACCGAGAGCGCGCTCGCGTTGCCGATGACCTGATAGATGAACGCGTCCCCTGGGCGCGCGGACGCCAACCGCCAGGTTTCCGACGGCGCGACAGCGGCACCGACGAGCGTCGCGAGGCCGAACACCGCGAGTCCGGCGAGGCTCCGTCGGAGGCCCTCCCGGTCGTAGTCCATATAGAAACCGAGGAGGAGCAACACCGCGAGGACGAGCGGGAAACTCCACAGGTTGTAGTAGCGCGATTCGACCGACACCTCGAGGCCCGTCATCGCGCTCCGGAGCAGCGGGAACGAGAGCCCCCACAGCGAAACGAAGGTGAGCAGTCCGAAGAGGAGGACGGCGAGATGCAGCAGGTTCGATCGGGTGACCCACGCGTCGAGACGGCCCCCTTCGGTCGATTCGGGAGCGACAGTGCCGCCGCTGTTCTCCTCGGTCACCATCCAGTAGGCGAGCGGCAGCACGACGCCGAGGAGAGTTGTCACGCCCATCAACACGAGGAACGACGCGCCGATCCCGCCGTCGGCGAACGAGTGGATGCTTCGGAAGACGCCGCTGCGGACCACCGACGTCGTGTACACGGCCAGCGCGAACACGCTGGCGGTCATCGCGGGCGCGAGGATCCGGTACCGTCCGCCCGGTCGGTAGTTCGTGACCGCGTGCAACGTCGCCGTCAGGAACAGCCACGGGACCAGGATGGCCGTCTCGACGGGGTCCCACGCCCAGATCCCGCCCCAGCCGAGTACCGTGTACGACCAGAGTCCGCCCAGCGCGACGGCGGCGGTGAGAAACAGCCATCCGAGTCGGAGCCAGCGGATCACGCTGCCGACCCACGCCGAGAAGAGTCCGTCGTCGCCGCGGAACAGCGCGATGAAGTGTGCGGCCCCGATGGCGAACGGCATCGTCAGCAGCGCGTAGGAGATGAACATCACCGGCGGGTGGATCGCCATATACGGATCGACGAGGAGTGGGTTCAGTCCTTGGCCGCTCGTCGGCGTGAACCCCGGAGGCGCGTTGGGGAACGCCGTTCGGACCGAGGCGAACGGGCTCTGCAGCAACAGCATCGCCGAGAAGTACGTCACGACGCCGACGGTGAGCGCGTGGACGAGTTTTCCGCGTCGCGTCGGGAAGCCCCGCGTCACGCCGGCGACCAGCGCGACGACGGCGACGATCGAGGCCCACAGGAGCACCGATCCCTCGTTGGCCGCGTACACGCCCGTCACGCGGTAGAGCACCGAGAGGTACGCGGCGGTGTTCTCCCACACGTACGCGTTCGAGTAGTCGAGACGCACGAACTGGTAGGTGAGATGCGACAGCGCCGCGACCAGGAGGACCGCCGTTCCCGCGGTCAGTTTTGGGACGTACGAGAGGTACCGGTCGTCGTCGAGGAGGTACGCCCGCGTGAGAAGGCCCGTACTCGACAGTCCGGCGAGGAACGCGAGCGCCAGCAGGATCGTCCCGGGGTTCACTGTGCGACCTCCGTGGTCGGCTCCGATTCGGTTCTGGGCGTCGATGTCGGTCCGGCGGCGGCTGTCGCCGACCCGTTATCGGTTGTCGTGCCGGACTGGTAGCGTTCTCTGGCCGTCTCCAGGTACGTGAGGAAATCCTCGGGTGAGGCGTAGCCGGGGATCCGCGTGAGCACGTCGCCCTCGGGCGTCACGACGACGTGCTGCGGCGGGTAGTTGACGTTGTACCGCTGCTGCAGTCGCGCGTCGGCCTCGGCGTCGCTGTCCAAGTTCACCGCTACCTTCGTGAACTCGTCGAGTTCCGATCGCACCGCCGGGTCGCTGTAGTGGTTCTGATTGTAGTCCTCACAGTAGGTACACCAGGTCGTCCAGAAGTAGATCACGACCGGCTCGTCTTCGGCGGCGGCTGTTTCGACGGCGTCGGCGTAATCGGTCTGCCATCGCGTCTCTCCGTGGTAGGAGTATCCTTCTCCGGAGAGAACGGGCGCCGCGTTCATCGAGACGTACCCGATTCCGAGCAGTGCGGCGAAGAAGGCGATCGTCATCGCCTTTCGTGGATTCATCGATAGTCCCGGCTATTAGACTGTGACAGTAAAACCTACCGTCGTCGATCCAGTGGTCGAGTGCAAAAATGAATCAATAAAACAATATTTAGTGAGTGCTGTCTATCGAAAACAAAAACTGACCCGCAGCAGTTGTGTAGAAGAGAAGCTTTATTATCTATCTATTTTTCATTCGGAAACACGATACCGTAGAGGGAGATATGAAATGATAGACTATCTAACTGCTAGGTGGGCAACTACATGAGTAAGAGCGACTCGACGCTCTTACTCAAACCCGTCCTGCTCGTCTTCGGGACGGTCTTCGCGGCGATCGTCGTCGTATTCGCCATCAACGGCGCGGTCGCGTTCCTCGGTGGCCCGGGGGACGCGCCGGCAGCCAGCGCTGGCGGTGGCGAGGTTCGTGACCTCCCTGGCACGTGGAACGGCAGCAAGTGGTACAGCGAAGACCTGCGCGAACAGGAGTTCCAGTACAAGAACGCGACCGCCGGCGAGGAGGTGAATTTCGTTCCCAAGAAGATGAACAACTCGACGCTCCCGGAGAACGAAAACCGGCGGGAGCTTATCCGTGAGGGACGTGCGATCTTCGCGAACACGTCCAACGAGATGCCCGAACACGTCGGAAACGACCTCTCGTGTGCGAACTGCCACGGCGGGGGCGATCTCCCCACGACGACCGGTATGGTCGGGCAGGACATCGATATGATCCCGCTCGTCGGGACCGCGGCCGGCTATCCGGAGTGGACCGGCCGAACCCAGCGGATGCGGGATATGCGCCAGCGGATTATGGGCTGTTTCCTCCGGAGTATGAACTCACCGGGGTCCGAAGAGGGCGTCCCCGCGTACGACAGCCGCGAGATCCAAGCGATGGAGTCGTACATGGTCTGGCTGAACAAGGGAACGCCGAGCGAGACGGTCCCCTACTGGCGGCACATCGAAAAGCCCGAGGGCGACGAGAAAGTCCCGGTCTCGGAGATCAACCCGGTCCGCGGGGCCGAACTGTACCTTGAGAACTGCGCCTCCTGTCACGGTGCAGACGGGCAGGGGATCGAGGGCCAGTACCCACCGCTTTGGGGTGCGGACTCGTTCAACGACGGGGCCGGAATGGGTCGCGTCTACACGTCCGCCGGCTTCACCCGCGAGGCGATGCCCTACGGCGCAGCGCACACGTTCTCCGACTGGGAAGACGTCCAGGACGTCGCCGGATTTATGAACGCGCACAAGCGGCCGCACCTGCCGCGACAGCCCAAGGACTGGGCGGCCGCCGGTGCGCCGGACGAAGCGGTCTACTACAACCGCACGCAGCAGCGTCTCGGGTACGAGATGAACCCGATGACGAAGAAGCTCATGCTCGCAGACATCCCGATCGACGATTCGGAGATCGACGAGAGCGTGATCCCCGACAACGTCGAACGGTACGACCAGCCGCTTCGGAACGAGTCCGTCGACGGGTCCTGGGAGACGACGTGGATCCGGACCTACGAGGACGTCGACAACTCGACGAGCGAAGACGCCGCGAACCAGTCGTCGGTGACCGCACAGGACGCGGTCACGACCGCCTTGGCAACCGAGCAATCCACGAGCGAGACCGCGAGCTAACGACTCCACAACGATCAGTATCGAATGATAACTGACCCGACCGCCGTCACCGTCTTTCTCGCGGGGGTATTGACGATTCTGACTCCGTGTTGTCTTCCGATGATTCCCGTCCTCGTCGTTGGCGCGAACGGCCACCGGTTGCGGCCGGTCGCCATCGTCGTCGGGAGCACGGTGACGTTCACCGCCCTCGGTGTCCTGACCGGGATGATCGGCTCGGTGACGCCTGACACCGTCCGTGCGCCGTTCGCCATCCTGATGCTGGCGTTCGGGGCTGTGATGGCCGACGACGACCTCAACGAGGTCTACTCGCGGTACGCCTCCCGCCTCGCCGGACGGGCATCGCGGCTTTCCAACCGCGTCGACGAGGAGGCCTATCCGCTGGGCAACGCGTTCGCGGTAGGGCTGCTCCTAGGCGTCATCTGGCTCCCCTGTGTCGGCCCCGTCCTCGGTGGCGTCTTGGCGTACGTCGGGACGACTTCGGACGTCGTCGGCAGCGCTCGGCTGTTGGCGACGTACGGGGCCGGCTTTTCGATTCCGCTCTTGGGCGTCGCGTACCTCGGACAGGCCGGCAGCAGTCGGCTGTTCGACTCGGTCGCGAGCGGCGCGTCGACAGAATCGTTCCGGACGGCGACCGGCTACGCGCTCATCGCGCTCGGGATCGCCGTGCTCTTCGGGTTCGACAAACTTGCACTCGCATCGGTAACGACTTGGCTCTAACAGTATGAACGGTAGCTCATCGACGGACGACGGGGACGCTCGCGGGAGCAGAAGCAGCAACGTTCGGTTCGCCCGGATTCTCGCCACGGTCACGGCGTTTCTCCACCGCGTGACAGGAAGTCGGTTCGTCGCGTGGGGCGCGTTCGGCTTCGGACTACTCTCGATGCTCCTGATCTTCGGGGTCGCGTCGGACACGATGTACGGCATCGAACACGGCGCGAACCTCCTCGCGTACTGGCACATCTCGCTCGCGTGGGTCGCCGCGGCCGCGCTCGGGTCGACGTTCGTCGGCAGCGCGCTGTATCTGCGCTACCGAGGTCCGTTCTGGAGCCGGCTGGCCCACAGTTCCGGTGAACTGGGTTTTCTCTTTGCGACGCTGACGCTGCTCCTCGGCAGCGCGTGGGGGCGGGTCATCTGGAACTCCTGGTGGGAGTGGACCGACGTCAGGCTGGTGACGTTCCTGATCGTGTGGTTCATCTACGCCGGTTATCTCGTGGTCTACTCCGCGACCGAGGCTCAGTCGGGCGACCGGTACGCGGCGGTCTACGGGGTCGTCGGGTTCGTGACCGTGCCGCTTTCGTACGCATCCACGCGGCTCTGGACGCCGACGTTCCACGAGACCACGATCGGAAACAGCGGCGTCAGCGCGAACATCGACCCGCTGACGCTCGTCGTGACGCTCGTCGCGGCAACCTTCCTCTATCTCTACCTCCTAGGCATTCGGATCCGCATCCACGAACTCGAACAGCACGTTCGCAGAGCACAGCTCTCACGGAGGCGATAACGATGGAACCACTACTCCTGGCTGGCTACTCCGCGCTCTTCGTCGCGTTTTTCGGATACGTGACGTATCTGCAGCGTCGGATGGCGCGGCTCGAACGGCGACTCGAAGACGCACAGGCGTAAGACCGAACAGACGGGCGATACACCGCCGATCGATCGTATTCGACACCGACCGAGAACACAGACGATTCACGACCGACACACAATGTCAGAGCAACCCAAGAGATCGACCGACCGACGAGCGTTCCTGCGCCGGACCGCGATCGGACTCGGCGCGGCAGCCACGAGTGGCCTCGCCAGCGGCACCGCGACCGCCCAATCGGAGCCGGATTACGGCGGCTGGTTCGACGGCGTTTCCAACTACGAAGGAACCTACGACTACACCGGCCAATCGGAGGTGACCGTCGCAGTCGGCTCCGAGGCCAACGGCGGGTACTACGGCTTCGGCCCCGCGGCGATTCGGGTCGACCCCGGAACCACCGTCGTCTGGGAGTGGACCGGCGAGGGGAACAGCCATAACGTCGTCGCCGAGGACGGCAGCTTCGAGAGCGAACTCTACAGCGCTCCTGGCGAGACGTTCGAACACACCTTCGAGAGCGAGGGAACGTACACGTACTACTGCGCTCCGCACCAGTCCCTCGGAATGCTCGGAGCAGTCGTCGTCGGCGGCAGCGGCGGCCTCGATTCGAGCCAGGTCGAACAGCCGCTTCTCGAAGCCAGCGGCGGTGGGGACAGCGGCGGTGGCGGCAGCGGCGGCGAATCGGGCGGTGGATCCGAGGGATCGGGGACGCCGATATCCTTCGAGAACGCAACGTTCGTCACCATCCTCGCGCTCGGACTGCTCTCTCCGGTCTTCTTCGGTGTGTTCCTCCTTCTCAAGCAGACCGACTCCGCGGAACCGCCGGCGAAGGCCGAGTGATCTGACGAATGCCCCTCCCGGGCGTCGCCCCCGTTGTCACTCTTCGACGACGTACTCGAACGTCGCGACGCCAGCGAGTAGCACGATTCCGGTGTACAGCCCAAGGAGTCGGAGCCAACCACCGAGCGGCGCGCCGCTTTCGAGCGCCGCGGTGAGCTCGACCCCGGCTAAGAGTAGCGGCACGACGAGCGGCACGAGGAGGACCGGCAGCGCGAGTTCGCCGAGGCCCGATCGAAACGTCAGAACCGAGACGACGACGCCGATAGCGGAAAATCCGACGGCGGTGACGAGGAGCACGGCCACGACAGAGACCGCCGTCGGCATCGACGGACTGTAGCCGAGAAAGACCGCAGTCGCGCCCAACGTCACCAGACTCACCGCGAAAACGAACGCCGCCGTGCTGAGCACTTTCCCGAGGTAGATCGCCGAGCGGTCCACCGGGGCGATCAGCAGGCCATCGAGCGCCCCGTTTCGGTCTTCGAGTTCGGTCGTCTTCGTGACGCCGAACGTCCCGGCGAACACGAAGGCGACCCAAAGTGCACCGCGTCCGAGCAGCGCCGAACTCTGGAGCGTCTGGACGAAACTGAACGCGAACACGAGCACGACGAGCAGCGCGAAGACGGCGACGGTCGTCGTCACTTGCTTCGTCCGCTGTTCGATCCGGAGATCCTTCCTGAAGACCCGGTACACCGCGCGGAGAAACGCCTTCATCGGACTGGTTCGATGGTGGTCATCCTGCTCGTTCCCCCGCGCGTTCCGACTCGGAGTCGACGCCCAGTATCCGGCGATACGTCGCGGCGAACGACGTCCCGTCGTCGAGCACGAGGTCCGCCTCGAGTCGGCCGTGGTCGACGACGATCGCCCTGTCGCAGCGGGCGACACCGCGTTCGAGGTCGTGCGTCGTCAGGAGGACTGTCCGGTCGTCGAACCCGTCGAGGACCGATTCGAGGTCGGCGACGGAGCGCTGGTCGAGTCCAGTGTACGGTTCGTCGAGCAACAGCACGTCGGGGTCGTGGAGCAGCGCTCGAGCGAGCGACAGCCGTTTTCGAAGCCCGTGTGAGAACGTCCTCGGCCGGTCGCTCCCGCGGTGGGATAACCCGACTGTCTCGAGCACCGACGCACACCGGCCGGTGGGGTCGTCGACGCCGTGGAGATCAGCGTGGAATCTGAGATTCTCCCGAGCGGTGAGTTCGTCGTACAGCATCGTCTCGTGGGTGACGATACCCATCGTTCGGTAGGCGGTGTAATCGTCCGGGGTGAGTCGCACGCCGTCGACCGTGATGGTCCCGCGGGTCGGCCGCGCGAGTCCGGCGATCATCCGAAGCAACGTCGTCTTCCCTGCGCCGTTCGGTCCGAAAAGCCCGACCGTCGAGCCGTGCTCGACCGCGAACGACAGGCGGTCGACGGCGGTGAAGTGTCCGTAGGATTTCGTCACCTCGTCGACTTCGACGGCCGGCGGTTCCGAGGCCGGTCCCGACCGCTCCTCCTCCTCTGGCGTCATCGAGTGCTCTCGGGGCGTTCCTCGCCTTCGTGTGCTCGGACGGAGAGCTTGTTCGCGACCAGTCGGTCGCCGTCGAACTGTCCTTTGGCGACGACGACGCGGCCGTCCTGAAGTGTGTCGGGTAACGTCCCTTCGTACACTACCGGAACGGTGTGGTTCTCGTCGGTCACCTCGAAGGTGATCGCCGCTCCGTCGGCGTCGAGGTCAGTGACGACGCCCTCGAGATTGACCCAATCGCCCTGATACGCTCCATCCGACTCGGAGACCTGGGTCGGCGACACGAACGCGGCCGAGGCGTTCATACTCGTCACGCCGAGAGTGGTCAAGAGGATGAGTATCCCGACGGTCGTGACGAGCAGTTTGTTCTTCCGGCGCACTTGCGGAGTTCGTACTTAGTCGCCCTTTATTGTACCGAACTCCCGCAGTCGTGGGGCTCCCAGAGTGCGACTGTTTCTGCCCGGATTCAACAATTCGTCCGGTGGTGAACGTGCGACGACGACGAACGGACGACTTCGGCGTGCTCTCAGATCCCGGGGGGCCTCGACAGCCGCATCCGATGCTTTCGACTCGCCGACTTTGCCGTCACCGCGGGCTCGAACGGGTCTCAGCGAGGATTCCCACTTCCCTCGATGGCGTCCCTCTCGAAGACGCCCCTGAATTCGGCATCCATTTCCGACTCAACCTCCTTTCTATCGATATGAACGCGAATTCGCCGGCTGTTTCCCCGCGGAACACGGCAGCCGATTCAGTGAGGACCGTATGACACGAAAGGACCACTACTACAACAAGGCCAAACAGGAGGGCTACCGCGCCCGCTCGGCGTACAAACTGAAGCAACTCGACGAGGCTGCGGGCCTGTTCGGTCCCGGGAACACCGTCGTCGACCTCGGGGCCGCCCCCGGCGGGTGGCTGCAGGTGGCCGCCGAGGCCGTCGGCGACCGCGGAACCGTCGTCGGCGTCGACTTCCAGCGGATCCGCGACCTAGAGCACGACAACGTCGAGACGATCCGCGGCGATATGACCGAGGAGGACACCAAAGCCGAACTGAAGGAGAAAATCGGCGACGACGGCGCGGACGTCGTGATCTCCGATATGGCGCCGAATATGACCGGCGAGTACTCGCTGGATCACGCTCGCTCGGTCCATCTCGCCCGCCAGGCCCTTGAGGTCGCGCTCGAACTCCTCCCGGCCGGCGGCGACTTCGCCGCGAAGGTGTTCGACGGCCAGGACCTCGACGACCTCCGCGAAGACGTCGACCGGGAGTTCGAGTACGTCCGCTCGATCCGCCCGGACGCCTCCAGGGACTCCTCTTCGGAACTCTATCTGGTCGGCAAACACCGGATCACGGCACCCGTCCGCGAGGGCGAGGAACTCGACGTCGTCGTCGACGACGTCGGCAGCGAGGGCGACGGCGTCGTCAAGATCGACGGCTACGCGCTGTTCGTCCCCGGGACGGAGACGGGCGATTCCGTTCGGATCCGCGTCACCGACGTCAAGGCGAAGTTCGGCTTCGCCGAGGTCGTCGACGAAGCATAGCCGAGTTTTCGCGGTCGCTCAGTCGGCCGCCCAGGCGTTCTCGTCGTCGTCGATCGTCGACCCGCCGAAGAACGCGACGACCGCGTAGACGAACGGCGTGTCGACCAGGGCGATGAGCAGTTTCAGCAGGTATTGGCCGACGATCAGCGAGAGGATCACCGGGATCTCGAACTGCGCGCCGAACCCGAGCACCCGCGGGGCGACGTAGAACGCGATGGCGACGAACAGCACCGTGTCGATCGCCTGACTCGTCGCCGTCGAGGCGATGTTGCGAAGCCACAGCATCGACGCGCCGGTGGCGTCGCGGATGCGGTGGAAGACGAGGACGTCCCAGTTCTGGCTGACGAGGTACGCGAGCAGGCTCCCGAGGACGATGTTCGTCCCAGGGGCGAGCACCGCGCGGTACTGCGCGGCCGACTCGGGGTTCGCCGCGGGCGCGAGGATGGTGCTCCAGACGAGCGCGAGCAGGACGAAATTCATCGCGAAGCCGACGTTGACCATCACCTGCGCCGCGCGGCGGCCGTACAGTTCGGAGTAGCAGTCCGAGGCGAAGAAGGTCAGCGCGTACGCCAGCGCCGCGCCCGGGAGCACGATGCTCGCGCCCGTCACCGGGAACTCGAACGGGAGCCCGAACGCAAGCAGTTTCGACGCCGTCAGTTGCGCCGTCGTCAGCGCGGTCACGAACAGCGCCACGAGTGCGATCTGGCCGGCCTGCGTCCGCGCCTCACTCATCGTCGATCCGCCCGTGCCGGGAGTCGATCTCGTCGAGCAGATCCAGCGTCTTGCGGATCGAAGCGCGCACCGCGTCGCTCCGGTTGACGAACTTGCCGTCGTCGCCGACGTGCTCGTCGAGGTCTTCGAGGAGTTCCTCGGGAATCTCGACGCTTATTTTGGGCATATATTCTCTTGGGAATACCTGGTTAATATACCGCGCGGATTCCGTCCGGGTCGCTCGGGTGCGGTCCCAACCTCCCGAACGCGACACGAAGACTCTCGCGTCGGATTCGACCGTGTTTCTCGCTCGAAACGTCGGGGCAGTATTTTGTACCGTACTGTAGTTTGGGACCGTATGGCACGAATCGATCTCCTCGACCCGAACGAGTCCGACGACCCGGCTGTGCGGGAGTTCGCCCCGAAGGTGACCGCCCCCGACGGATCGGTCGGCAAGCACTTCCAGGCCGAGACGCACTTCCCGCCGGTGATGATGCAGGTGTACGAGGCCCGCCTCGACCTCGCGCGGAGGGGAGACCTCGGCACCGAACTGTTCACGAAACTCGCCGTCGCGGTCTCGATGGCGAACGCGTGCACGTACTGCACCGGGGCCTACGCCAAGCAGTTGTCGCCGCGCCTCGGCGGCGACGAGGCGACCCGCGAGTGGCAACTCGCGCTCGCGAACGGCGACCTCGACGGAACGGAAGCGCTCGTGATCGATTTCGCGCTCGACGTGCTCGCCGACCCCGATTCGGTGACCGACGAGGACTTCGAGGCGCTCCGGGAGACGTGCGAGTTCACGGACAAGACGTTCGTCGAACTGCTCTACACCGTCAACATCGTCTCGGGATACAACCGGGTGACGATGGCGACGGATCTCGGATACGATCACGACTACCCGGAGGAGTGGGCGGATCCGGACTCCTACCCCGACGGATTCCGGCCGTCGGCGTAACAGTCAGCTATCGGGATAACGCTCAGACGTCGATGCTGCGGGGCGGTGCCAGGTCGCGACGGCCGCCGAGCGTGATCACGAACAGGACGCCGAGACCGATCCCGTAGGCGACCATCAGCGGGATGGTCACGAGGAACATCGTGAGGACGTCCGCGGGCGTGAAGAGCGCCGCGAACGCCAGGACACCGACGGTCACCTCGCGCCAGCGACCCCGCATCGATCCGTAGCCCACGCCCGCGCTGTTGAGCAGGATCATCAGGATCGGGACGTCGGCGAGGATGCCGATGCCGGCGGTGGTGAAGAAGATGAGCCAGAAGAAGTTGGTGATGCGGTAGGCGATCACCATATTCGCCTGGACGGCGTCGTTGACCAGCCAGGAGATGACGGCGGGCGCGATGGTGGAGTAGCCGAGCGCGAACCCGCCGAGCAGGCCGGCCGCCAGGGCTCCGGTCCACAGGAAGACCGCGCGTCGGCGCTGTCTGATGATGTTCCGCTCGCGGAGGGCGGGCCACGCGTAGTAGGCGAGCACCGGTGCGGTCACGAGGCCGGCGATGATCGTCGAGAACTTCACCTCGAACACCAGCGCCTCCATCGGGTGGAGGGCGACGACGTTGAGCACCTCCTCGGGGGTCACCTGCGCGGGGAGTCGGCTGAGGAAGTCCTCGTAGACGCGCTTGATCCCGCCGGTGTAGAGCCAGCCGAAGGTCCCGGCGAGCACGAGCATGAACAGCCCCACAATGCGGAACGCCCGCGACGTGATCGAGTCGAGGATGAACGCGAGGTCGGTGTAGTACCCCTCGAAATCGTCGCTCTCCTCGTCGGAATCGCCGTCGGCCTCGTCGGAGTCGTCGCCGAACTCGTCGAAGAACGTGCTCCCGGCCCGCGAGAACCGATCGCCGATCGAACCGCCCGACTCGGCGGCCGTCGCTTCCGACTCCGCCGGGGCGGCCGATCCGTCGCCGTCGCCCGCGTCGCCCTCGTCGCCGTCGCTCGCGCCGTCCTCGTCGAACCGGTCGATGATCGCCTGCGCCTTCGCCCGCTCGCCCGCGTCGAGCGCGTCGCCGGCGGCGGCCATCGCCTCGTCCTCGTCGAGCGCGGCGAACACCTCGGGCGGCGCGGCGCGGACGCCGTCGGCGTCGAGGTCCGCGAGGTCGATCGCGCTCGGGTCACCGACGCCCGCCTCCACGACCGCGAGGTCGTCGAGGTCGTGGTAGACGAAGTAGCCGACGGCGACGACGGCGGCGACGACGACCGCGAGGAGCACGTAGCCGACGAGCAGCCCCGTCGACGACGGCGCGAGGATCACGTAGTCGCTGCCGATGGCGGCGAGTCCGTCGTTGAGGTAGCCGACGCCGCCGCGCTCGAAGAACGCGTAGACGAGGACGCCGCCGAGGACGCCGACCCCCGCGATGACGTTCCAGTGCGCCCGGACGGTCGCCTTCACGTCCATCTTCTCGCTCCCGCGTCGCGCGGTCGTGACGACCTTCGCGAGATAGAGGCTGACGCCGTACAGCGCCAGGACGGGGATCGCCCACATAATCTGGGTGAACGGGTCCGGTGGCGTGAACAGCGCGCCGACGGCGAAGACGCCGACGACGGCGTAGCGCCACTTGTCGCGGAACGTCTCGTAGGGGACGATTTCGGCGTAGGAGAGGCCGGTCATCGCGAGCGGCAACTGGCTCGCGAGGCCGAAGGAGGCGGTGAGCAGGAAGATGAACTGCGCCCACTTCACGATCGAGTACGTCGGCGAGAAGCCGGCGGCGATCGCGTTCTGCGCGAGGAACGCGAACGTGAACGGGAAGAAGACGAAGTAGCCGTAGGCGACGCCGAGGACGAAGAGCGTCACCATCCCGACGAAGATGAGCGCGAGCTGCCAGACGGGGACCGGCGAGGAGGGCCACAGTCCGCGCTCGACGAGGGCGTCGCGGGAGAAATAGAGGAAGGCCGGGAGCGCGAGCACGACGCCGACGACGAGGCCGATCTTCGCCTGCAGGAGGATCACGTCGAACGGCGTCTGGGCGATGATCGAGACGTCGCCGCTGATCCCCGCGGACATCTGCGCTCTCGTGACGCGTTTCAGGAAGTCCCAGACGTAGAGTCTGAGCGCGTAGAACGTCCCGAGAAAGCCGATCAGGAAGAAGATGAATACCTTCTGGAGATCCTTCTGCGCGGCTCGAAGCATCGCGCCGGCGGTCTCACGGCCGGCGTCGAGCGTCTCTCTCGTGTCCTCGTCGAGCGCGCTAGACATACCCGAAGAGAACCGACTCGCAGTTATCAATCTTTTCGACCGCCGCGCAGGGATCGGCGTCGAGACGATGCGGAAAGGCCTATAAGATCCGGGCGGCGAAACTCTGGTGAATGGCCGACGATTCGGAGGACGGGGACCGGACGCCCGAAGACGACGCCGAAGCGTCCGGCAGCGGCGAGTCCGCAGTCGGCGACGCGGAAACCGAACGGTCCGCCAGCGACGCGTCCGAAGCGGTCTCCGACTCCGAGCGGCCGGAAGGTGACACTGAGCAGTCGGCGGGTGACGCCGAACGATCCGAGGCTGAAGACGCTGTCGCCGATGCCGATGATACCGAAAATCCCGGCGACGTAGAGACTGAAGACGCCACTGAAGAGAGTGAAGACGCCGCCGCCGAGACTGAAGACGCCACTGAAGAGAGTGAAGACGCCACCGACGAGACTGAAGACGCCACCGACGAGGGGACACACGTGGCCGCCGGCGAGGGCTCGTCCGGCGAGACCGACAGTCAGTCGGACACTGACGGCGACCCGGATACCAATGGCGACTCGGACACCGACGGAGATTCGGACGCTTCTGACGCCGCCGCCGACTCGGAGGAGGACTTCCCGGCCTCCGGTGATCCGACGGCCGGATGGGACCTCTCGGTCGGCGAAAACGTCGCTGACGACCTCGACGCCGAATCCGAACCCGCGGGTTCGGACGACGAATCGGCCGACGGATCCGCTGATTCGGCCGACGAGGGTGTCGACGACACCGAGGAGGACGGTGGGGACGACACCGACGCGGAACCGGACGCGGGCGTCGTCGGCGACGACGCCGACGAACTCTGGCCCGACGAGGGGGCAGACGCCGCCGACGATCCCGACGCCGTCGCCGCTGCGACCGGCACGGACGGCGGCGCGCCGGCCACGGGCGACGCCGCACCCGGCGGGGCCGCGGCCGAGACCGCCGCGCCCGACCCGCTCGTCGACGCCGACGATGGAATGCTCTCGGACGGCCCCGAGAGCGACGAAGAGATGCCGCTCGCGGACCACATCGAGGAGATGGTCCGCCGACTGGCGGTCGTCCTCGGCATCGGCGGCATCGTCACGCTGCTGCTGTACCCCGGTGCCGACCTCGTGAACTCCGCGTTCGGCCTCGACCTCGTCAGTTCCACGGAGGTCATCGACTTCCTCTGGAACACGCACATCCCCGGGGCACCCGAGATGGTCGACCGTCGGCCGCGGGTCTACGGCCCGCTCGAACTGCTGTTGACGGAACTGAAGGTCGCCGCCCTCGGCGGCCTCGTGATCGGTCTGCCGGCGTTCGTCTACGAGACCTACCTGTTTATGCGACCGGGACTGTATCCGAAGGAGCGCCGCTACTACCTCGCGGCGGTGCCGACGAGCCTCGTCCTCGCGTTCGTCGGGATCGCCTTCGCGCACTTCATCGTCCTGCCGGCCATCTTCGCGTACTTCACCTCCTACACCACCGGGACGGCGGTCGTGGCGTTCGGCCTCAAGGAGACGTTCAACCTCATCCTCATCCTGATGGGCTACAACGCCATCATCTTCCAGATCCCGCTGTTCGTGATGCTGGCGATTATGATGAACCTCGTCACCCGGGTGTGGCTCGAAGACCGCCGCCTGCTCTTCTGGGGGACGTTCCTGGGACTCGCGTTCCTCGTCAGCCCCGATCCGACCGGGATGGCCCCGATCATCGTCGGCGCGACGATGATCGCGCTGTTCGAGGGGACGCTGTTCGCGCTGCGGTGGACCGCGAGGGGATCGCTGATCCCCACCGCCGAGGGACTGGCGGCCCGCCGTCCCCAGGCTGCCGTGCTCGCGGCGCTCGTCGGATACCTCTTCAGTCCCCTGCCGGTCCCGACGGGGTATTACGGCCGTCTTCCCTCGGCGGCCGTCGAGACGCTCGCGGCCAACGGCCTCGCGGTGTACACGCCCCTGCTCATCGCGGGCGCCCTCGTGGGTGTGTTCGAACTCGTGTCGCTCCTCCTGCGCCGCTACGGCCGCTCGCGGCGGCTGCTGCGGGTCCGCCTCGCCCTCGACAGCGCCCGCCGTCCGGTTTGGCTGGTCGCCGTCGTCGTGGGGTATCTCGGGAGCCCCGATCCGGCCGTCCTCCGGTGGGCCGCCGAGCTGAATCTTCCCCCGGCGGTGGCCGGCGGAATCGCGGTCGGGTTGGTGCTCGGCTACGAGGGGCTTCGCCTCCTGCTCGCGTCCCGCGAAGATCGTGCGGCCTGAACTGTCGGCTGTCTCCCCGTGCGCTCCCGGACAGTCAGGACCGGGGCCACACCGCTCCAACCACCGGTCGCCGACGCGGCTTCACTCGCTGGCGGTCGGGTACTCCGCCGAGAACACGTCTTCGACGAGCGGTTCGTCGCCCGACTCGTCGCTGTCGGCGCTCGCGCCGTCCTGGTCGTCCTCGCCCGCTGGACTGACACTGCCGGTCTGATACCCGTGCAGATCGAGCGTCACGTGCTCGAACCCGAGATCCGTGAGGTGCTCGCGCACGGCGACGACGAAGTCGTGGTTCAGCGCGGCCTCCAGTTCGTCGGGCGCGATTTCGATGCGCGCGAGGCCGTCGTGGTCGCGGACGCGGAACTGCGAGAAGCCCCACTCTCTGAGCACGCGTTCGGCCTTTTCGACGCGCGTGAGCCGTTCGGTCGTCACCTCCAGTCCGGTCGGGATCCGCGAGGAGAGACACGCCATCGAGGGTTTCTCGGCGACCGATAGGTCGTACTCGTCGGCGATCTCTCTGACCTCCTCCTTCCCGATGCCCGCCGCCAGGAGCGGCGAGCGGACGTCGAGTTCGTCGACGGCGCGGAGTCCCGGGCGGTGTCCCTCGCCGGGGTCGGAGGCGTTGGTGCCGTCGCAGACCGTGTCGATCCCCAACTCCTGCGCGGCCTCGTACATCCGACCGAGACGCATCGTCCGACAGTGATAGCACCGGTCGCCGTCGTTCTCGACGAAGTCGGGGTTGTCGAGTTCCGAGAACTCGACGACCTCGTGGCGGATCCCGACCTCCTCGGCGACCCGCCGGGCGTCGTCGAGTTCGGCCGCCGGGAGCGTCTCGGACTTGGCCGTGCACGCGACGGCGTCGTCGCCGAGGGCCTCGTGTGCCAACGCGGCGACGACCGAGGAGTCGACGCCGCCAGAAAAAGCGATCAGGACGCCGTCGCACGCCGAGAGCGAGTCGCGGACGGCGGCGGCCTTCCCCGCGGCGTCGTCGGGGACCGAATCCGGATCCGTCTGGGTTGCCATACCCGACGTATCCGGCGCAGCGGCAAAAACACGTTGTCGTCGGCCGCGGACCGGCACCGGCGAGAGACCGGACCCCGATCGGGTCGGACTTCCACGCAGTCGCCGATCGGACCCGTAACGTTTTGTCGGATCGGGAGCGAAGGCACCTCGAATGGAGTTCGAGGCCATCCCGGGCGTCGGCGAGAAGACGGCGGCGGCGCTGTCGGAGCTCGACGACGCCGAACGGGCGCTCAGCGAGGGCGACGTCGCCACTCTTACGCGCGCGCCCGGCATCTCGGAGGGTCGCGCCGCGGCCGTCGCCCGCGGGGCGATCCGCCGCCGACACGACGACGACGGCGACTTCCTCGCGACGGACCGGGCGCGGGAGGTGTACGACGACGTCCTGGGACTGCTCCGGGAGCGGACCGTCACCGACTACGCCGCGAAGCGCGTGGCGACGTTCTACCCCACCAGATCGGCCTCGCGGATCGCGGAGGTCCGCGAGTTCGTCGAGCGCGCGACCGGACGCGATCCCGATCCCGCGGTGCTCGACGCGCTCGCGGGCGTCGAACCGCTCTCGCCGCCCGCGACGCGTCGAGTCCGGGACCGCTGCCTCGCGACGGCCGACGCAGAGCGGTTCGCAGCGGCGGAGGAGGCGTTTCCCGAACTCTCGGTGGAGGTCGTCGAGGACGCCCGCGGCCTCGCGGAACTCGCCCGTTCGTACTCGACGGTCGTCGCGCTCGACGAGCAGTTCGCCGGCATCGACGTCGACGGCGACGTCCGCGTGCGGCCCGACGCGATGGAACGCGGGGACGAGATCGTTCCCGAGCGCGTCCTCGCATTCTTCGCGGAGAACCGCTCGCGCATCCTCGCGGCCGCGGCGGTCCACGAGGCGTCGGATCTCGACCCGCCCTGCGACCTCGACGCGCTGCGGGACGCGCTCGACCGCCTCGACGACGACGGGACCATCGTCGGCGACGCGGAACTGGACCGGCTGGCGACGGCCGTCGACGACCTCGACGCGACGGTCTCGACTGCCGAGTCCGTCGCCAACGATCGCCTCCGAGAGGCGATTCGCGAGCGCGACGTGACGATCGAGGGGACGGACTTCCTCTCTCTCGTCGAACAGGGCGCACGGGTCGACTCGCTGCTCGATCGGGAGTTGGAGGACGAGTACGACGACGCCGTCGCCGCCGCCCGCGAGCACCTCGTCGACGCGCTCGACCTCCGGCCCGAGGAGGCCGACTTCGCCGAGCGGGCGTTCCCCGACGACCCCGCGTTCCCGGTCGAACACGAGTCCTCGGTGATCTCGCGGCTCCGGACCGAACTGAAGGCCGGGCGCGACCGCCGCGCCGCGCGGCTCAAGCGCGACCTCGCCGCCGACCTCTCGGCGCTCCGCGACCCCGTCGAGGAACTCGTCCGCGAGGCGCTCGAACTCGACGTCGAACTCGCGGTCGCGCGCTTCGCCGACGACTTCGCGTGCACGTTGCCGACGTTCGTCGATATCGACGACGCGGACGCCGCTCGAGACGGGATCTCCGAGAGCCACGGCTTCGCCATCGAGGGCGGCCGCTCACCGCTTCTGGACGTCGACTTCGCTGAGGTCGACCCGGTCGATTACCGGGTGTCGGGCGCGACGCTCCTCTCGGGCGTCAACTCCGGCGGGAAGACGTCGACGCTGGACCTTGTCGCGCTCGTGGTCGTCCTCGCGCAGATGGGACTGCCCGTCCCGGCCGAGCGCGTCGAACTCGAACGCTTCTCTGAACTGCACTACTACGCGAAGACGCAGGGCACACTCGACGCCGGCGCGTTCGAGAGCACGTTGCGGGACTTCCGCGACCTCGCCGACGGCGAGACGAACCGCCTCGTCCTCGTCGACGAACTGGAGAGCATCACCGAACCCGGCGCGTCGGCGAAGATCGTCGCCGGAATCTTAGAGGCGCTCGACGAGCAGGCCGCGACGGCCGTCTTCGTCTCGCACCTCGCGGGGGAGATCCGCGAGGCCGCCGGCTTCGACGTCGCCGTCGACGGCATCGAGGCGCTGGGGCTCGAAGACGGGGAACTCGTCGTGAACCGCTCGCCGGTGAAAGACCACCTCGCGCGCTCGACGCCCGAACTCATCGTCGAGAAACTGGCCGACGACGACGGCTCGGGCTTCTACGATCGGCTCCTGGAGAAGTTCTGAGCGCGGTCGACCGCGTTGGCTGTGTCTTGGTTTGTCCGCTTGCGTCTTTTCGTCCCGACTCGCTCGTGCCTTCTCCTCCCAACTCGTTCGCGTCTTTTCCCTCCGGGACGACCGCCGCCCGAAAAACATACGGACTGCGGGTCGTTTGTCCTCCGTGGCTCCGCGATGACTCGCTCGACCCCTCCACACTCCACGCTGAAGACGTCTCTCGTCGGTCTGATCGCCGCCCTCACCGTCGTCGACCTCGCGTTGCTCGCCGCGACGCCGACGACGTCGCAAACGGAGTTGCTGCGGCTCCTCCTGGCGGTCGGCGCGTTCGGCGCGCCGTTCCTCGGCTTCCTTCTCGGGTTCGCAGCGCGGCCGCTGTACGCGGTGGGTGCCGCACTCTCTCTCCCGCTCGTGGCCCTGTACGCCTACACCGGGCTGTTGCTGCCGTGGACGCAGCTCTCCTTCTCGCTCGGGCAGTTCGGGCTCGAACTGCTGCTCGCGGTCCCGGTCCTCGGCGAACCGCTGGCGACCGCCCTGTTCGGTGGGTTCACGCTCGGCCAAGCGACGCTCCGGGCCGCGTTTCGGTATCACTACGCGCTCGTCGGGCTCGGCCTCGTCGGCGTCGTCGCCGCGACCGCGAGGATCGGGTGGCGACGCGTCGCCCTCGACCGGTCCGGGAACGGCTCCGGCGGTTGACGCGCTCCGCGCCGGGACGGCCGTCGATTCCGGAACGTCTGGACGCACGACTCGCTCGCCGCCCGGCTTTTTCACGCGGGGTTCGGTGTGTCAGGTATGGTCCCCGACCGCTCCGACGGCTCCCGCGCTCGGACCGAGACCGACGAACGGGCCGCTGGCGACCCGACTAGCCCCGCCGGCGAGAACTCGACCGAACCGTCGACCGGAACGATCGACGACGACACGTACGACCTCGTCTACCGGGCGGCCCGGGAGGCGATCTGGGACGTGCTCGGGACGGCGACGCTGATCCTCTTCTATCTCGCGCTGGCGGCGATCGGCCTCTCGGTCGCCGTCGGCGGCATCGGCCCGTTCCTCCGCGGGTCGGCGTCGTACACCGCCCTGACCCTCGGCGTCCTCGCACTCGTCGTCGGCGTCTTCGCCGTCGTCCGCGTCTACCGACTCGTCACCGAGTGAGGGCATCGGTGCCGTGAGCCGTCCGGAGACGACACCTGACGCGACAGTGACCCCGCGCCTGGGGAACGATTAAGTAGACTCCTCGACGTGGTTCAATCGATGAGGGACGACCCCGACGAGGGGATGCTGTCGTGGGACGAGACGGTCTTCCGCGACGAACACGTCTTCGAGATCGACTACGTCCCCGAGACGTTCGAACACCGCGAGAGCCAACTGGAGAGCCTGAAGTACGCGCTCCGGCCGGCCGTCCGTGGCTCGCGCCCGCTGAACACGATGGTCCGCGGGCCGCCGGGGACCGGAAAGACGACGGCCGTTCAGAAACTGTTCGGCGAACTCGGCGCCCAGAGCGGCGTCCAGACCGTTCGCGTGAACTGCCAGGTCGATTCGACGCGGTACGCCGTGTTCTCGCGGATCTTCGAGGCGATCTTCGAGTACGAGCCCCCGTCCTCGGGCATCTCGTTCAAGAAACTGTTCGGCCAGATCACCGACCGCCTCGTCGAGGAGGAGGAGGTGCTCGCGGTCGCCCTCGACGACGTGAACTACCTCTTCTACGAGAACGAGGTCTCGGACACGCTCTACTCGCTGCTCCGCGCCCACGAGGCCCACTCGGGGGCCCGAATCGGCGTCGTCGTCGTCTCCTCGGACCTCGCGCTCGACGTGATCGACGAACTCGACACCCGCGTCCAGAGCGTCTTCCGCCCCGAGGAGGTGTACTTCCCCGTCTACGACGTCGACGAGATCGTCGACATCCTGCGCGAGCGGGTCGAACGCGGGTTCCACGATGGGGTCGTGAGCGCCCAGGAACTCGATCGCGTCGCCGAACTCACCGCCGAGAGCGGCGACCTCCGAGTCGGGATCGACCTCCTCCGACGTGCCGGCCTCCACGCCGAGATGCGCGCGAGCCGAACCGTCAGCGTCGAGGACGTCGAGGCCGCCTACGAGAAGTCCAAATACGTCCATCTCTCTCGGAGCCTCCAGGGCCTCTCGGAGCGCGAACGCGACCTCGTCCGCGTGGTCGCCGAACACGACGGCAGCCAGGCCGGCGAAGTGTACGAGGCGTTCCACGACGAGACCGAACTCGGGTACACGCGGTACTCCGAGATCGTCAACAAACTCGACAAACTCGGCCTCCTCGACGCCGACTACGCCGACATCGAGGGTCGGGGCCGGTCGCGGTCGCTGTCGCTGTCCTACGACGCCGAGGCGGTCTTAGACCGACTGTGACCGGCCGAGACCGGGGTTGGATTACGTCCCGTGGCTCCAGCTGTCCATGTACTCGGCCTGTGCGTCGGTGAGCGAGTCGATCTCGACGCCCTCGGCGTCGAGTTTGATCTCGGCGACTTCCCGATCGAGTTCGTCGGGGACGTCGTGGACGCCGGCTCCGTACTCGTCGCCGTGTTCGACGAGTTCGCGCACGCAGACCGCCTGAATCCCGAAGGACTGGTCCATCACCTCGGCGGGGTGGCCCAGGGCGATCGGCGAGGCGAGGTTGACCAGGCGGCCCTCCGCGAGGACGTTGAGTCGGCGGCCGTCGGCCAGTTCGTAGGCGCGGACGCCGTCGCGCGCCTCGTATTCGTCGACCGCGAGATCCGAGAGTGCCTCGAGGTCGATCTCGATGTCGAAGTGACCGGCGTTCGCGAGCAGGACGCCGTCGTTCATCACCTCGAAGTCCTCGCGGGTGACGACGTCGCGGTTGCCCGTCGTCGTGACGAAGACGTCGCCGACCGCGGCGGCCTCGTTCATCGGCATCACGTCGTAGCCCTCCATATGCGCCTCCAGCGCCCGGCGGGGTTCGACCTCGGTGACGATCACGTTCGCGTTCTGGCCGGCGGCCTTCTTGGCGACGCCCTTGCCGCAGTAGCCGTAGCCCGCGACGACGACGTCCTTGCCGGCGTACGAGAGGTTCGTCGTCATTGCGATTGTCGCGAGCGAGGACTCACCGGTCCCGTGGACGTTGTCGAACAGGCGCTTCATCGGGGTGTCGTTGACGGCGAACACCGGGTACTTCAGTTCGCCGTCCTCGTCCATCGCGCGCAGGCGGTGGACGCCCGTGGTCGTCTCCTCGGCCCCGCCGACGATGGTGTCGATGAGTTCGGGGTAGTCCTCGTGGATGGCGTAGACCATGTCCATCCCGTCGTCGACAGTGATCGTCGGTCCGTGAGAGACCACGGCCTCGATGGCGGCGTAGTAGTCGTCGTCGCCGACGCCGCGCTTCGCGTAGGAGGTGATGTCGTCGTTGGCGTCGAGCGCCGCGCTCACGTCGTCGTGCGTCGACAGCGGGTTACAGCCCGTGATCGCGACCTCCGCGCCGCCGAGGGCGAGCAGTTCGACGAGGTTCGCTGTCTTCGCCTCGACGTGCATCGCCATTCCAATGGTCTGCCCGGCGAGCGGTTTCGATTCCTCGAACTGCTCGCGGAGTTCCCGAAGGATGGGCATGTGTTGCAGCGCCCAGTCCATCTTTCGCCGTCCCTCGGTGCGAGCGCTCTCGACGTCGTCGAGTTGCTCGCCGATCGGTGGGTACGTGCTCATACTCCCCGGTAGCGACAGGCGGGCCAAAACGCTACCGACCTACCTTTTTGACGTGGCGGGTTTCCTCGCTCACTGCGTTCGCTGCGGGAACCCGCCACGCAAAAACCTAGAGGGAAAAATTCCGCGAGGCTCGCGTTCGCGAGCCTCGCGGTACAATTACTGGAACAACTACGACCGCAACTACTGGAACAACTACAACCGCAACTACCAGAATAACAACGAGAGTTTACCCTCCGCGTCGTCCCAACTCGCCACTGGCACCGGCCAACTACCGGCCAGCCACTGGGCATTCGCTTCGAATGTCCGTGATCACACGACCGCTACGGCGCATCGACGAACGGCCGTAGGCTTATATCCGAATACGGGACCACAGCCGGCGTGACGTAGGACTCACCCCGCGTCGGGCAGCGGTCGTTCGGCACGTCGACGCGGGGCGAAAACACGACTGCCGGTCGGCGAGAGACTGGCGAGTCGTCCGAGCGGGTGCCGACTGTTCGCCCTTCGATACCTCTGGTAGCGTCTCGCTCTTCGGTCGGCGCCGGAGCCGTAACCCGCCCTCCGGTAAACGTTTCAGTACTCACTCCGAACACACAGCCGTCGGAGATGTCTCCACCTGAAAGCAAGCCGAACCGCAGAGAGGGGCGAGAGACCTCTCTCCCGCGGTCGGACGCATTGACGTTGCTAGCGAGTGACTCCGGTGCCGAGTTGCTGCAGGCCGCCGGGCGCCCGGGGACGGCCTGCGAACTCCGCGATCGGTCGGGAATTCCACTGTCGACGGTCTACCGCGAGGCGCACAAACTCGTCGAGGCGGGGCTCCTCGAGGAACGGGTCCGGGTCGACGCCGAGAACGGGCGGCACGCCAGCGTCTACGAACGCGCCGTCGAGTCGCTGACGGTATCGATCACCGACGAGGGCGTCGAGGTCCGGCCCGAGTGACCATCAGAAACCGAGATCCGGTCTCGCGAATCATTCTGGACGCGCGAACACGAGCCGGTCTCCCTCGGTGATCCCGCGGTCAGTCGTCCAGCGGTAGCCGACTTCGAGCACGTACTGCCCCCGGCCGGGGTATCGCTGCGCTGCTCCGTCCTCGCCGGGTCCGGGTTCGGGCGCGTGGTGGATGCGGGTGATCGTCCCGTCGGCATCGGCGTAGACGATGTCGATCCCGAAGTCCATTCTCCGCATCACGAACGTCCGGTCGTCGACGGTCTCGTACACGAAGAGCATTCCACGGTCCTCGGGTAGGGCGTCTGTATCGCTGAGACCGAGGTAGCGAAGCTCACTGGTGTCGGCGATCGCCGCCGTGACCGACCCGAGGCGGTCCCCGGCCGGCGTGCGAACCTCGACCTCGGTCGTCTCGTAGCCCTCGTGAATCGAGAAAGCGGTCGGCTCCGACGTCGACGAGGGCTGGGTCGATGACGCAGTCGACGAGGGGGTCGGATCGGCGTCCGTCGGTGCCGGACCGGTATCCGTCGTCCGCGGTGTGTCGCTCGCGGTGTCACCAGCGGGGGACGTGTCGCTTGCGCACCCAGATAGCCCCGTAACGCCCGCTCCGAGCAGTCCGAGGTACGTCCGGCGGTGCATCCTCACTCAGCGCGCGCGACGAGGTCGACCGCGCGCTGCCGTGCCTCCTCGACGACCGACGCCTCGTCGAGCGTCAGGACCTCGCGATCCCGCATCAGCACCCGACCATCGCAGACCGTGTGGCGAACGTCGGAGCCGCGAACGGCGTAGGCAAGGTGGCTCACCGGATCGTGCGCCGGCGCGAGGTGCGGCGCGTCGAAGTCGACGACCGCGAGGTCCGCGGCGGCCCCGACTTCCACCCGACCGCCCGGCAGCGACAGCGCCGCCGCGCCCCCCTGCGTCGCCATCGTCACGGCGGCCTCGGCGGGAACGGCCGAGGCGTCGTCCGCGCCGAGTTTGCCGAGCATCGCGGCGTCGCGGAGCTCGTCGAAGAGATCGAGGTCGTTGTTCGAGGCGGCGCCGTCGGTGCCGAGGCCGACGGTCACGCCCGCGTCCAGGAGGTCCTGAACGGGCGCGATCCCGGAGGCGAGCTTCATATTCGACGCCGGACAGTGGACGACCGCCGCCCCGCGCTCGGACAGGAGGTCGATCTCGCTCTCGTCGACGTGGACGCCGTGGGCGAGGAAGTCGGCCTCGGAGAGGAGGCCGACGTCGTCGGCGTACGCGAGCGGCCGCTCCGAGCGCTCCTCGACGATCGGCTCCACCTCGTCGCGCGTCTCGTTGGCGTGCGTGTGGACCGGGATGCCCTCCTCGTGCGCCTCGGCGACGGCCTCGCGGAGGAGCGACTCGTCGACGGTCGTCAGCGAGTGCGGCATCACGGCGGTCCGGACCCGGCCCTCGGCCGCGCCGTCGTACTCGCGGGCGACGTCGAGGCTCTCCCGGACGTCCGCGCGGGCCGCTTCCGCGTCCTTGCCCACGGTGACGACGCCGTGACCGACGCGGGCGCGCATCCCCGCCTCGTCGACGGCCGCGACGACCTGGGGGACGTGGAAGTACATATCCGCGAACGTCGTCGTCCCCGACCGGATCATCTCGACGAGGCCGAGTTCCGTCCCGGCGCGGACGTCCTCGGCGGTGAGTTCGGCCTCCGCGGGCCAGATGTCCTCGCGGAGCCACGCGTCGAGCGGCTTGTCGTCGGCGTACCCCCGGAGGAGCGTCATCGCGACGTGGGTGTGCGCGTTCACGAGCCCGGGCATCACGATCCCCCCCGACGCGTCGAGCGTCTCGTCGGCGTCGCGGTCGGCCGCGAGATCCGGCGCGATCTCCGCGATTCGGCCGGCGTCCCGATCGACGAGGACGTCCGCCTCGGCGACTGTACAGTCCGGACGCAGCACCCGACCGCCGGAGACGAGAAGCGTGTTGGAAGCCATATCGGCCGGTACCGACGGCGGGCGTATGAGGCTATCGTCTGGGCTCCGTCGAGCGAACCGCGGCCCAGCGGATCGAACCACGCGGAAGCACCCACATCGGAAGATACGACGCCTCTCGCAGAACTTAAACCGGGGCGTGACGAACGCCCGCGTATGAGCGACGACGAGAACGGGGGACGACGCGACCTCCGGATGCCCGACGACGACGAGGTGTTCGCCGTCGTCACGGATATGCTCGGAGCGAACCGCGTGAAGGTCCGGTGCGCCGACGGCGTCGAGCGCACCGCACGGATCCCCGGTCGGATGCAAAAGCGGATCTGGATCCGCGAGGACGACGTGGTCCTCGTCGAACCGTGGGACTGGCAGGACGAGAAGGGCGACATCACCTGGCGCTACGAGAAATCGGAGGCGGAGCAACTCCGTGAGGAAGGACACATTCAGTGACTGACTCCGACGAGTACGGCTTTTTGGCACCGGAGGAGGCCGACGCCCCGGGCGACGAGTGGGAGGAGATCGACGTCACCGACACCGAGGCCGACCGGATCGCCAGGCGTCGGGATCGGGAGTTCGACGACTTCCGCAAGCGACTGAAGGACGCCGACCAGTTCAAGGTCGAGCAGTCGGTCTTCGACGACGCCACGTTCGCGGCGATCTACAAACTCGTCCAGGACGGACACATCGACGCCTTCGGCGGGCCGATATCGACCGGGAAGGAGGCGAACGTCTACGAGGCGCTCGGCAGCGACGACGGCGCCGAGCGGGACGTCGCGGTGAAGATTTACCGGATCAACGCCTCGAACTTCCGGCAGATGCGGGAGTATCTCGAGGGCGACCCGCGCTTCGAGGGGATCGGCAGCGACAAGAAACAGGTCGTGCTCGCCTGGACCCAGAAGGAGTTCGCGAACCTCTCGCGGGCCCGGCAGGCGGGCGTCCGCGTTCCGGAACCGATCGCTGTCGAGCGGAACGTCCTCGTGATGGAACTCGTCGGCCTCGTCGAGGAGCGGGCGCGGCGGCTGGCCGAGGTCGACGTCGAGAACCCCGAGACGGCGTACGAAGTCGTCTCAGAATATATGCGACGGCTCCACGCCGCCGGTCTCGTCCACGGCGACCTCTCGGAGTACAATATGATCATCCACGAGGGGGAACTCGTCGTGATCGACCTCGGACAGGCGGTGACCGTCCACCATCCGAACGCCGAGGAGTTCCTGCGGCGCGACTGCCGGAACGTCGCCGCGTTCTTCGGCCGGCAGGGCCTCGACGTGACCGCCGACGACCTGTTCGAGTTCGTCACGTCCGTCGAGGCGGACCCGAGCGGGACGCCCGACGGTCCCGCCGACGCCGGTGACCGCGACGGCTCCGACGGTTCCGACGAGACTGGTGACGCGGACGATTCGGGTCCGGCGGCCTAGCCGGTGCGAACCGCGCGCCGTGGGGCCGCTCGACGAACAAACTCTTAAACCGCTCCGTTGGGTATGCAGCGTATGAAGCACGTGAAGGTACCGCAGGACCGCATCGGCGTCCTCATCGGCGAGGGCGGGGAGACGATGCGCGAGATCGAGCGACGGGCCGAAGTGCGTCTCGACATCGACTCCGAGAGCGGCTCGGTCGCGATCGACGACGTGGGCGACCCCGTGAGCGGGATGCTCGCCCCCGACATCGTGCGGGCGATCGGGCGCGGGTTCACGCCGGAGTCGGCGCTGTCGATTCTCGACGACGACCTCCGGACGTTCGAGCTCGTCGACCTCGAATCCCACACGCGTAACAAGAACGACCTGAAGCGACAGAAAGGTCGGCTCATCGGCGAGAACGGTCGGACGCGCGAGTTGATGGAGGAACTCACGGGCGCGGAAGTCGTCATCAAGGGCACGACGCTCGGCATCATCGGTCAGCCCGAGGAGGTTGAGGCCGTCCGACGCGCCGTGGGAATGATTCTCGACGGCGCGCCGCACGGCGCGGTCTACTCCTTCCTCGAACGCAAGCACAACGAACTCACGCAGGGGTTCGACGTTCGGCAGTCCGGTTGAGCGGTCGTAAGCGACCCGAGATCGAGCGGTCGTGTCGAGACAGGGATCCGGACGAATCGACGCTAGTTCTGTCCGTACTCCGTCGAAAGGTACGCCGCGACGCGCTCGGCCTTCGCCGTATCGATCGTCCAGACGCCGTCCCACTCGACGTCGTCGTCGGTGACCGCGACGAGTGCCGCGCCGACCGCCTCGGACTCTGGCGGGGGAACGAAGACGACGAACCAGCCGCATCTGATCTCCTCGACGTCGTCGTTGTGGACGGTGAGCGACCGCGACTCCAGGGTGGCGGGGTCGCCGACGCCGTACACGTGGACGTCGAGGTCGGTGGCGGCCAGTTTGTCGTAGGCGCGTTCGGTCCCGCGCTCGTCGACGATGCGCGAGAGGCGCTGAAACCCGGTGTGGAGTTCGCCGTCGCCGTGCCGGAGCGCCATCGCCTCGATGTACCGAGAGATCTCGATGAGCAGGAGTTTCCCCTTCGTCCCGGCGGGATAGCCGCGGACGCGAAAACGCGTTCCCTCCAGGTCGCGAACGACGGCGGGCGTGTCGACGGCTTCGAGCGGCCGAGTCCCGGTGATGTAGAGGTCGGAGTTGACCGCGAGGATCGAGTCCCGAACGTCACCGAACTCGGATTGGGCGACGACGCGTCCGTCTCTCCGCAACTGGACCACGTCGGACTCCGAGAGCACGCGGGCGACTTCGGAGACGGAAACCGACTGGTCCTCGAAGAGCGAGTTCAGCATTCGGGCGACCATCGGGGGCTGTTCGCTGTTGACGATCGAGAGCGACGTCTCGTGGTCGCCGTCGGCGAACTCGTCGATGAACTCCCGAAGCGCCATCGATTCGAGTATATTCAGTCTCGGTAATAGAGCTTTACACACCCACCGCGGACTACTCTATATAAACTCACGTATTGAGAGAGATTAACACGCATTTTTCGGACGATCTGACGTTTCTGTCTGTCGCTAGCGATGCTTTTTTATAGAATCACAAACAATCAATGGATGACTATGTCTCAGCGAATGCAGCAGGGTCAGCCCATGATCATTCTGGGCGAGGACTCCCAGCGCACACAGGGGAAAGACGCGCAGTCGATGAACATCTCCGCCGGCAAGGCAGTAGCCGAGTCGGTTCGGACCACGCTCGGTCCGAAAGGGATGGACAAGATGCTCGTCGACTCCGGCGGCTCGGTCGTCGTCACGAACGACGGCGTCACGATCCTCAAGGAGATGGACATCGATCACCCCGCGGCGAACATGATCGTCGAAGTCTCCGAGACCCAGGAGGACGAGGTCGGAGACGGAACGACGACGGCCGTCGTCGTCGCCGGTGAACTCCTCGATCAGGCCGAGGAGCTCATCGACCAGGACGTCCACGCCACCACCATCGCGCAGGGCTACCGCCAGGCTGCAGAGAAGGCGAAAGAGATCCTCGAGGAGAACGCCATCGAGGTAAGCGAGGACGACCGCGAGACGCTCGTCAAGATCGCCGAGACGGCGATGACCGGCAAGGGCGCGGAATCCTCGAAGGACCTGCTCGCCGAACTCGTCGTCGACGCCGTCGTGGCCGTCGCCGACGACGATGACATCGACACCGACAACGTCTCCGTCGAGACGGTCGTCGGCGGCTCGATCGGCAACTCCGAACTCGTCGAGGGCGTCATCGTGGACAAAGAGCGCGTCCACGAGAATATGCCCTTCGGCGTCGAGGACGCCAACGTCGCGCTGTTCGACGGCGCGCTCGAAGTCCGCGAGACCGAGATCGACGCCGAGGTCAACGTCACCGACCCAGACCAGCTCCAGCAGTTCCTCGACCAGGAAGAACAGCAGCTGAAGGAGATGGTCGACAAGCTCGTCGACGTCGGCGCCGACGTCGTCTTCGTCGGTGACGGCATCGACGATATGGCCCAGCACTACCTCGCGAAGGAGGGCATCCTCGCGGTCCGCCGCGCGAAGTCCTCCGACCTGAACCGGCTCGCCCGCGCGACTGGCGGCAACGTCGTCGGCTCGCTCGACGACATCGAGGCCGACGACCTCGGCTTCGCCGGCTCCGTCGCCCAGAAGGACATCGGCGGCGACGAGCGCATCTTCGTCGAGGACGTCGAGGACGCGAAGTCCGTCACGCTCATCCTCCGCGGCGGCACCGAGCACGTCGTCGACGAGCTCGAACGCGCCATCGAAGACTCCCTCGGCGTCGTCAAGACGACGCTGGAGGACGGGCAGGTCCTGCCCGGCGGCGGTGCCTCCGAGACCGAACTCTCGATGCAGCTCGGCGAGTTCGCCAGCTCCGTCGGCGGCCGCGAGCAGCTCGCCATCGAGGCGTTCACCGAGGCGCTCGACGTCATCCCGCGCACGCTCGCCGAGAACGCCGGCCTCGACCCCATCGAGTCCCTCGTCAACCTCCGCAAGGAGCACGCCGACGGCGACATCGGTGCGGGCCTCGACGCCTACACCGGCGAGATCGTCAACATGGAGGACGACGGCGTCGTCGAACCCCTCCGCGTGAAGACGCAGGCCATCGAGTCCGCCACCGAGGCGGCCGTGATGATCCTCCGCATCGACGACGTCATCGCCGCCGGCGACCTCAAGGGCGGCGGCAGCGACGACGGCGGCGACGAGGGCGGCGCGCCCGGCGGCGCCGGCGGCATGGGCGGTATGGGCGGTATGGGCGGTATGGGCGGCGCAATGTAAGCGCGGTCTCAGGCCTACCTACACCCACTCCACGCCCCGTCTGAATCGCCCGCCGAACGCCTCGCAATCCGACTTCTTTGACGACCGAATCGCAGAGCGGCAGCGCCGTCGGTCCGGTCGCTTCGGGGATCCGACGAATTTATATGTGGATTGCTAACAGACCGTACTGATATGGGCGACAGCGCGTGCTACCGCGAGGTGTGTCCGCGCTGCGACGCGTCGGTGACGATCGTCGACGACGAGTGTCCGGAGTGCGGGCGTCCGTTGGCCGAACGGTAACGGACAGGAAAGCAGTAAATCGGCGCTCACGCTGTCGGAGCCCTCGGGAGGGCGAGGGCGGCTTATTCGGTGCGGTCGATGTCGATCTGCTCGCGGATCGCGGACAGTTCCTCGGAGTCGGCCAGCGACTCGACCTGCGTCCGGAAGTGCCGTTCGCAGAGTCCGACCTTGATCCCGTCTTTCTCCGCGGCGTAGGCGGCGTCCCGGTCGCAGTAGTGGCACTTCATACCCCCACTTGGCTCCCCGTGGGGTTTAACTCTACGCTCGCGGCTATCTCCACCGAGAATTGGCGTCAGACACCCGGCAGACGGGCGGCGAACGACTCGAATTCGGCCGACGGCGGTCCGGCGACCCCGAGCGTCCTGTCGTGCGCGTCGGAGCCGCCGGTCGAGAGCAGGTCCGCGTCGGCGGCGACGTCGTCTAAGAGTTCTCGTTCCTCTTTCTGGGCGCTGGACCCGCTGTAGGGATAGAATCGCTCGACTGCGTCCAGTTCTCGGGCGCGTTCGAGCGCCGACTCGGGATCGGGATACCGGAACGGATGCGCCAGCGCGACGAC
The DNA here is from genome assembly GCF_024464595.1 of Halobellus litoreus. Classification (NCBI taxonomy): domain Archaea; kingdom Methanobacteriati; phylum Methanobacteriota; class Halobacteria; order Halobacteriales; family Haloferacaceae; genus Halobellus; species Halobellus litoreus. The sequence goes on along the minus strand of NZ_JANHAW010000001.1, from coordinate 1,236,732 downwards.
AGCGCAGGACTCCCGAAGCACCTCGGCACCGACGGAAAAGGAGGGAACGTACCGCTCGACGTAACAGGGACGGCCGTTGCCGATCAGTTCCTCGAAGGCCGCGTCGAAGTCGTAGGGCGCGTCGCTCGCCTCGATGGCGCGGGCGATGTTCGGCCGACCGATCCCCTCGCGGAGTTCGATGTCGAGGTCGACACCGAGTCGGTCCTCGACGCGGGCGACGATCTCCGCCCCCCGCTGTTTTCGGTTGCGCTGGATCCGGGACGTCACCGATTCGATTCGGTCGGTCACCGCGAGGCCGTATCCCAGGAGGTCGAGGCGCTGCTCCCCGGCGTCGACGCGGAGTTCGATCCCGCGAATCACGGTCACGCCGCCGATCGGCTGGACAGGTGCGTCCAGTTTCGGGTGGACGCGGTTGTGATCCGTCACGGCGACGACGTCGACGTCGCCGGCGCGTGCGGCGTCGGCGAGTTCTGAGACCTCCAGGATGCCGTCGGAGGCGGTCGTGTGAACGTGGAGGTCCGCCACCGGCGGACGTTCGGGGGCGGGATCACCGCTTCGCTCGCTTCTCACGTCTCTCGATGCGCGTCTGCGGAGTAAGTCACTTGCGCCACAGCGCGTCTGCCGTGGCACGGCAAACCAGTGTTAGTGAGATAAATTACCGATTAAGGAAGTATAACGTAGTACAAGGAATATCCGGTCTATAAAGACCATAACAGAAAACCATTAAGAACCTTCGGCGATCAGAGACGGATGCAATGCGCTTGAACCGCACCGGCGATCTCATCGACGCTCACGAGTTCCCGGCAACGACCGAGGACCTCATCGAGGCGTACGGCGACCAGACCATCGAACTCCCCAACGGGACCGCCCGCCTCGGAGACGTACTCGCCCGTGCGGGTTCAGAGACGTACGCGAGCGCCGACGACGCGCACTCGGCGCTCCTGTGCGGCCTCGGCCACGAGGCCATCGGCCGACGGTACTACAGCGACCGCGACGCCTACGCGACGGGCGAAGACGGCCCGCAACAGGTCTCCTTCTGAGAGGCGCGACGCGGTGTCGCGGTTTTTTCGCACGTAACGAGCGGAAGCGATCCGTCCGCGGCGCAAGGGTGACGTTCAGATCGGCAGATCCAGCGGGACGCTTCCTTTCGTGTACCCCTCGACGCGACCGGACGGCCTGAGTCGAAAGACCACGGCGGGCCGGTGGTGGACTTCGGGTTGTTCGGCGAGCACCGACTGCCACTCGTCGTCGGGGAACGACGAGCAGTCGACGAAGAGGACGACGCCGCCGCCGTGTTCTTCGAGTTGACCCTCGGACTTCGTCGACGCGGTGTCGCGGACGGCCGCGACCGGCGTGCCAGCCCGGCGATCGCCCGTCGGCGTCGGTCGCGTCACCTCGACGAGCACCGCGTCGCCGCCGCTGCCCGCCCGATAGTCGATGGCGTGGCCGGTCGAGACTTCGATCTCCGGTTCGATGTCGTAGCCCGCCTCGACGAGCAGGTGCCCGACGTTGAACTCGCCCATCGCCGCCGTCATCCGGGTGTGATCGAGGTACTCCGAGGTGCCGAGTTTGCCGGCCATCACCTCCCGCCACTCGTCGAGGACGCGCGTCCGGAGGAACAACTCGTAGAACTCCAGGGCCTCCTCGCGGGTCGCGTCCGGGAACCCCGCGGCGTGGTCGTCGAAGAACTCCCGCGTCGTCTCGCGTCCGTCCTTCGAGAGAAAGACGGGAAGGAAGAACCACGAGAGGTGCGGGTACGGTTCGAGCCACGGGCTCTCCTCGTGCAACTGGGCGGTGAGCTCTCGCGTGGCCCACGTGGAGACGTCGTCCGGGACGGCCTCGAAACTGTACTTCTCGGTCCGCCAGAGCGCCTCGGGCGTCTCGGTGTTGCCGAGCCAGTAGGCCTCGTCGTCGTTCCACAGGAACAGCGCAACGTCGCCGTTGTCCATCTCGAACCGCTCGCCGTCGTAGCGGTCGGGCTGTTTGAACCACGGACGGCGACGAGTCGCGCCGAGATTACGGTCTAAATCGCGGTAGATCTGACCCACCACCCGGTCTTCGGTCCAGCGGCCGGGGGCGTGTCGAAAGCGTAGTGGACGTGCCACACGCGCCAGTAGCGCGCCCACCCGTTTATACTGTCGCCTGTGGGGCCGTTTTTACCTCTCGTTCCAGCGCGCCCGTCTGTCGTCCCTCGAAACGGCGATACATATATGTGGGTTGCATTCACACGGTATGTCGTACCATGTCGATGGGCGCATACGACGACGACGAACACGAGCGTCGTGAGCGGAAGAACGGTGCGGTCGATACGGACTTCTCGGACGACCGAACGGTGTATCGAGGGTCCGTAGAGTACGACGACGGCGACTCGACGGAGGCGCTCCTCGACCAGTTCAAACAGCTCCAGGGCGAGTAGCGACGGCGGTGCTCCGGTCTCGACGCGGGAGAGCCGAGGCTCAGTTAGCCACCGGATCGACCTCTCGAACCCGCAACGTCGCCATCGCCGCGAGCGAGACCACCGTCACCGCGACGATGTGTCCTCCGACGGCGACGAGAAGCACCGGGCGGTCGAGCAGGAAGGGAATCATCGCGAGCTGCGTCAGGCCGAATCCGACGTTGAGCGCGTCGAGACGGCGGAGACGGCGGGCCGTCTCGGGATCGAACGCGTACCGCCACGAGCGCCACAGGGCCACGACCGCGGCCCACCACGAGGTCCCGATGCGGTAACAAAGGTCCCAGAGGATCAACAGCGTGAGATAGACCACCGGGATTGCCGGATCGGGGCCGAACAGCCACTCCAGGAGCGGCGGGTCCGCCGACCGCGGGTCGAAGACGAACAGGTGCGTCACGAGCGCGACGAACGCGAGGATCCCGAGCACGACTTCGATGCTCGAACCGAACAGGAGTCGGCGGTAGGGTTCGGGGAGATCGAGGCGACGCGTCCGCCGGCCGAACTGTCGCATCACTCCGCTGCCGGCGGCCGCGACGGCGACGGCCACGGACCCCGGGAGGACGGCCTCCCAGAGGTCGTAGAACCACGCCAGCAGTAAGACGCCGGTCTCGAAGAGCGCCAACTGGATGGCGATCGCCTGCCAATCAGTGAGGTCGACTCCGGGAATCGCGCCGACGATGCTCTCGTAGACCCAGGTGTCGCCGTACAGTTCGTTGGGCCTGTCGGACGCGGGACGTGACCCGCTCATCAGCGATCGAGACTCCCGGTTCCCGTGAGACGGACGTTTCTCGCGGTGTCGGCGCTGTCCCCGTCATCGGTCGAGGCTGCGCCACCGCCGCGGGCTGTCGGGTTGCGCGCATCGCCGCCGTCGACGGGACCGCCGCGCGCATCGCCGACTCCCCCGCCACCGCCGTCGGTCGCCACGTCGTCGCTCCGGGCCTGTGAGACGGCCTCGTCGAAGGGTGTCAGATCGACCTCGACCAGCGACTCGATGCGGTGATCGCGCACGACGACGGGGTTCTTCAGCCCCTCGATCAGGGGCCGGGCGACCGACGCGGGGATGTCGGTGACGAGGCCGATCCACAGCGAGGAGAGCTTCGGCGAGAGGATCGGTACCGGGACGATCCGCGGTGCGCGGCCGCGGTGTTCGCCGACCCGAACGAGTATCTCGCGGTACGTCAGCACGTCCGGACCGCCGATCTCGTAGGTTTCGCCCGCCGTCTCGGGCACGTCGAGGACGCCGACGAGATACTCGACCGCGTCGTCGACGAAGATGGGCTGACACTTCGTCTCGACCCATCTCGGCGTCACCATCACCGGGAGCCGCGAGGACAGCTGTTCGATCATCTCGAAACTCGCCGAGCCGTCGCCGATCAGGATGGCGGCCCGGAGAGTCGTGAGGGCGTATTCGCCCTCGCCCAGGATCCGCTCGACCTCCCGACGAGACCGGAGGTGTTCGGAGAGCCGATCTCGGTCCTCGCCGAGACCGCCGAGGTAGACCACGCGGTCGACCTCGTGTTCAGAGGCCGCTCGCGCGAAGTTCTCCGCCGCTCGCCTGTCGCGCTCCTCGAAATCTGATCCGGCCCGCATCGAGTGGACGAGATAGTAGGCCGCGTCGACGTCGAGCGCGTCGTCGAAACTTCCCGGGTCGAGGAGGTCGCCCTCGACGACGCGGACCCCGTCGGGGGCGTCGTACCGGGACGCGTCGCGGACCAGCGCCGTCACGTCGTGACCCGCAGCGAGCAGCGCGGGCACGAGACGGCCCCCGACGAACCCCGTCGCGCCCGTCACGAGAACGTTCATACTGTGACGTGGGTCCCCATCCGGTTAACCGTTCTCGCCGCGGTCGACCGTCAACGTGGATTCGTCCCCAGGGCCGTGGATCAGTCACCGTCCCCGACGGCGTCCCAACCGGGCGTCTCCGGCGCGCCGCGGGCGACCTCGACCGCGTCCCCGCTCGGCACGTCGAACGCGACGGTGCCGATCACGCCGTCTTCCGGCCCGTCCTCGGCCACGGGCTCGTCTGCGAACTCGGCTGGAACTCCGCCTCTCTCCTCGGCCACGGTCTCCCACTCGTCGATCGCCCGGCCCACCCACGAGTCGGCGTCGAGCACGTCCGCCGTCGCCGCGGCCGCCCGATCGTCGTCGATTTCGAGCGTTCCCGGCCGCGACCCGGCGGCCACGCCGACGAACGCGGCCCGATCCGTCTCTCGCAGAGCCCCGTCGCGTATCCGGTCGACGACGCCCGCGAGTTCGTCGGGGTCGGGGTAGCCGAACAGTTTCGCGCCGAGCGCCTGCGGGCCGAGCAGGGGCCCCTCGTACTCGCCGGGATCGTCGTCGAGGAGCCGATCGGTACCGTACTCGGCCTCGACGCGCTCGCACTCGGTCTCGACGCCGAGATCGAGGTTGTAACTCGGGTACGCCGCGCACTCCGCCGGGTAGGTGTCGGCCTCGTGAATCCGACACTGGAGCGTCTCCGGATCGAGGAAGGCGCAGGTCCGCAGCCACCGCCGATCCCTGCCGAACGGCGCGACCGGCTTCGGCGCTTTCCGCAGGCCGACGAAGAAGACCGGGCGGCCGGCGACGGCGGCGATCCGGATTCCGTCGACGACGACGCCGGGCGTCTCCTCGTCGACCCGCCAGAGCCGCGGCGTCAGCGCGTCGCCCAGACCGCGCTCGACGAACCGCGCCACCTCGTCGCGCGTCAGCGGCACGAGGTTGTACGCGTCGTCGAGCGGCTCGCCGGGACCGCGGCGCTCGTGGTCCGACGGCGTCGATGCGAGCGGCCGCCAGTCGATACAACAGCCCGCACAGCCCTCGCAGTTCAGCTTCATTGCGTTGCTTCGGAATCGGTCTCCTCCGGGTCCCTGTCCCGCACGACGAGTACCGGGGCGACGGCGCCCTCGGCGACCCGCTCGGTGTCTTCCCCGAGGAGCGCCGCGAGCAGCGACTCGCGCCCCTCGCCCATCACGATGATGTCGGCCGCGGCCGACCGGTCGACGATGTCGATGATCGGCGTGGTCGTGGTCGTCACCTCGCGGTCGAGCTGGCCGTCGGGGATTCCCCGTTCGCGGATCCGGTCGGCCGCTCGCTCGACCGCGCCCTCCGGATCGAAGTCCGATCCGTCGGACGCGAGCCCCCACAGCGTCACCCGTTCGCGATCCTCGACGACGAGCGTCGCGACGAGGTCCGCGAGTCGGTCGTCGTCGATGGCACCCCGAATCGGCACGAGCACTGTCTCGACCTCGCCCGTGGGGTTCGGCAGCAGGATCGCCGTCGCGCCGACCTCGCTCGCGACGCGGTCGATCGTCTGCTCGCGGTCGTGGGTGAACACAACGCGCGTGTCGGGGTTGCGGCCGGCGTCGACGAACGCGGCCGCGATGTCGTCGACGGCCGCCTGGGCGCGTTCTTCGAACTGCAGGCTCGCCTGTTCGGTCGGGGTCTGTTCCGGGAGGACGTGGTAGCCGAGGACGACGACCTCCGCGGGCGCGAGAAACTCCACGAGCGTCTCGGGGATCGTTTGTCCCTCCAGGATCTCGATCGGAACGAGGATCACCGGCGGCTCGCGGATCGCCAGTCCGCCGTCGGTGATGCATCGGCCACCGTCGTCCGCGAAGCCGTTCGGGTACATCTTCAGAGCACCCCCTTGAGTCGAACGTCGGCGGCGTAGTACTTGTACCATCCGGCGGCGGCGAGCATGATCGCGACGCCGATGATCTGCGAGGTGGGTTGCATGAACAGGATCAGCCCGGCGCTCGCGACCGCGCCGAGGCCCGCGACCAGCGGGTACGCCGGCACCCGGAACGCCGGGTCGTACCACTCCGGTTCGTCCCTGCGCATCGCGAAGAGCGAGACGCACATCAGGCCGTACATCACGAGGTGGAGGAAGGACGCGACCTCAGCGAGGACCTCGACCTCGCCGAACGCCACCAGCACGAGGACCGGACCGCCGGCCATCGCCAAGGCGACGTGCGGCGTCCCGTAGCGGAGGTTCATCCGAGCCGCGAAGCGCGGCAGGATGGCGTCTTTGCTCACCGCGAAGACGGCCCGAGAGGTCGAGAGGATCGACGCGTTCGCGCTGGAGACCGTCGCCAGCAGCCCCGCGACGAGGATCGCGATCGCGCCGGCGGTCCCGACGAAGTTGCGGGCGACCTCGACGATGGCCGTCTCGCCGAAGGACGCGAGCGCCGCGCTCCCGAAGGCGCTCGTGGCGACGAAGATCGTCACGACGTAGAGCACGCCTACGATCACCACCGAGGCGACCATCGCCAGCGGGAGGTTCCGTCCCGGCCGCTTGATGTCGCCGGCGACGGTCGCGACCTGCGCGAAGCCGAGATACGACGTGAACACGAGCGCCGCCGTCGTGAACACGGGAATCGGCCCGAACGGCGCGAACGTCTCCGGGGCGCTCGCGCGACCGAACACTCCGAGGGCGTCGAGGCCGCCGTAGCTCAGGAAGAACACGAGGATCGTCAGGAGCAAGCCGACGACGTAGTTCTGCAACGCGGCGGCGTTCTCGGTCCCGAAGAGGTTCAGCGCGGTCAGGAACGCGCCGAACAGGAGGCCGAGCGGCACCACGATCGGGACGTCGCCGACGGCGACGCCCGCTTCCGCCAGCACCGCGGCGGCGTAGTTGCCGAACCCGACGAGGTAGAAGGCCGTCGCGAACACCAGGCCAAGCCAGATGCTGATCCCGACGATCGCGCCGGGCAACGCGCCGAGCGCCCGCGAGATGAAGTAGTACCCCCCGCCGGATTTCGGCATCGCCGTCGCCAACTCCGAGGCGGGCAGCGCGACCAACAGCGCGATGACCGCGCCGATGCCGAACGACGCCGCGGCGGCAGGACCCGCCCGGCCGGCGGCCAGCCCCGGGAAGACGAAGATCCCCGCGCCGATCATCGTCCCGACGCCGATGGAGATCCCGCCGGACAGCCCGATGGTCCGTTCGAGTTCCGACCCGGCTTCGGTCGTCGTGGTCTCGTCGTCCGCGTCGGGCAGCGAGACGGTCTGCGGCGACTCGCCCGCCCGATTGCTGGTCGCGGATGCCTCCCGTTCGGAAGTGGTCATTCGACCGTCAGTTCGTCGGGTTGGCCATAGAAGCTATTGATATGTCGGAAATTGAATGATTCTCGCAGGTGGTTTCACGCTCCACCACGTCGCTCCGGTATGACGAGTGAGCCCTGCGACGGTTGCGGTCGGTCCGTGCGAATCGCCGGCGGCATCGGCGACTTCTGGTCGTTCGAGGCCGAATCGAGCGGCGGGATGACGCTCGAACTCGACGACGGCGGAGAGTTCTTCCTGTGTCACGACTGCATCGCACGACTCCCGGACGACCGCGTGGTGACGAGCGAGGACATCAACTCGCTGTGACCATTCATACTGTGGCCGACCGTCCGGACCACCTGCCGTGACCGATCGTCCGAGCGTCGCTTTATGCCACCCGTTCGTCCGGCTGGACGCTCCTTGCGGTCGACCTTCTGATGAGGGATCGAGTGACGGCACGGCATCGCGACGACCAAACAGAAATAGCTAAGAACCGGTGACTGATGGACGAAACAAGCAGATGCAACGAGAACCGGGCGAGATCCGCGTTCTCTACGTCGGTGCAGACCGGGACGACGCCGCAGCGACCGCGGCAGCGTTCGAACGCGAGGATACGGCGCTCGACGTCGACTCGGTCGCGACGGCCGGCGATGTCCGTTCGGCGCTCGAAACGACGCCGTACGACTGCGCCGTCGCGACCTACGACCTCGGATCGACGAACGGGGTCGAGTTACTCCGAACGGTCAAAGCCGCGCACCCCGACCTTCCGTTCGTTCTCTACCCGGCGACGGGGTCGGAGGCGATCGCCAGCGACGCGATCGGTGCCGGCGTCGACGACTACGTCGTGCGATCGAGGGCCGACGGCGGACACGCGACGCTCGTCGGTCGGCTCCGATCGGTCGTCGAGCGTGGTACCGCCGAGGACGATGCCCCCGCAGACGCCGTGGACGACGCTCGCGCTGACAACGAGAGCGACGCTCCCACAGATGCCGTGGACGAGGTCCTCGGAGACGACGAGACCCGGCGACTCCGGACCTTCCGCAAAGCGATCGAGTCGTCCGGACACTCGATCTACTGCACCACGTCCGACGGCACGATCACCTACGTGAACTCGGCGTTCGAGTCGACGACCGGCTACGCGGCCGAGGAAGCGATCGGACAGACGCCGCGGATTCTGAAGTCCGGCGAGCACGGCCCGGCGTTCTACGCGAACCTGTGGGAGACGATCCTCTCGGGGGAAACCTGGCGGAGCGAACTCACGAACAGGACCCAAGGCGGCGAACACTACGTCGTCGATCAGACGATCGCACCCGTGGAAGACGAGGACGGGCGGATCCATCGCTTCGTCGCAGTCAACGCCGACATAACGGACCGAAAGCAGCGTGAGCGTCAACTCCGGAGCCTGTACGAATCGATGACGGGGTGGCTGGACGCCGACTCCCGACGGGAAATTTGTTCGCTCGTCGACCGACAGCTGTCGGGGCTCCCGGGATTCGAGGCCCACGCGGTGTATCGGTACGACGAATCGACCGATCGGCTGGTCCGGAGCCCGGAGAGCGACGACCCGGAACCGGCTTCCTGCGCAGAAGAGAAAAGTTCCGGCGCGCGGTCGACCGTTCGGGACGTCTTCGAGACGAAACGGTCCCGTCGGTGCGATGCCGTCGACGAGGGTGACCTGGACGTGGACGGCGACGTCCGCAGCGGACTGTTCGTTCCCATCGGTGCCCACGGCGTTCTGTTCGTCGGATCACCGGAGCCCGACGCCTTCGACGCGACCGACGAGGCGATCATCAACGTCTTCACGGCCGCACTGGCCGAGGTCATCGATCGGGTCGACTACGAGCGCGAGTTGCAGGAGCGGAACGATCGGCTGGAGAACTTCGCGAGCGTCGTCTCACACGACCTCAGGAACCCGCTCTCGGTTGCGGACGGCTACCTCGAACTGGCACGAGAGACCGGTTCGCAGGCGCACCTCGACGAGGTCGAGTGCGCCCACGACCGGATGGCCCGGATCATCGACGACCTGCTGTGGCTCGCCCGGGAGGGGCGAACGATCGGCGAACTGCGGCCGACGTCGCTCCCCGACGTCGTCGAACGGGCGTGGGAACATACGGACGCGCCCGACGCGACGCTCCGCGTCGACTGCACGGCGGACATCGCGGCCGATCCGGACCGGCTCCAGCAACTGTTCGAGAACCTGTTCCGAAACGCCCGCGAGCACGCCGGCGACGGCGTCGCGGTCCGCGTCGGTCAGATCGGGGACGGCCCGGACTTCTTCGTCGAGGACGACGGTCCGGGCGTTCCGGAGGCAGAGCGCGACCGCGTGTTCGACGCGAGTTACACGACCGCCGAAGACGGCACGGGCTACGGGCTCTCGATCGTCGAGACCGTCACCGAGGCGCACGGCTGGAACCTACGGCTGACCGAGAGCGAGACCGGGGGCGCGAGATTCGAGATCCGGGGCGTCGCCCGCGCGGAGACCTCGTAGCCGGACTCGGCGTAGCCGCACTCGGGACGTCGTCGCCGGAGCGACGGCGTCGAGCCGCGCAGGAGCACGGGAGCGTCGCATAGCGGACGCCGGGGAAGTCGTCGAAAGAAAGACGCCGGGGGAGTCGTCGAAAGAAAGACGCGGCGGGATCGCTGGGCGTCACCGACGATCGGGCCGATACGGCCTCGCGAAGTCGAAAGAGAAGCGAAGACACGCGAGCGCATCTTCGAGACGTTGCGGTCGCCGACCACCGCGGTCGGGGGAGTGGTTCCCGGGAGTCGCGCTTAGATGACGCGGTTCTGGAGGTAGTCCAGGTGTTTCGCGTTGTAGACGATTTTGACCTCGTCGGCCGCCGGCGATCCGATGCAGGTCAGACGGACGTTCTTCTCGGAGACCTCCTCGTCGGAGAGGATCTGCTGCATGTCCATGTCGATTTCGCCCTCCTTGAGGATGGACGCACAGTTCGCACAGGCACCGGCGCGGCACGAGAAGGGCCAGTCGTAGCCCTGCGCCTCGGCGGCTTCGAGGATGTACTCGCCCTGATTGACTTCGAGGGAACCGTAGTCCTCGTCGTCCAGGCCGGCGTCAGCGGCCTTCTCGAAGAGGTCGTCGTCGTCCATGTCCCAGTCGTGGTCGTCCAGCACTTCGTAGTTGAGGTATTCTACGGTAGGCATCAGCAGGCGATTTGTATGCCATCCCATTAGACTTTGCTGTTCACTTCGCCTCCGTCACCGGATTGATAGCAAAAATCGTCCAGTTCGAACCCCAAAGGTGGACGGATCTGAAGCCTGCCGACGGTGAGCGGCAGTCTCAGAGCGGTGTCGTCGCGAAGAGGACGTACGAGGCGACGGCCGACAGCGTCGGGGTCAGGAGCCAAAAGAAGATGACCCGGCCGGTCGTCCCGGGGTCGAACAGATCGGTTCCGCCGAGTTCCTGCGTCGACTCCTCGCCCATCCGAGGGACCTCCTCGGCCGTTTCCGTGGTCAGGGCGTCGACCGACATCTCGGGCGTCTCGCCGCCGATGGCCTCGCCGATCGTGACCGTCCGGGTCGCGCGCCCCCAGCCGAGACCGACGATGCACATCGTCGCCGAGACGGCCAGACTCGCCGGAATACCGAGGTACGACAGCGTCGCGATCAGCGTCGCCGACACCGTCTCGACGACGAGCGCCGCCAGGATCGGCAGTTCCGTGAGGTCGTTGCCGACGGTGTCGAGCGTCCGGCGCGCGATCGTGAACGCGCCGAGGCCGATCGCGCCCGCGGCCAGGAGGATCCCGCCGTTCATCGACACCGCGCCGTTGCCGACCAGCGGCGCGACGGCGTTGGCGGCGTTCGACGCGCCCGCCGAGTACGCCATATAACACGCGATGACGACGACCAGCCCCACGCTCCCGAGCTCTCGCGGGGTCGTGTTGGGACCGAGTCTGGGCCGCGGAACAGCCCCGTCGCGGTCGAAAACGACGACGGGGCCGGGAGAGCGGTCGAGTTTCAGCGCCGCGTCGAGGTAGGGGTAGACGTACCGGCCGATGACCGCGCAGATCCAGAAGGCGATGACCGGCGCGACGATCCACCAGGAGATGATCTCGAGCATCACGGCCTCGTTCAACGTCCCCGAGGCGACGCCGAGACCGGCGATCGCGCCGACGGCCGTCATCGACGTCGACGCCGGCACGCCGAACGTGTTGGAGACGAGCAGCGCCAGGCCGACGAAGAAGAGGACGGCTACGCTCGCGGCGAGCGTGAATTCGCTCCGCGGGACGATCTGCCCGCCCATCGTCTCGATGACTTCCCGCCCGGCGGTCCACGCGCCGAGGAGGGCAAACGTCGTCATCAACCCCGCCGCGCCGACTTTCGAGACCAGGTCGCTTCCGACCGCGGGCCCGAAGGCGACGCCGGTCGAGGAGCCGCCGATGTTGAACCCGACGAAGACGGCCACGAGGACGCCGACGCCCAGGAGTGCTTCGACCACGCAGAGCGGTTCGGCGGACCGACAAAAAAGCGTCACTATCGGCGGTTCGGCACGCCCGACGCTGTTGGCTCGACTCGTTCCCCGTCGTCGCTTGGGCCCCCTTACGTCGCCGGCTGGGACTGGCTTACGCCGCCGTTTAGCCCCCGCTTTCGTCGTCGATTGGGACTGACTTACGCCGCCGCTCGGTCTCCGCTTACGTCGCCGACTCGATGGCCTGCTCTAAGTCCGCGATGATGTCGCCGACGTCCTCGATGCCGACCGACAGCCGGACCATATCCGGCGTTACGCCCGCCGCCTCCTGTTCCTCCTCGGTGAGCTGCTGGTGGGTCGTCGACGCGGGGTGGATCACGAGCGTCTTCGCGTCGCCGACGTTCGCGAGCAGCGAGGCGAGTTCGACGTTGTCGACGGTGTCGCGGGCGGCCGCGTAGCCGGCCTCCAGCCCGAAGGTGATCATTCCGCCGTAGCCGCCGTCGAGGTATTCCGAGGCCTCCTCGTGTGTCTCGTGGCTCTCCAGTCCGGGGTAGTTGACCCACGAGATGGCGTCGTGGTCTTCGAGGAACTCCGCGACGGCCTGGGCGTTCTCGCAGTGGCGCTCCATCCGCATCGGCAGCGACTCCAGTTTTTCGAGCGTGTTCCACGCGTCGAACGGCGATTGGGCGTTGCCGAGGTCGCGCAGACCGCGCGCGATGGCGGCGTAGGTGAACGCCGCGTCGCCGAAGCGCTCGGCGAAGTTGACGCCGTGGTAGGCGGGGTTCGAGGCCCCGATCTCGGGGTACTTCTCGGCGTTCTCGCTCCAGGGGAACGACCCGCCGTCGACGAGGATCCCACCGATGGTCGTGCCCGCGCCGTGGATCCACTTCGTCGTCGAGTCCCACACCAGGTCCGCGCCGTGTTCGAGCGGGCGGCAGAGATACGGCGTCGCGAACGTGTTGTCGACGAAGAGCGGCACGTCGTGCTCGTGAGCGATGTCGGCGATGCGCTCGATGTCGGGCGTGACGAGCGCCGGGTTGCCGATCGTTTCGAGGTGGACGTAGGCGGTGTCCTCGTCGATGGCCTCCTCGTAGGCCTCGTAATCGAGCGTGTCGACGAACTTCGTCGTGATGCCGCGGCGCTCGACGGTGTGGGTGAAGTACGTGTAGGTGCCGCCGTACAGCGACGCCGCCGTGACGATGTTGTCGCCGGCGGACGCCAGGAGGAACGTCGCGAGGTCGAGCGCGGCCATCCCCGAGGCGGTCGCGGCCGCGCCGATGCCTCCCTCCAGCGACGCGAGGCGCTCCTGCAGCGTCGCGACCGTCGGGTTCATCAGTCGGCTGTAGATGAACCCCTCCTTCTCCAGCGCGAACTGCCCCGCGGCGTCCTCGGCGTCCTCGAAGACGTAGGAGGTGGTCTGATAGATCGGCGGTGCGCGCGCTCCGGTGGCCGAATCCGGTTCCTGTCCTGCGTGGAGGCTCCGCGTCCCGAATCCGAGCGGTTTCTCGTCGTCTGCCATACCGAGCCCTTCTCGGAGGGGCGTCCTAACCGACGTGACCTGTGCAATTTCCGCCGGTACCTGCGACGAGACGGCGAGTCGGCGCGCGTGAACCGGCCCGGATCGGGGTCACGCCGTCGCGCGACCGCCGATCGACGCGCCGGTGAGAAGCAGGACGAGCGCGACGCCGCCGACGCCGAGCACGCTCCCCGTCGAGTTCGTTCCGACGGCGAGCAGGCCGAGCGCGGCGACGAGGACGACGCCGCCGACGGTGACCGCGAGCGACCGACCGCGGTCGACGACTAGGGCGAGCCCGGCGACGACGAAGCCGACGCCCGTGAGGCCCCCGGCGACGACGATGTGCACCACTGCACCGCGCGCGAGCAGATCGAGGCCGGACGCACCCGCGGTCGGGACGAAGAACCCGCCCCACGCGAGGACGACCCCCGCGACGGCGACGAGCAGGCCGACGATCCGAGCGAGGAACTCCGACGGAGACATACGCCCGAGAACGGCGCAGGGAGAAAAGTGTGTTCGGGTTTCGGGCGGTCACTGACTGAACAGCGAGGCGTGGACGGGCGCGAAGTCGGTCCCGGAGTCGGCGTCCGGTTCGTCGGTGTCGTGGACGGCGCGCCCCTCGACGCCGGCGTCGAGGAAGTCCCGCAGCGGCGGCCCGACCTTCTCCGGTTCGACGAGGAACGCGTCGTGGCCGTGGTCGGACTCGATGACGTGGTGGGCGACCGGGGCGTCGGTCTCGCGGAACGCGGCGGCGACCGTCTCGGACTGCTCGGTGGTGAAGTGCCAGTCGCCGGTGAAGGAGAGCAACAGCGCCTCGCCCTCGAAAGCCGCGACGGCGCGGGCGTCGTCCTCGTACCCCTCCGCGAGGTCGTAGTCGTCCATCGCGCGGGTGAGATAGAGGTAGGAGTTGGCGTCGAAGCGATCGACGAACTTCTCGGCCTGGTAGTCGAGGTAGGACTCGACGTCCCGGTACGGGAAGAAGGCCGCCGCCGGATCCGACGGGAACGAGTCGCGTCTGGCGTCGCGGCCGGCCGCCCGGCGGCCGAACTTCTGCTCCATCGACGACTTCGAGAGGTACATTATGTGTCCGATCTGCCGGGCGAGCGCGAGGCCGTCGGTCGGTCTCTCGTCCTGGTCGTAGTACTCGCCGCCGTTCCAGTTCGGGTCGGTGGTGATCGCTCGGCGCGCGACGGCGTCGAGCGCGAGACACTGGGCGTCGAGGCGAGCGGCGGCGGCCACGGAGACGACGTAGCGGACGTCGTCGGGGTAGCGCTTCGCCCAGTCGAGGGCGTTCATCCCGCCGACGCTCCCGCCGACGACGGCGTGCAGGCGCCCGACGCCCAGTTGATCGAGGAGCAGTCGCTGCGAGCGCGTCCAGTCGCCGAGGGTAACGGGCGGGAAGTCGGTGCCGTACACCTCGCCTTCGGGGTCTTCGGAGGCAGGGCCCGACGTGCCGTAGCACGACCCGGGAATGTTCGCGCAGACGACGTAGTACTCGTTGGTGTCGATCGCCTTCCCCGGCCCGACGATGTCGTTCCACCACGCGCGGGCCTGCCCGGTCGTCTCCGAGCCGTAGCCCGCGACGTTCTGACTCCCGGTGAGGGCGTGACAGACTAACACTGCGTTGCTACCGGACTGCGTCCGGTCGCTCGCGGAGCCGTGCTCCGCGCTGTCGCCGTCGAACTCGCCGTAGGTCTCGTAGGCGACTTCGAGGTTCTCGATCTCGTCGCCGGAGGCGAAGTCGAACCGGCCGAGGTCGACCGTGCCGCTTTCGGTTTTCATCGCTCGTCTGCCCCCCCTTCGTCGCCCGCCCCCGAAACGTCTCGGGTCGCGGCGCGGATCGCCCGGTCCAGGTCGGCGATCACGTCGTCGGCGTCTTCGATGCCGACAGAGAGCCGGAGCATCTCGGGGCTGAGCCCCGCGGCGCGCTGTTCTTCCGCCGACAACTGCGCGTGCGTCGTCGACGCCGGGTGGATCACGAGCGTCTTCGCGTCGCCGATGTTCGCGAGGAAGGAGGCGAGTTCGGTCTCCTCGCAGGTCCGCTTAGCCGCCTCGAAACCGGCGGCCAGCCCGAACGTGACCATCCCGCCGAACTCGCCGGCGTCGCCTCGTTCGTTCGCGTCGCTACGTTCGCCCACGTCGCCGCCGTCACTGCCGAGATATCGACGCGCGTTCTCGTGCGTCGGATGGTCCTCGAAGCCCGGATACGACACCCAGGCGACGTCCGCGTGGTCGCGGAGGAACCTCGCGACGTCGCGGGCGTTCTCGCAGTGACGGGCCATTCGGAGCGGTAGGGTTTCGAGCCCCTGGATCGTCTGCCAGGCGTCGAAGGGCGACTGCTGGTTGCCGAGCGTCCGCAGCGCGCGCTGGCGGACGACGTTGGCGAACGCGGCGTCGCCGTAGCGCTCGACGAAGTCGACGCCGAACGCCGGGTTCTCTCCGGAGAGCTCGTCGTAGTCGGCGTGCTCCCACGGGAACGTGCCGCCGTCGACGAGAACCCCGCCGATCGTCGTGCCCGACCCGTGAATCCACTTCGTGGTCGACTCCCAGACGATGTCCGCACCGTGTTCGAGCGGGCGGCAGAGATACGGCGTCGCGAACGTGTTGTCGACGACGAGCGGCGCGGCCTCGGCGTGGGCGACGTCGGCGAGGCGCTCGAAGTCGGGCGTCTTCAGCGACGGGTTGGCGATGGTCTCGACGTGGACGAAGGCGGTGTCCTCGTCGATCTCCTCTGCGTAGGCCTCGTAGTCGAGGGTGTCCACGACCCGGACCTCGACGCCGCGGCGCGTCGCCATCTTCGTGAGATACGTCGCCGTCCCGCCGTACATATCGGCGCTCGCGACGACGTTGTCGCCGGCGCTGGCGAGCACGCTCGTCGCCGAATCCAGCGCCGCCATCCCCGAGGCGGTCGCGACGGCGGCGACGCCGCCCTCCAACGCTGCGAGCCGATCCTCCAGGATCCGCGTCGTCGGGTTCGAGATCCGCGAGTAGACGTCGCCGTCGGCCTCCAACGCGTAGAGGTCCGCGGCGTGGTCGGCGTCCTCGAAGGCGTAGGAGGTGGTCTGATAGATCGGCGGCGCGCGTGCGCTCGTCGCCTCGTCCGGCTCCTGACCGGCGTGCAGACTCCGGGTGTGGAACCCATCGACCATACTATGTGTTATATGCATATTCATTCGAACGCTTATAACCAGCGGTTACGCCCCGAGCGCTTCGGCGCGACCGATACCCGCCTTCGAAAACAGCTATCCGCCTCCGAAACGGGTGACGCGTATGGACACCGAACGGGAGAAGATGCTGCGAGGAGAGTTGTACGATCCCACAGACCCCGAACTCGTCGCCGATCGGAAGGCGGCGCGGGCGCTCACGAGACGCCTCAACCGGACGACCGAGGCCGAGACGGACCGGCGATGGGAACTGCTCGCGGACCTCTTCGGCACGGTCGGCGAGGAGTGCTACCTCGAACTGCCGTTTCGCTGTGACTACGGGTACAACATCCACGTCGGCGACTCGTTTTTCGCGAATTTCGGCTGCGTCGTCCTGGACGTCTGCCGGGTGGAGATCGGACGGAACTGTATGCTCGGCCCCGGCGTTCACATCTACACCGCGACGCATCCGCTCGACGCGAGCGAACGGGTCGCCGGACTCGAATACGGCAAGCCGGTCACGATCGGTGACGACGTCTGGATCGGCGGGCGGGCGGTCCTCAACCCCGGCGTCACCGTCGGCGACGGCAGCGTGATCGGATCGGGCGCGGTCGTGACCGAGGACGTCCCGGCGAACGCGGTCGTCCAGGGGAACCCGGCGACGGTCGTGAAGGAACTGGACTCGGAGTCCTGACACTCGCCGAAATACGCTCGAAAATATGCTCGCGCCGCCCGAACGATGCCGGGCGGACCTGTCGATCGGGTCCGAGCCCTGTCGCCGGCAACGGGGTCGACGACGTCAGAAACGTCGAAACCTCCGCCCTCGCTCAGTCGTCGGCGGAGGCCGTCTCGGTCACGTCGAGTTCCTCCTCGGCGGCCGCGATGCCGGCGTCGACGTCGACGTCGACGCCCGCTTCGGCCATCGCCTCGCCGACCGTCCGGACGCCGCGACGGATGGCCGCGTCGGGGAGCCCCCCCATATTGCTCACGCGGAAGATGGTGCCGCCGAGATGGCCCTGCCCGCCGGAGATGCTGACGTTGCGCGCCGCGACGCCGTCGAAGAAGTCGTCGGCGTCGTCACCGGAGACCGCGTCGGGCAGCGACACCGACGTGACGGTGTTCGACAGTTCCGTCTCGCCCGTCGCGTCGGCGAAGAGGTCCAGTCCCATCGCGGTGAACCCGGCGCGGAACGCCGCGGCCTGCCGGCGGTGGCGGGCGATGCGCGTCGGCATCGTCTCCTCGACGATGTCCTCGACGGCGACCGCCATCGCGCGGAACAGCGGGACGGCACTGGTGAAGGGCGTCTGGTGGGACGCGGACTTTCGGAGGTGCCACTCCAGGTCCTCGTAGAACGGCGCGGCCTCGCCGTCCAAGTCGTCTTTGACTTCCTCGGTGACGTACATCGCGCTGATGCCCGGCGGGGCCGCCAGCGCTTTCTGGGAGTCCGTGACCGCGATATCGACGTTCCAGGAGTCGAGTTCGAAGGCGTCGCCGCCGATGGAGGTGACGCCGTCGACGACGAAGCGAGCGCCGTACTCGTCGGCGACCTCGCCGACGCCGGCGACGGGGTTCAAGAGCCCCGTGCTGGTCTCGTTGTGGACCATCGTCACCACGTCGGTCCCCTCGGTCACCACGGCGCGGACGTCTTCGAGGGGAATCGACTCGCCCCACGGGACCTCGACGCGCGTGACGTCGGCGTAGCGCTCGGCGATCCGCGCGAAGCGGCGGCCGAACTTCCCGTTGACGAGCGCGACGACGTGGCCGCCGTCCCCGACCAGGTTGGCCACGGCCGCCTCCATCCCCATCGAGGCGGTCCCGTTGAGAATCAGCGAGGTCCCGCCTCCCTCGGTCGCCGTCGAGGACCCGTCGAGCGTCGACTGCTCGAAGATGTAGTCGAGACCGTCCTGTGCACGCTCGTAGACCGCCTCGAACGCCGCGGATCGGTGCGAGACCATCGGCTCGTCCATCGCCGCCGACACCTCGTCGGTGATGGGCACCGGACCGGGGTTGAGGAGCAGGAAGTCCTCTTCCATACGCGGCGATTGCGGCGCTTGGGGATAAGCGGTACGGGTTGCCGTCGCCGCTGCTCGGGCGACGCACACGGGATTCGCGTCCGCGTTCGAAGACGTGGCGAGCGCGTCCGGATCGTTCGACGAAGCACCTAACACCGCGCCGGACGACCACCCGGTAGCATGATCGACGAGGCGTCGTCGGAGACGGACCAGCAGGGGCGCGAGGGGGAGGAGCCGGCGGAACTGTCGTACGCCGACCCGGACAATCCGTATCTCCGCGACCCCGACACCGACTTCGACCCGGTCGAGGAGCTGACCCGCGAAGAGGGCCGGGCCCAGGCCGAAGCGCTCAGAGCGGCGATCCGCGAGCACGACCACCGTTACTACGTGCTGGCGGCTCCCCTCGTCTCCGACCGCGCCTACGACGAACTGTTCGCGCGGCTGCAGGACCTCGAAGCCCACTTCGACCTCGACACCGGGACGAGTCCGACCCGACGGGTCGGCGGGGAGCCGCTCGACGAACTCGAGACGGTCGAGCACCGCGCGCCGATGCTCTCGATCGAGCAGTCGACCGATGCCGACGCGGTCCGGGCGTTCGACCGCCGCGTCCGCGAGGCCGTCGGCGACGTCGACTACGTCTGCGAGCCGAAGTTCGACGGGCTCTCCGTGGAAGTCGTCTACGAGGACGGCGAGTACGTCCGGGCGGCGACGCGCGGCGACGGCGAGCGCGGCGACGACGTGACCGAGCAGGTCCGGACGATCCGCTCGATTCCGCTGTCGCTCCGCGGCGACGTCCCCGACTCGCTGGCGGTTCGCGGCGAGGTGTTTATGCCGAAAGACGCGTTCCGCGAACACAACCGCGAGCGGGTCGAGCGCGACGAGGAGCCGTTCGCGAACCCCCGGAACGCTGCTGCCGGGACGCTCCGCCAACTCGACCCCTCGGTCGTCGCCGACCGGCCGCTGGACTGTTTCTTCTACGACGTCTTGGACGCGAGCGAGGTTCCCGAGAGCCAGTCGGCGACGCTCGACCGGCTCCGCGAGTGGGGGCTCCATACCAACGACCGCGTCGCGGTCGTCGACGCCATCGAAGAAGCGACCGAGTACCGCGACGCGCTGTTGGAGGCGCGCGAGGACCTGAACTACGAGATCGACGGCACCGTGATCAAGGTCGACGCCCGCGACGCCCGCGAGCGACTGGGGGCGACGAGCCGCGCCGTCCGGTGGGCGTTCGCCTACAAGTTCCCGCCCCGCGCTGAGGTGACGCGGGTGACGGACGTCGTCGTGCAGGTCGGGCGGACCGGTCGGCTCACCCCCGTCGCCCTGCTTGACCCGGTCGACGTCGGCGGCGTGACGGTCTCGCGGGCGTCGCTGCACAATCCCGACGAGATCGAACGGCTCGGCGTCGGCGTCGGCGACGAGGTGCGCGTTCGCCGCGCGGGCGACGTCATTCCCGAAGTCGCCGAGGTGATCGAGAAGCGCGCCGAGGGGACGTTCGACTTTCCGGAGACGTGCCCGGTTTGCGGCAGCCCCGTCGAGCGCGACGGCCCGCTGGCGTTCTGCACGGGCGGGCTCACCTGCGACGCCCAGCTCGTCCGGGCGATCGTTCATTACGGCAGCCGGACGGCGCTCGACATCGACGGCCTCGGCGAGGAGCGCGTCGAACAACTGGTCGACGGGGGCGTCCTGTCGTCGCTACCGGACCTCTACCGGCTCTCGGTCGGTGACCTGGCCGGCCTGGAGGGCTGGGGGGAGACGAGCGCGCGGAACCTGATCGACGCGGTCGACGCCACGCGGTCGCCGCCGCTGGCAGACTTCCTCGTCGCGCTCGGGATCCCCGAGGTCGGCGGCAGCACGGCCCGGAACCTCGCGCGGGAGTTCGGGGCTCTCGACGCGGTGATGGACGCCAGCGAAGCGGAGCTACAAGCCGTCGCGGACGTCGGTCCGACGGTCGCGCGGCACATTCACGAGTTCTTCGCCAACGAGCGGAACCGCGCGGTTGTCGAGGAACTCCGCGATGTCGGCGTCGCGCCGGAGCCGGTCGACACCGACGCCGGCGACGCGCTCGACGGGCTGACGTTCGTCTTCACCGGGTCGCTGTCGGTGACGCGGGGCGACGCACAGGAGCTGATCGAGCATCACGGAGCGACGGCGACCGGGAGCGTCTCGGGCAACACGGACTTCCTCGTCGTCGGCGAGAATCCGGGGCGGACGAAACGCGACGACGCCGATGCGCACGACGTCCCGACGCTCGACGAGGCGGCGTTCGCCGACCTGCTCGACGAGCACGGAATCGAGTACCCGCCCGAGGAGTAGCGGCCGCCAATCCGCGGCGGACGCCGTGTGCGACGCCGCAAACGAGTCTCGCGCACGAGCAGAGAGACAGGGAGTTCGAGGCTCGCGGCTGTTCAGATCCGAGCGCACGACGGCGTGCGAACGGACGTGTGGTCAGACCTGGACGCCGGTGTGCGAGAGCCGGCCGCCCACCGCCGACCCGAACGGACGCGCTCTGCGGGTCCGGGCTTCCCTGTCAGTCGTCGGCAGCGATACCGTCGGCTGTGGGTGACTCGGAACAGTCGACGATGCTGATCGCCCCCCCGCTCTCGACGCAGACCTCGCGGCCCGCGTACGGGAACGTGATTTCGACGTCGCCCGGTCCCGCGACGAGCGCGTTCAACGCGTCCGGATCGATCGATTCGTACAGCGGCGGCAGCTCCAGCGGATCCGTGTCGGTAGCGCTGGCTACGTGTTCGACGATCTGTTCGGACACTGTCGTCTCCATCATACACAGTCTGAGTAATGACACCGTATAAATATTAGTCAGACACCTGTACGACTATATACACTTTCGTGGAGATACGGGCACGTATTCGTCGATAGTAGTGCCGCTTCGCGCCGTGCGCTCGGCTCCGAGCGCTCCGACGTCACGAACGGGGCCGTGATTTCGGCACCGTCACCGCAATTGATTCGAATGAACTCCCTCCTGCCCGTCCGGACTAGGGCGTCGACGTCTCGATCCGGTTACAGATCGGCGCCTTCGAACGCCCAGTAGCCGACTGCCGCGGGGAGGGCGATCCACGCGAGCAGGATCAAAAAGAGGAACCACCCCGAGTAGTAGAACGGAAGCGACCCCTCGAGAACGGGAGCCAGCACCGTCCGCTCGCCGAACGTGGTGCTGACGAGACGGGCCTGCGCCGGGCCGTAGTACGCCTGCGCAGCGAGGGTCTCGTAGGTCTTCAACGGGTTCAGGTACTTGAGAAAGACGCCGAGCTTGACGCGCGTGAGTTCCGCGACCCCGCCGCCACCGAGCTGTTGGGCCGCGTAGTTCAGGAGCTTCGGAATTCCTTCGGAGACCGATCCCCAGAGGATCGCGAAAACCAGATACAGCCCCATCGTCGCGAGCGTCGCCTCGCGGTTCGAGTCCGCGAGCGCGGAGATACTGAGACCGACGGAGACGAACGCGACGCCCAGGAGCGCCGTCAGCAGAATCTGCTGGGAGAACGATCCGAGTTCGAGCCGCGTACCGGTCGCCAGGAGGACGACGAAGGTCGCGAAGAAGCCGACCAGCAGGGCGACGACGACGACGCCCGAGCGGCCCAGGAGTTTTCCGAGGACGGCGTCGAGCCGCGAGTTCGGCAGCGACAGGAGCAGTTTGATCGACCCCGATTCGCGCTCCTCGGTGATCGATCCGTACGACGTCGAGAGCGCCATAAACCCGAGGACGAGCGCGAGCAGCCCGGGGAACGAGAAACTGAACACGCCCAGATTGGCGAAGAATCCGAACAGGTTCGACACCTGACGGCTCTCGGGACCCAGGAGGACGCCGAAAAAGAGCCCCGCGGTCCCGGCGAGGAACAGCACGAAGAACAGTGTCGAGCCGTGGAGCCACCGCGAGCGGATCGCGTCGCGGAACTCCTTGCGGGCGACGGCCCGCCAGCTCATCGTGCCACCTCCGTGTCTTCGACCGAAGAGTCCGGTTCCGCGCCGTCGGCCTCGTCCTCCCCGGCGTCGACTCCCACGTCGACGTCGTCTTCGGTGTACGCGAGGAAGAGATCCTCGAGAGAGGCCTCTTCAGTCGTGAAGTCGGTGACAGTGATCCCGTGCTCCTCCAGTTCCGTGACGACGGTCGTCTTGGCGTCGCTGTCGCAGGTCACTCGGAGGGCGTCGTCGCCGTCGCGGTCGACGCTCTGTACGCCCGCGAGGCTCCGGATCTCCGCGATGACCTCGTCGTCGACTCGGTCATCGACGGCGACGCGGAGGGTCGCGTCGGCGTCGGTCGCCTCGCGCAGCCCCTCGATGGAGTCGACCGCGACGAGTTCGCCGGCGCGGAGGATGCCGACGCGGTCGCAGACGGCCTCGACCTGTTCGAGGATGTGGCTGGAGAAGAAGACCGTCGTACCGCGCTCGGCCTCCGAGAGCACGATTTCGCGCATCTCCTTCGCGCCGGCGGGGTCCAGCCCCGACGAGGGCTCGTCGAGGATCAAGAGATCCGGATCGCCGACGAGCGCCATCGCCAGCGCGAGGCGCTGTCGCATCCCCTTCGAGTAGCCGCCGGCCTTCCTGTCGGCCGCGTCGGCGAGACCGACCCGCTCTAAAACGGCGTCGGGGTCGGCGTCGACCTCTTTCGAGTCGATGGCGAACTCCACGTGCGCGCGGCCAGTCAGCCGATCGTACACGTCGAAGCCCTCCGGAAGGACGCCCGTTCGCTCCCGGACGGCGACGCTCTCCTCGCGGGCGTCGTGGCCCAAGACTCGCACGGTGCCCGCCGTCGGCCGGACGAAGTCGAGGAGGACGTTGATCGTCGTTGACTTCCCGGCGCCGTTGGGGCCGAGAAAGCCGAAGACCTCTCCCTCCTCGACGGTCAACGAGAGATTCGAGACGGCGGTGACGTCCTCGAACCGCTTCGTCACCCCGTCGAGTTCGATAGCGGTCATAGGCGACGGTTGTCAGGTCCGTTCATAAAGCGTTTGGTGCCGTACTCAGCGTTGAGACTCAGTGGGCCGCGATTATCTCCGTTTCGATCCGCCTACACTTCGTCGTCCGGGCCGTACCGTTCGCGCACGCGCTCGACTTCCGTCGCGTACCGCTCTCGCACCGCATCCTCGTCGACTGGTTCGAGATCTCCCCGATCCACGTCGACCGCGGCGGTCGTCCCTGAGCCACGCTGTCGCATAATCGTCGTCGAGAGCTGTTTCCGGCGGACGTGCGCGCCGTCCGGCGTCGCGTACACCATATCGACGAGTCCGCGGTCGGTGTACGTCCGCTCGACGAGCCAGCAGCGGACGGTGTCGGCGGTGCGACTCGCGGGGTCGTCGGTGCGGTCCTCGGGATCGGTGGACCGGTCTCCCTGATCGTCGGCAGCGTCCTCGTCGGTCATACCCTCACGTCTTCGGTCGACGCGTTTGTAGCTGCCGCCCCGAATCGGGGGACGGACCACCGCGCGCGCTGTCGCGTCACGCTCAAGCCGCTCGGCCCGCTACGTGGAACCGATGCAGCGCAGCGAACTTCGCGAGCGCGCCGCGGAGTTACCCACCGGCCCCGGCGTCTACCAGTTTCTCGACGGCGACGACGTCCTCTACGTCGGCAAGGCGGTGGACGTCCGCGATCGGGTCCGCTCGTACGCCGATCCGCGCGGCGAACGGATCCGGCAGATGGTCGAGCGCGCCCGCTCGATCGACGTCGCCGTCACCGACACCGAGACGCAGGCGCTGCTGCTCGAAGCGAACCTGATCAAGCGGCATCAGCCGCGGTACAACGTCCGGTTGAAGGACGACAAGTCCTATCCGCTCGTGCAACTCACGGACCATCCGGTCCCGCGGATCGAGGCCACCCGCGACCCGGATCCGGGCGCGACCGTCTTCGGTCCGTTCACCGACAAGGGCCGCGTCGACACCGTGGTGAAGGCGCTCCGGGAGACGTACGGCCTGCGGGGCTGTTCGGACCACAAGTACGCGAACCGCGAACGGCCCTGTCTCGATTACGAGATGGGGCTGTGCACCGCGCCCTGTACCGGCGAGATCGACGCCGACGCGTATCGCGACGACGTCGAGTCGGTCGTCCGATTCTTCGAGGGCGAGACGGGCGTCCTGGCCGATCCGCTTCGTCGGGAGATGGAGACGGCCGCGGAGTCCGAACAGTTCGAGCGCGCCGCGAACCTCCGCGACCGCCTCGACGCCGTCGAGTCGTTTCACGGGGAAGGCGAGGAGGCCGTCTCCGCGCAGTCCGACGAACGCGCGGTCGACGTTCTCGGCGTCGCGGTCGAGGGCGACGGCGCGACGGTGGCGCGGCTGCACAGCGAACGCGGACAGCTCGTCGACCGTTCGCGCCACCGCCTCGACGCGCCCGACGGCGGCGAGCGCTCGGCCGCGGTGCTCACGGCGTTTCTCACGCAGTACTACGCCGAGCGCGACCTCCCGGACGCGATCCTCTGTTCGGAGCGCCCCGACGACAAGGACGTCCTCGCGTGGCTGAACGCCGAGGGCGTCGACGTCCGCGTGCCCGGTGCCGGTCGAGAGTCGAAACTCGTCGACCTCGCGCTCAAGAACGCCCGGAGCGGACCCGGCCGAGGCGACGGACTGAGCGCGCTCGCGGAGGCGCTCGGACTGTCATCGATCACGCGAATCGAGGGCTTCGACGTGAGTCACGCCGGCGGCACGGCCGTTGTCGGGAGCGACGTCTGCTTCGTCGACGGGTCGGCGGAGAAATCCGACTACCGCCGGAAGCGACTCGCCGACGGCAACGACGACTACGCGCGGATGCGCGAGCTCGTCCGCTGGCGGGCCGAGCGCGCGGTCGCGGGCCGCGACGACAGGCCGGACCCCGACCTGCTGCTGATCGACGGCGGCGAGGGGCAACTCGGCGCCGCGCGGGACGCGCTCGCGGAGACTGGCTGGAGCGTCCCCGCCGTCGCGCTCGCGAAGGAGCGGGAACTCGTGATCACGCCCGACGGCGTTCACGACTGGGACAGCGACGAGCCGGCG
Source organism: Halobellus litoreus (assembly GCF_024464595.1). NCBI lineage: Archaea > Methanobacteriati > Methanobacteriota > Halobacteria > Halobacteriales > Haloferacaceae > Halobellus > Halobellus litoreus. The sequence continues at coordinate 1,211,163 of NZ_JANHAW010000001.1, read as the reverse complement.
CTGCACGTCCTCCAGCGCGTCCGCGACGAGGCGCACCGGTTCGCCGTCCAGTACCACCAGACCCTTCGCGACGACGTGCGAACGGTCCTGGAAGACGTGCCGGGCGTCGGCGAACAGACTCGACGTGCGCTCCTCCGACGGTTCGGGAGCGTCGAGAACGTCCGCGACGCGTCGACAGCGGACCTGACAGACGTGCCGGGCGTCGGCGAGGGAACGGCGCGGACGCTTCAGGAACGACTGTGACGGCGGCGTCGAGCACGGATGACACGCTGACCGGCGGTTCGGACGCGCACGAGTGGCTGACTGTCGGCACGACTACTGCCACAACTCCCCGCGTCGTCGTGCCGAACGACCGCGTTCGACGCGGGGGCAACTGTTACGTTATGCGGCGTCTGGCCCCTCGATCGTATATAAACGTACGCGAGGAAGCGGTCGCCGTGCGGCAGTCGGTCCGAATTCTCGTCCACCGCGAGCCGAATCCTTAATGGTAGATACTCCCCCACGGCGTACTATGGACGACATTTTCGTCGCACGCGTGATGTCCTCGCCCGTGCACACCGTCTCGCCCGACACGCTGGTCGAGGACGCCGCACAGAAGATGCTGGACGAGGAGATCGGATCGGTCGTCGTCGTCGACGACGGCCAGCTCGTCGGCATCCTCACCAACACCGACTTCGTGAAGATCGTCGCCGAGCGGAAACCGAAGGACCGGACGCCCGTCTCGGCGTACATGTCCGACACGGCGGTGACGACGACCGCGCAGGTCCCGATCGCACAGGTCGCCGAATCGATGATCGAACACGGCATTCACCACGTCCCGGTCGTCGACGACGACGGTGCCGTCATCGGAATGGTGACCACGACCGACCTGGCGTCGTACGTCTCCCACCTCCGCACGACGACCGCCTAACCGACGGTTTCGCCCTATGTACCTGTCACCGGCGCGGACGAGGTGACGTCGCGTTTTTTCAGTTGGTCTCCTCGATAGCCGAACAGCCGCGGCGTCGCGGAGAGAACGGCAGCCTCGCCGTTGGCGGTCTGTCCGCTCAGGCGATCTTCTCGTACTGCTCGGACAGTTTCTCGGCCGCATCGTCCATCAGTTCCCGCTCGTACTCGTCGAGGTCCCACTCGACGACTTCCTCGGCGCCGTCGGAGCCGAGTTCCAGCGGGACGCCGAAGGCGGTGTCCTTGTACCCGAACTCGCCGTCGAGGGCGATCGATCCCGGAAGCACCTCGCCGGTGTCGCGGAGGATGGCCTCGACGGTGTGGGCGACGCCCGTTGCGGGCCCCCACTGCGTCGCGCCCTTCCGCTCGATGACGTCCATCGCCGACTCTTGGAGGTCGCCGAGGATCTCTTCGCGCTCGTCGCCCGAGAACTCGGGGTCCGCGCCGTCGACGCGAACCTTTGAGAAGACTGGAACCTGCGCATCGCCGTGCTCGCCGAGAATCGTCGCCTCGACGTTCTTCACCGGCGCGTCGAAGCGCTGGCTGAGCACGTAGCGGAAGCGCGCGGAGTCGAGGCGGCCGCCGAAGCCGATCACCTTGTGGCGGTCGCGGTCGCCCGACTCGTAGAGGTGCCGGTTCAGCAGGTCGACGGGGTTCGAGGTGGTGACTGAGACGAAGTCGTCGTTGTGCTCGGCGAGCGAGGAGCCGATGTCCTCCATAATCGGCGCGTTGTCGCCCGCGAGGTCGATCCGCGTCTGTCCGGGCTGACGCGGAATGCCCGCGGTGATGACGACGACGTCCGATCCGGCGGTGTCCTCGTAGCCCCCCTGGACGACCTCGGTGTTGGAGTCGTAGGCGACGCCGTGGTTCGCGTCCGCAGCCTGTCCGACCGTCTCGTCCTCCTTCTCGGGGATGTCGACGAAGACGAGTTCGTCCACGACGTCCCGGAGCGCGAGGTTGTACCCGGCGGCGGCACCGACCGTTCCGGCGGCACCGACCACGCTGACTTTCGTCATATCGAGTAGAGAAGGCGTCGGAGTTCGATTAAACGCTTCGGAAGTGTGAGCCGTCCTCGCACGAGTCAGACCGCAATTTCACGAGCACGGCGGGGTTCGACCCGCGGTCGGACGTGCTCGCTCCGCTGCGCGTGATCTCCCTGATCCGAATCCCGCACGGTGCGTTCAGATACGCCTCGCTTCACTCGTTGATCTCGCGGCGCGACGGGATCCCCGCGAGCAACGCGAGCGGGGAGTCGTCGCGCGAGTGAAATCTTCGATTTCACGAGCGCGACGGGATTCGGACCACGGTCGCTCACTCTGTTCGCTCTCTGATTCGAATCCCGCCCGGTGCGTTCAGATACGCCTCGCTTCGCTCGGCGATCTTCACGAGCGCGACGGGATTCGAACCCGCGACCATCGGATTAGAAGTCCGACGCTCTGTCCGACTGAGCTACGCGCCCTCGTGGCAGTCAAATCGGTCGCGGGTAAAAAGGAGTACGGGTTCGGCGTCGAGAGCGCCCCGGTGCGTCCGCTCCGCCGAGCGCAACGCGTAAGGTCGGGTGCCGTGAATCGACGCGTAATGAAGGTCATCGGTACCGTCGGACTGCCCGGCAGCGGCAAGGGCGAGGCCGCCGCCGTCGCCCGCGAGGCGGACGTTCCGGTCGTCACGATGGGCGACGTGATCCGGAAAGCCTGCCGCGACCGCGGCTTCGACCCCGCCGAACACCACGGCGAGATGGCGCGAACGCTGCGCGAGGAGGACGGCCCCGCGGCCATCGCCGAGCGGTCGCTCCCGCTGATCGAGTCGGAACTGGAGACGAGCGACGTCGTACTCGTCGACGGCCTACGCTCGGACGTCGAACTCGACCGCTTTCGCGCGGCGTTCGGCGAGGACTTCCTGCTCGTGAGCATCGAAGCCCCGTTCGAGACGCGCGCCGACCGCCTGCTCGAACGCGACCGCGACGACTCCGACGTCGATAGAGAGGCGCTTCGCGAGCGCGAGGAGCGCGAACTCGGCTTCGGGATGGGCGAGGTGATGGAGCGCGCGGACGTCGTCGTCGAGAACACCGACTCGCTGTCGGCGTTCCGCGGGCGCATCCGGGCGATCCTCGACGCCGACTTCGAATCGCTCGCCGACGACGAGTACGTTCGCGTCGTCGACACGAACGGCGAGGATGTCGAATCGAGAGCCGCGGCCGACCCCGGTGAGTCGCGATGATCTACCGCATCGACGCGCGGATCGTCGCGCCGGTCCGCGACACCGAGGTGACGGACCGGGTCGAAGACGCCGTGAGAAGCCTCTTTCCGAACGTCGAGTTCGAGCACCGACCGGGCGAGCTCGTGGGTGAAACGCACTCTCTGGAACGGTTCTCCGAACGCCTCCACGAGCAGGAAATCCTCGAGACTGCCCGCACGGAGTTCTTCAAACGCGCCGACGACGAGGGGTTCTCCTTCGCGCTGAAGAAGCAGGCGGCGTTCAAGGGCGTGATCAACTTCGCCGTGGGCAACCCCGACGAACTCGGCGACATCCACGTGCACGTCACCGTCAACGAACCCGACGTCGAGTCGTACATCGACCACGTCGCGCCGCCGACGGAGGACGGGCGGCCGGTCGATCCAGACGAGCGAGCGTAGCGATCAGCCGAGTTCGACGAGCGAGCGTAGCGATCAGCCGAGTTCGACGAGCGAGCGTAGCGATCAGCCGAGCTCGACGAGCGAGCGTAGTAGCCGGCCGATCCCGACGCGGGAAACGCGCGGCTCGGCGGCGACGTTCACACCGGCGCGAGGAGCAGGGCCAGCGCCGCCGCGATGAAGACGATTTTCAGCGCCGTGTTGACGAGGATCACCTTCGAACCGAACTTCGGGCCCCAGATGCCGTACTGGAAGGGAATCGAGCGTTTGAACGTCGAGACTGCGAAGGAGACGATGCCGCCCAGGAGCATCGTAGCCACGGCGGTCCGCGGGGTGAACGTCGATCCGATCATCGGCGCGATGGTCGCCGCGCCGGTGGTGGTGTCGAACGCGAACACGCCGACGACGAACAGCGACGCCGCCGGGAGGCCGAGTAGCGTCGTCAGCGGCTCGGCGATCGCCGTGGCCGACTCCAGGTCCTGCGTCCGGACCAAGAGCGTGACGAGCACGTAGACGACCGCCAGGCGCGGGACGATCCGCTTCAGTTTCGGCCAGGTCTTCTCGCCGGCGGTCCGGAGGACCTCCAGCGGCGGTTCGTCGTCGTCGATGTCGGCGGCGGTCGTGAGATCGCCGCGTTCGGCTGCCGCCCCATCGGCTGCCAGTCCGCCGTCGGTCGCGCTCTCGGAACCGGCCGAGCGGGACGTGGCGGGCGCACGAGCGCTTGAGAGCAGCACCGCGCCGCCGAGCACTCCCGCGAACGTGATCCCGAGCGCGACGGCGGCGCGCGCGCCGACGTAGAGCAGGCCGACTTCGAGGCCGAGGATCGGGATCAACACCGGCGCATAGAAGGTGAAGATGTGCTGGACGAAGCCGAAGAACGTGTTCATCGTGACGGCGACGAGCGTCTCGACGTCGTCGAGCCGGCCGGACTCCCGGAAGTCCGCGAGCATCCCGTAGCCCGCGGTCGTCGACGCCGCGGTCGTGACGATGGCGGTCCCGACTTCGTCGGGCAGGTTCGCCGGTCGGGTGAGATACTTCGAGAACGCGGCGATCTTCTCGACGAGGCCGAAGCCGACGGCGACGTTCGCGAGAAAGACCCCGACCGCGATGAAGACGGCGATGCGGGCGACTCGCGGGGCGACTTCGACGAGCACGGGCCAGACGGACTCGACGATCCCTGCGGGTTGCACGCTCGTCGCTTGGCGCGCGGCCGACTAATCGGCGTCGGTTGCGGCGTCACAGAACGTCGCGCCGACGCGGTCCCGGGTGGGTTCCGGGTTGACCCCGGTCCGGTTCCACTTCTACCTCCGGTCTCACCTCACAGGAGCACCTGCACGGTCGCGAACAGCACGACCACGCCGAGCACGTCGCACGTGTTGGTGACGACCGGGATGACGACGTCGTCGGGATCGAGGCTGAGGCGGTACGCGACGTACGTGACCGAGAGCGTCACCGCGACCGCGAGCACCGCGAGCGCGATGCCCGAGGTGAGGGCGACGGCGAGCACGGTCCCGGGGCCGAGTCGGACGCCGCTGAACACCGCCGTGAGCCCCCACGCGCCGATCCCGACGAGCGGAAAGATCGACACCGCGAGTGCGAGCGTCGCGACGGCGTTGCCGGCGAGGTGTTCGTCGGTCGGATCGAACGAGAGCGTCCCGAGGTGAAACGACGTGGAGAGCCGCGCCGCGAGGATGCTCCCGAGGTTCCCGGCCGTGCCGATCGTCACGGGAACGAGCGCGAGCAGCGTCGGATACTGCAGGAGTTGCGCCTCGAACTGACCGAGCACGAGTCCGCTGCCGACCTCGACGATCGTCAGCGCGAGAAGCACCGGAAGCATCGCGCGCGTGATCGCCCGGACGGTCCAGTCGGTCGACACTCAGACCACCCCGGCGGCGAACAGGACCAGCCTGACCGCCACGAGCAGGAAGAGCATCCCGAAGAGGTCCCCCGTCGTCGTCACGAGCGGCCCCACGAGCGTGTCGGGGTCGCGCCCGCGGCGGTAGCCGGCGAAGACGGCGGTGACGACGACGCCCGCGAGCGCGACGCCGGAGAGGAACCCCGAGAGGAGCGCGGTCGCGACGAGCACGGGGAGCGGGGCGACGGAGTCGCCGAGTACGGTGAGGATCGCGAACACCGCTACCGCCGCGAACGACGACACGAGCAGGCCGTTCGCGAGGGCCGCAGCCACCGCCGCGCGGAGGCGCTCGTCGCCGCCGCGCACTCGGGGTTCGACGAGCCCCTGGTGGAGCGCGGTCGAGATGCGCGCGCCGAGGGAGCCGTAGACGTTGCCGCGGGTCGCCAGCAGCGCCGGCACGAGGACGAGCAGTCCGGGGACTGCGCGGAGTTCGGCCCGCATCCCGCTGAGGACGACGCCCGCGAAAAGGCCGCCGACGAGGCTCGCAGCGAGCGCTGGGAGCGCCTCGCGGTAGGCCTCGCGAGCCACCTCCCGGACGGTCATACGACGCCCGACGGGCGCGGGGGTCAAAAATCGGACGTGTCGCGGCCGACATCGAACGCGTTGTGACCACCGTCGAACGCGTCGCGGCCGGTGTCGAACGTGTTGCAGCCGATGTCGAAGGCGTCGCGACCCACATCGAACGCGTCGCGGCCGGCGACCCCGATATCAGAGCGCTATCCGAACGGCCCGAGACCGCCGCCTCCGCCACCGCCGAGACCGCCCATTCCGCCGCCTCCGCCGCCCTGGTTCTGGAGCTTCTTCATCATCCGCTGCATATCGCCGTCGCCCATCCCCTGGAACTGCTGGATGGTCTGTTCCATCATCTTGTGCTGTTCGAGGAGTTCGCGGACGGTCTCCTCGTCCTTCCCGGAGCCGCGGGCGATCCGGCGGGTCCGGGACGCGCCGATCGAGCGGGGGTTCTCCAGTTCGTCGTCGGTCATCGAGTCCATAATGACGTCGAAGGCGCGCATCCGGTCCTGGGTGACGTCCATCGCGTCGTCCGGGAGCTGATCCTTGAAACCGCCGCCGAGCCCAGGGATCATATCGAGGACCTGATCGAGCGGCCCCATCCGGTTCATCGCCTCCATCTGCTTCTGCATATCTTTGAGGGTGAACGACCCCTCCATGATGTCCTCGGGGTCCCAGTCGTCCTCCTCCTCCTCGGTCTCGGCCATCGCGCGCTCGACGCGCTCCGATAGCTGTTTGAGGTCGCCCATCCCGAGCAGCCGGGAGATGAAGCCGTTGGGCTCGAAGCGTTCGATGTCCTGGACCGTCTCGCCGGTCCCCAGGAAGGCGATCGAGGAGCCGGTCTCGTTGACGGCGGTCAGCGCGCCCCCGCCCTTCGCCGTCCCGTCGAGTTTGGTGACGACGACGCCGCCGATGCCGATCGCGTCGTCGAACTCGCGGGCCTGCTCCTTCGCGCCCTGGCCGATCGCGGCGTCGAGGACGAGCAGCGAGCGGTCGGGGTCGACGACCGATTCGATCTCTTCGATCTCGGCGATCAGGTCGTCTTCGAGCGCGTGCCGGCCGGCGGTGTCGACGATGTGAACGTCGGCGTCCTCGGTAGCCTCGAGGCCGTCGCGGGCGATCGTGACCGGGTCGGACTCGTCGGGGTCGCCGTAGAAGTCCACCTCGGCGCGCTCGCACATCTGCTTGGCCTGGTCGTACGCGCCCGGGCGGAACGTGTCGGTCTGGATGACGGCCGGGCGGAGCCCCTTCTTCGAGAACCACCACGCCATCTTCGCGGCGCTCGTGGTCTTGCCCGATCCCTGGAGCCCGGCGAGGAGGATGGTCTGAGACTCCAGCGGGAGGTCCGTCGACTCGCCGACGAGGTCGACGAGTTCCTCGTAGACGATTCTGAGGACGTGATCCCGGGCGGACGTACCGGCGGGCGGTTCCTCCTCTGTCGCGCGCTCTTCGATCGACGAGGAGAGGTCCATCACGAGACCGACTTCGACGTCGGCGGAGAGCAGCGAGCGCTGGATCTCCTTGACGATCTCCTCGACGTCCTCCTCGTCGAGGCGGGACTTCCCCTGCAGCTTGTCGAGACTGCTGCGGAGGGAACTCCCGAGATTATCGAGTACCATTACCGCTCTCTACGCCACCACACGGGTAAAGGCTTTTTCTGCGACGCCGACGATCGGTCTCCCGTGTCGCTCGTCCTCGACCTCGTCTCCGTCGTTCCCGACCTCCCGACGTACCTCGCTTTCTGCGCCGCCGCCGTCGCGCTCATCCTCACGCCCGGTCCGGACACGATGTACGTCCTCGCGCGGGGGATTCAGAGCCGCGACGCCGGCGTCCGCTCGGCGTTCGGCGTGTCCACCGGCGTCCTCTTCCACACCGCGGCGGCGACGCTGGGGCTCGCCGCGCTCCTTCGCGCCGCCCCGGCCGCGTATCGGATCGTCAAGTACGCCGGCGCGGTCTACCTCGTCTACCTCGGCGTGCAGGCGATCAGGAACGACGAGTTCGGTTCGGCCGGGGACGCGGACGGGACGGCCGCGAACGCGACGGGGAGTTTCCGCCGCGGCGTCCTCGTCAACGCGCTCAACCCGAAGGTGGCGCTGTTCTTCCTCGCGTTTCTCCCCGGCTTCGCCGGCTCCGGTCCCGACGCCGCTCCGCGGATGCTGCTTCTCGGGGCGACGTACGCCGCGCTGACGGCGGTGTACCTCTCGGGCGTCGCCGTCGCGTCCGGACGGGTCGGAGACGCGCTCGCCTCGGCGACGACGACCTCGCGGCTGAGTTGGCTCGGCGGCGGCGCGATGATCACGCTGGGACTGGCGCTGGCCATCGACTGATCGCGAACGGTTTCGAGGGAAGATAATTGTTCCCAGGGCACGTACGCTCGGGATATGACAGCGACCCACTCGCCTGTCTCGTGTGACCACGCCGTCGAGGACTCGCCTCTCGACGCTAGCAGGACGCGTCGACGCTCCCGCACTTTCTCTCCGCCTCCGCTCGCTCTACGCGGGACTGAGCGGAGACGAGAACGCTCTCGCGGGGCGTCGTGACGGAGGGATCGGTATGGACGACTCCGACAGTCGATGTGACTATTGGAACCCCTCTGAGTGCACCGGAACGCCGTTCTGTCCGCCGCGATGCCCCCGGTTCGTCGACGGGGAGGAAACTCCGTTACTCGTTCGACGCTACGAGGAGCAAGAGTTCGACGCTGTCGTGCGGATGTACGAAGATCTCGATCCGACGAACCGCACGATGGGACTGCCGCCGGCGAGTCGAGAGCGGCTCGAACAGTGGCTGACCAACTTCACCGAGGACGGCTGGAACCTGGTCGCCGTCGACGACGACCGCGTCGTCGGACACGTCGGCGTCGTCCCGGCCACGGCCGAAGACCCCCAGTTCGTGATCTTCGTGCACGACGACTATCAGAACCGCGGAGTCGGCTCCGAACTGATCAGACACCTCATCGCGTCAGCCGCTGACAGAGGCCACGACGCGCTTCAACTGGACGTCGCGAAGGAGAACCGCCGCGCCATCTCCGTCTACCGGAACGTCGACTTCGAGGTCACCGAACGGAAGGGGATGGGCCTCTCGATGGAACTCTCTTTGGACGCTGCAATCGCGGAGGCGGTACAGCGGCCACCGGCAGAACGGTGACCGGCGACCGAGCGGCTACGACTCCTCGCCGACCAGCCGGTCGACCATCCGCTCGGGATCGAACCGTTCGATGTCGTCGTAGCCCTGGCCGGTTCCTAAGAAGAGGATCGGCTTGCCCGTCACGTAGGCGATCGAGATGGCCGCGCCGCCGTTGGAGTCGGCGTCGGCCTTCGTGAGAACGGCCCCGTCGATCTCGGCGGCGTCGTTGAACTTCTTCGCGCGCTCGACGGCGTCCTGGCCCGCGACGGCCTCGTCGACGAACAGCGTCATGTCGGGGTCGACGACGCGGTCGATCTTCTCCAACTGGGCCATCAGGTCGTTGGAGGTGTGGAGCCGCCCCGCGGTGTCGCCGAGGACGACGTCGACGTCGTGCGCCTCCGCGTACTCGACGGCGTCGTAGAGCACGGCCGCGGGATCGCCGCCCTGCTCGTGAGTAATGAGCTTCGTGTCGAGGTTCTCGGCGTGCTTTTGGATCTGCTCGTTCGCCCCGGCGCGGTACGTGTCGCCGTTCGCCATCACGACGGACAGCCCCTGGTTCTCGAAGTACCGCGCCATCTTCGCGATGCTCGTCGTCTTCCCGACGCCGTTGACGCCGGTGAACACGATCGTCACGGGCTTCTCGCTCTCGGCGACGCGCCCGTCGAAGTCGAACTGGCCGACGCTGATGACCTCGTAGAGCGCGTCGTGCAGCGCCGTCTCGACGAGTTCGCCCGTCGTCTCGACCTGCGCGCGCGTCTCGCCGATCATCTTCTCGCGGATCGTGTCGAGGATCTCCTCGGCGACGTTCATCTCCACGTCGCTCTCGAGCAGCGCCATCTCGAGTTCCCAGAGGGGGTCTTCGAGGTCCTCCTCCTCGATGATGATCTTGCCCGTGGCGAACGCCGCCGCGCGTTTGAGCCGGCCCGGTCCCGAGTCCTCCGCCGCGTCCTCCTGCAGGGCGGCGGCGGCCTCCTCGGACGCCAGCGACGCGGGCTCGTCGCCGTCACCGTCGCGCGTGTCGGGGCGCTCCTCGACGCCGGCTTCGTCGGGGCCGGCGTTCGCTTCCGTGCCGTCGCCCGCCTCGGCGTCGTCAGCAGCTTCTGTATCGTCGTCCGCGGCCCCTGTGTCGATCGACGGCTCGGCTTCGGACGCGGTTTCAGTCCCGTCGCTCGTCGTCTCGGAGGGCTCGTTCTCGCCGGACGGCGCCGGCTCGGAGTCGTCGAGGTCGGCGTCGGCCGCGTCCAGTTCCTTTTCCTCGGCCGTCTCCTCGACGTCCTCACGGAAGCTGTCGAGTTTCTTCTTTAGTCCGTCAAACATTGGTGTCGGCTCCGCCTGAACGTGCTACCGCGGTCGACTTACTCGTCGCCGCCTTCGTCCATCTGCTGCATCTGCTGCATCTGCTGCTGCTGCATCTGCTGTTGCATCTGCTGGGCCTGCTGTTCGAGCTCCGAGCTCTCGGATTCGAGTTCGGCGATGTCCTCGCGGACCTCGTCGATGCGGTCGTCCAGCGCGTCCTGCTTCGTGCGAAGGGCGTCGACCGCGTCGTCGGCGGACTGCTCGGCCGCGAAGTCGCCGCCGAGACCGACGATGACCTCGTCGATGTCCTGGACCTCCGCGCGGACGTAGGCGCCGCCGCCGAGCGGGACCTGAACCGTCGAGCCGCTTTCGAGGGTCTGAATCGCCTCGATCGCCTCGTCGATCTCGGTCTGTTCGGTCTGGAGGTCGTCGACCTGAGACTCCAGCTCTTCGATCTCCTCGTCGATGGCCTGCAGTTCCTGGGAGAGCTGCTGGAGTTGCTGCTGACCGCCACCCATCATGCTGCGGCCTCCTCGGCCTCGGCGACCTCGCCGAGCTCGATCTGCGTGCGCTTCAGACCGTGTTGGCTGCCGATGTTCGCGTACACGCGTTCGCGGGCGACGTCCTCGTTGGGCGCCTCCACGCTCGTTGTGAACTCGCTGAACCCATCGCGGCTCTGGAACCGGCCGCTCACAGTAAACTGACTCATACCGCTTGATTCCCGAGCGAGCGGGAAGTATCTTC